>JAFSTN010000016.1 GCA_017450485.1 Lachnospiraceae bacterium
CTTATAGATAGTGAACAGCCTTCCGTCTTTGCCGACACGTTGTTGCTTGAACAAAACCGGTCCGTCCGGCATCTTCACTCGAACCAGTAGGGCCACAACCAGCAATACCGGCCACAGAATCATCAGTCCGAACAAAGCCATTAGGCGATCGAATATGTATTTAACGGTCTTCATTTCTTAACTCTGCATCTCGTGCATGTTTAGAAGGGCTCTAACCGGCACGATCTTGATTAATCTCCGGAAGGGATACAGACATCTCACCATCAGCCCTAACCACCATCTATAATATATTTTCAATCGGCAATAAGCCTTTCTGTAACCGAACTTCTCCATCAAAAATGTTTGGATATTCGAATGATCCGTCGCGGTTCTCGAGCCGCTGAGTATATACTGCACTTTCTTTTCTTTCAAATAGTACTCGTGTATCCGATGATTCAAGCCGTACATCGGATAATACTTGGGCAAATAAGCCGGATTGGCCTTGGACGACACTTTCGATACCATATGACCCATAGGATGGCATATGAGCCAGGCTTCCAGCTTGCCCGTTTCCTTAAAGATACATCCCCAGAATTCGTAGGCAGGATTATCTAAGGAGCGGATAAATTCGTCCTTACTCTGTTTCCACTCTTGAATCGTATAGTGGTCAAATGCCTCGCAATATACCTCATATCCCTCCGCAATCATTCTTTCCTTCGATATGGGTCGGATCTCAAACGCCTCATTAGCCTTGCTGATATAGTGCTGAATCTTTTTCGGGAAAGTATCCATCTCCTCAAAGCTGTCTTTGATCACAAACCAGAACCTGGATTCAGACGGAATATCAAAGTCATATACATTCCTCACCATCCATCCTCCTTGACGCAATAAGGCGGTTGCCTCGTCAGAAGTCAACCTGCTCTCTTGGTCGGGACAACCTGCATATACCCAAGCGTGCTTATATAACCTATATTCGGATTTCATGTTCTTTATCTGGGCGTTGGGGATATGTATCGGATTTTCTTATATAGTCCTGAAACAGCATTGATCACGGTATAAACCAAAGCCATGAAAGGAGAGTATTGCATTTCCTGACGCCATAAACGGTAATGCCATTTCAACAGCACGTATATCTTGGCATCGCTGATCGAACCCTTGTGCTTATTGTAGTACATCAGTTCTTCGTCCAACAGGTAACAATCGGCTTTCTCTATCGCATGGAGCCACATAGCGTAGTCGTTGTTCTTCCGTAAGTCCGATATCTGTATCAGTCCTATTCGTTCCCGCTTGTACATAACTGTCTGGCAAGCCGGCCAGCAAAAAGCATACATCCCCGCTCGAGTGATGTGTCGGGGGCCGGAGATGCGCAGAGACTTATCGGTTCTTCTATAAGCCGTATAGCTAAAGTCATACCCGTTTTGCTCCATGAAGGCTATCTGCTTCTCCAACTTATTCGGAGCCCATACGTCATCGGAGTCCAAGAAGGCGATATATTTTCCTCTTGCCCTCCTCAAGGCCTCATTACGCGCCACAGCGGCTCCCATATTGCGGGCATGACGGAAATAATGTATCCTCGGGTCCTCCAACGTCGCAATTATCTCTGCCGTATTATCCGTCGAACCGTCATCCACTATCAGCAATTCCCAATTCGCATCACCCTGTGCCAGAACGCTGCGGATAGAAGCTTCTATCCATCGACCACTGTTGTAAGCGGGCATGATAATGCTCGTTTGTGGTATCTGATTATTTTCCGGCGATAATGGCATAGATGGATCCTAATAAACGTGTTAGATAAAAATGCAACCGATACTGACGAAGCTTGCTCCAATAGAGAGTGGAGTAGGCTTTCATCAGCTGCAGTCTGTTCTTGATAGAAGCATAGCGGGATTGACCCAGACTGATGCTGTTGGAGCGTACCCGGCGATAATAGACTGCCGAAGTGTCCGTAAACTGTATATACCGACAGCGGCAGGAGATGGCAAACATAAACAGGGAATCTTCGCCGTTATCAAAACGGATATCGAAACGTTCCTTCCCGATCACCTCTCTATGTATCAACTTCATGCACGGCCCGCTAAAA
>JAFSTN010000017.1 GCA_017450485.1 Lachnospiraceae bacterium
AATTTTACACGTGCTCAGCAGGCGGATTTCCATCCGTCTATTTGTTGTGTAAATAACCATGGAAAAAGAGGATGCTGGAACAATTCCAACATCCTCTTTAAAACTTTTCCCTCGTGTTACAATGCTAACTTAATGACATTGTACATACTGTTGGAGGTTTTTTTATGTGTTAAAATGGATATTATGAATACAGATATCACAACATATTTAATTTCAAAAGGTATTACCGATCCCACCAGTCTGAAAGCAGTTTCCGGGCAATTTGCCGCAAATGGCTTATCGGCACAGGCGGAGAACATTGACAGCGCCATTTCGGACGCCGGGTTTAAGAAACTCCTTGATATTGAAACAGCCAAGCTTACCGGCTCGGGTGCCACTTCCGATCAGGCGGAAAAACTTGCTGAAAAGGTCAGTGAACTCACCGATAAGGATTCCCCGTTATCCCGGGAACTCACGGATCTGGGAGAGATGCGCAGACTGATATCCTCTCTGGACAAGTCGATCTTTGGGAAAGTAGCGGACAGTCTTGATGAGGAGGAAGTAGCTGCAGACCTGCTGGCTGATCCGGCCGGCGCCCGAAAGGTGATCGATCAGCTGGTCAGCGGACATGTCAATTCCATCGTCATGACACAGAGTAACGAATCCGATGACACTGAGGACGCACTCGAAAGCGAGGTATCCGATTCCCTCTCCGATACTTCCACCGAGACACTTGCGCAGAACCTGGAGACTCTGATGGAGCATTTGAATCAAATGGGTGAATAGTGGTAAAATAGATTAGTTATGGTTTGTTTTTAGGGGTGAATGATGAGCAGACAATTAAGACAGCGTCATTTGAGCGGAGTATCAAATAATGAGGTACGTGAATACGAGATCAGACATCGTGCGATTGCCAGACGGGCAGCAGCCGATGGAATGGTTCTTCTGAGAAATGATAACGGTATCCTGCCTCTTGATAAAACCAAGCCGGTCGCCCTGTACGGATCGGGTGCAACTCATTTTACAAAAGGAGGCACCGGCTCGGGTGATGTCAATCAGAGGGAGTGTGTGAGCATTGCCGACGGCATGCGTAATGCGGGGTTCTCCATTGCCAACGAGCAGTGGCTGAATGATTACGAAGAGATATATCAGGCCGAAAGGATCAAATGGCGTGACTGGCTTCTGATGAAGAACAAGGAGCCCGGAAATCCCGGAATGTTCGTTCTTTATGCCGATAATCCCATGGTTCGCCCTTCGGGAGCGGATCCGGTGAAGACGGAAGCGGATACAGCCATATATGTATTATGCAGAACTTCCGGTGAAGGTGCGGACCGCAAGAATGCAAAGGGAGATTACCTCCTGACCGATGAGGAATACTCTTTCATCGGTAAGATGTGTAATGTATACGAAAATGTGATTCTAGTGCTTAACACAGGTGGTCTGATCGACCTCGGTTTTACGGATGATTTTGCAAATATTGAGGCGATCCTGTATATGTCCCAGCCCGGTATGGAGGGAGGTAATGCTCTTGCGGATATTCTCTCGGGAGCAGTTAACCCTGCGGGTAAACTGACAGACTCCTGGGCATATGCATATGAGGATTATCCGGGAGCAAAAGAGTTTTCGACCAATGGCGCATCACTTGAATATGCCGCATATCATGAAGGAATATACGTCGGATACAGATATTTCGACAGCTTCCATAAGGCTGTCCGTTACGGATTCGGATTCGGCCTGTCATATACCAGATTTGAAGTCAGTATGGAAGAAGTGAAGCTTCAGGGGAAAGGCATGCGCGATCCCGGCATATCGGTCAGGGTCAATGTCAGAAATATCGGTGACAGGTACTCCGGACGTGAAGTGGTTCAGATATACGTTTCCTGTCCGGACGGAAGGCTTGAAAAAGAGTTTCGCAGGCTTGTCGCTTTTGCAAAGACAGAGGAGCTCGCTCCCGGACAGTCGCAGACCATGGAAATCACTTTTCCGCTGGATATGTGCACTTCCTACAGTGAGGCGGATCCCGGATACGTTCTCGAAGAGGGATATTATGGCATATGGATAGGCAACAGTCTGGGAGAAAGCAAGCTGCGTGCGATGCTTCGAATGGATAACAGCATAGTAACCCTGAGTACCGATCATATCTGTCCGGTTCAGAAAGCCTTTTCCGAGATCCACTCGCCTGATGCCAACCGCGTGACTCGATATAAATCCTGGGTTGAAAAAGGAAAAACGGCCGGAGTCCCGGTAATAAACATCACTGATGTATATGTATACTCCGAAAGCATAGAATACGGGGAAGACGACAGAGTCAGTACCGAAGCGAAGTCGGTAGCGGATGAACTTAGCATCGACGAATTGATCAGGATGACGACCGGTGAACCCTCACTGGCCGAGATGGCATCCGAAGATCCGTCCAGAGCCGGTACGGAAGCTAACGGAGAGATAGGTGCCTCGGGACTGTCTGTTCCGGGATCTGCTGCAGAGACCAGTACAGCATGTCTGGGCAGAGGAATAGGTTCCATGGTTTTATCCGATGGGCCTGCGGGTCTCAGACTGGATAAGGATTATTATGTAACGGATGACGGCAGGATCCATCCGCGTCCGTTTATGGATAAGGTTGAGGATGGACTTTTCCGGACAAAGGAAACCACACCGGACAGACCTTATACCACATATTATCAGTATTGTACGGCTTTTCCGGTAGGAACATCACTGGCACAGAGCTGGGATCCCGATCTGATAGAAGAGACTGGCAGTGCGGTAGCCGAGGAGATGATGGAGTTCCAGACCACACTCTGGCTGGCTCCGGGCATGAACATCCATCGCAATCCGCTGTGCGGAAGGAATTTCGAGTATTATTCGGAGGATCCGGTGCTTTCGGGTGTGATCGCAGCGGCTATGACGCGCGGTGTTCAGAGCCGCGGAGGATGCGGCACCACTATCAAGCATTTTGCATGTAATAACCAGGAAGCAAACAGGATGCACTGTGACTCGAGAGTGCACGAGAGGGCTCTCCGCGAGATATATCTGAAGGGATTTGAGATCTGCGTCAAGTCATCCCAGCCCATGGCCGTAATGACAAGCTACAACCTCGTAAACGGAGTACATACAGCTAACAGTTATGATCTGTGTACCAAGGTTCTCAGAGATGAATGGGGGTTTGAAGGTCTGATCATGACTGACTGGACAACCACCGAGCATGGCGACGATTGTACGGCTGCCGGATGTCTCAGAGCCGGTAATGACCTGATATGTCCGGGTAATCCCAAGGATCATTCAAATATCCGGGCAGAGCTTATCGACGGTATGCTGACACAGGAAGAACTCCGGGCATGTGTAGCCAGGATCATCAAAGTTGCATGGCAGTCAAATGTATATCTGGATGTGCCCTCCTACACGGAGCAGTTCCATAGCAGGCTGCGTGAATATGTGAAAGTGAGTCGCGGGCCGGTCTCCTGACAGGATCTGTTGTGACTCTCTATGATAAGCTTAACGAATTGAATAAAAGTGACATGCTCCCCCTGCATATGCCGGGGCACAAGAGAAGTAACGTGATCCCCGAACTGGCCGGTATCTATGGATTGGATATTACGGAGATAGACGGTTTTGATGATCTGCACGAACCTGACGGGATTATCGCAGAGATCGAGCATCGGGCGGCGAAGCTGTATGGAGCCGACAGGGCCTGGATATCGGTAAACGGTTCTTCGGCGGCCCTGGAAGCTGCGATCCTGGCGGTATGCAAAGCAGGGGATGAGATCATAATCCCACGTGCGTCGCATAAATCGATCTATCATGCGATCGAGATAGGGCGCCTTAAGCCGGTGTATATCAGCACGGAAATGCTGAGGGATACAACCATTCTGCTCCCGCCGGCAAAGGATACAGTCCGCGAAGCCTGTGAAGCTCATCCGGATGCAAAATGTGTCGTGATCACATCACCGACCTATGAAGGCCTGATCGCGGAGATTTCGGGAATAGCCGATACGGTTCATTCATTCGGTAAGGTGTTGATAGCAGACAGTGCTCACGGAGCTCATCTGGGGTTTGGAGAGCAGTCAAGCGCCATTCAGGAGGGCGCCGATATTTCGGTCGTCAGTCTGCATAAGATGCTTCCGGCACCGACTCAGACGGCATTACTGCTGGCCGGATCGCAATCATCGACCGGCTCTGACGCAGAGCGGATATCGGATTTTTCCGATCATATATCGCACTATATGCAGGTTTTCCAATCCAGTTCTCCCTCGTATATTCTGATGGAGGGGATCGAGGCTTGCGTCGGATATATGGAGGACAGGCTGGCAGAAGACCTGTCGGAGGCAGTACGATCGGCAGCGCGTTTCAGGGAGGAACTTCGCGGACTTAAGTATCTGGATGTCAGTACGGAGAATGGCGCGGATCCGTTCAAGGTCGTCATCAGAAGCCTGAATAGCAGGTTTTCGGGACGAGACCTGTATATGGGACTCTTACAGGACCATCATATACAGTGTGAGATGTATGGAGCTGATTACGCATTGGCGATGTTCAGCCCGGTTGATTGTGATGCTTCGTTTGACAGATTAAGAGATGCGCTCATTGCCCTGGATGAGGTTATGGCACAGGGCCCGGCTGTGCACGCAGCTGAGTCTGCGGCAGTATTCCGCGCCGGCATATACGGCCTGCATATCCCCGAAGCGGTAATGATGTCCGCGGAGGCTTATGAGAAAGCGTGCGAGTGCCTGCCGCTTGATGAGGCTCTGATCGGCAGGATCAGCGCATCGTATATTTGTGTATATCCGCCGGGGATACCCGTAATAATTCCCGGTGAAGTCATAGATGAGGAAGTTTGCATTCGTATCAAAAGCGGATTGGAGAACGGACTGCATATTACCGGATTGAAAAACGGTCTGGTACCGGTCCTGATATAGTATGAACAGACTTATATGCCTGATGGGCAAGAGCTGCACGGGCAAGGATACAATATATAAAAAGCTTCTGGCGGATGAAGAGCTGGGATTGCATGTACTGGTTCCCTATACCACCCGTCCCATACGCAGGAATGAGCAGTCGGGGATAGAGTATAACTTCGTATCCGAAGAAGATTATGACAGATATATGCGCGAGGGTTTGATACTGGAGGACCGGGCATACAACACTGTTCACGGTGTGTGGAGATATTTCACGATCCGTGATGCGGAAATGATGTCCTCTGATGAGAATTATATATACATCGGTACACTTGAGGCATATATTAAACTAAAGAAAGCATTGGGATCGGATAAGGTTCTTCCGATATATATAGAGGTGGATGATTCCATCCGGATAGACCGGGCGGTTCACAGAGAGCATAAGCAGGCGGAACCCCGCTACGCGGAGATGTGCCGCAGATTTCTGTCCGATACGGAGGATTTCTCCGAAGATAAACTGGCTGATGCGGGCATAGAGGAGAGGTTTGTGAATGAGGATCTCCAGGCGTGTCTTCAGAAGGTCAAAAGCTATATCAGGAATAACGTTTAGCAACTCTTTTTTGGGAGAGCGGGAACTTGGACATCAAGGTCAATCAGATACAACAATCCATGCCGGTAGAACAGACTCAGGCTCCGCAGGAAGCGGACGGAGCGTTCAAGTTTATGCTGGCCAGCAGGATCGAGGAAGCAGACCTTCAGCAGGCACTGACTTTGATGATGGAGGAGATCGAAGCTCAGGGGAAGCGGCTTGCGAAACATCACGACATACGTGATATGAAGAAATACAGGACGCTTGTTAAGGGCTTCCTAAATGAGATAGTTACCAGATCTCATTCTTTCTCCAGAGAAAACTTTCTGGACAGAAAGGGGCGTCACAGAGTGTACGGGATAATCCGTCTGGTAGATGAGAATCTCGATGCTCTTGCCCAGGAACTGGTCAAGGAAGAAAAGGATCATCTCGCGATACTGGAGAAGATAGGCGAGATCAGAGGTTTGTTATTGGATATTTTCACTTGAGACAGAGGTAAGTCTATGGCAGGATTTGACAGTATCATAGGTCAGGAACAGATACGTGATCACATGATCGGTGCGATATCCAGCGGACATGTGGGACACGCATATATCATAAACGGAGAAAGATCGAGCGGTAAGGAATACATCGCCAATCTGTTTGCCAAAGCGCTTCAATGCAGCGGAGAGGGAGATAAACCCTGTGGAAACTGCCCTTCATGCCTGCAGGCCGCTAATGACAATCAGCCCGATATCATACATGTGACACATGAGAAACCGGGAAGCATCGGTGTGGATGATATCCGTGATCAGATATGTACGGACATCAATATCAAACCTTACTCATCGCCGTGGAAGATATATATATGCAACGAAGCGGAGAAAATGACGCCTGCCGCTCAGAATGCACTGTTGAAAACGCTGGAGGAACCGCCGGCATATGGAGTTATCCTGCTGCTGACCACTACCATGGAAGCGCTCCTTCCGACTATCCAGAGCAGATGCATCACGCTGAACATGAAGCCTGTCAAGGATTCCCAGATGAGAGAATATCTGACCAAAGAGCTGGGAATGACTTCGGATAAAGCCGATCTGTGCATAGCATTTGCCAGAGGTAATGTAGGTAAGGCCAAACTGCTGGCATGCAGCGAGGAGTTTGATAATGTCAGGACCGAGGCGCTGTCCCTTTTGCGTAATATTCGTGAGATGGAGATAGTCGATGTGGCCAATGCCATCAAGCAGATAGGCGAGTATAAATTCGAAGCCACAGACTATCTGGATATCATATCCGTATGGTATCGGGACGTCCTGATGTTCAAAGCGACCAGAGATGCGAACGGACTCATTTTTCATGATGAGATCCAGTATATAACCCGCGTGGCGGACAGAAGTACCTACGAGGGGATAGAGACTATAATAGATGCGATAGACAAGGCAAAGAAGCGTCTGAAAGCCAATGTTAATTATGACCTGACGATGGAGCTTCTTATGCTGTCGATTCAGGAGAATTCCTGACGAATAAATATAGAAAGGCCATGTTTTGGCGCCCGTGAGGGTAGAGGTGTATAGATCATGAAAACAGTTGTCGGTGTAAGATTTCGCAATGCGGGCAAGGTTTATTTTTTTGAGCCCGGAACATATGAGGTCAAAAGGGGAACCGCAGTCATAGTGGAGACCGCCAGAGGAATAGAGCTGGGGACCTGTGTCAACGATCCGTATGAGGTTGAAGATGAAAAAATAGTTGCTCCGCTGAAGCCTATCATGCGGATAGCATCCGAGAAGGATGTGAGCCAGGCGGAGGAAAACCGTGTTAAGGAAAAGGACGCATATAAGATCTGTCAGAAGAAGATCCATGAGCATGATCTGGAAATGAAACTGATAGATGCCGAATACACTTTTGATAACAGTAAGATACTGTTCTATTTTACGGCTGAGGGACGAGTGGACTTCCGTGAGCTGGTCAAGGATCTGGCCGGTGTCTTCAGAACACGTATAGAGCTCCGTCAGGTCGGAGTCCGAGATGAGACCAAGATATTGGGAGGCATGGGTATCTGCGGTCGTCCGCTGTGCTGCCACAGCTATCTGTCCGATTTTGTTCCCGTATCCATCAAGATGGCGAAGGAACAGAATCTGAGTCTCAATCCTTCCAAGATCTCCGGAGTGTGCGGCAGACTTATGTGCTGTCTGAATAACGAAGAGGAAGTGTATGAGGAACAGAACCGCAAGCTTCCCACCGCCGGAGACTATGTGACTACCGCATTGGGCGAACGCGGTATCGTCCAGAGTGTGAATATCTTCCGCGAGACCGTGAGGGTTCTGGTCCAGAACGGTGATGAGAAAGAGATGAAGGAGTATCATGCCGATGAGATCAGATTTAAGAAGCGCCGTAAGAAAGGAAAACTGGAATTATCGGCAGAAGAGCTCGAACAGCTGAAAGCTCTGGAACCCGAGGATGTAGCGGAACTCACGGCGGAACTGTCCAAACCCGACCAGCTGAAAAGTGAATATGAAGAGTCGGTTTTGGAGGAGGTCGAGAAGTCCGATAAGCCGGTACGAAATGACCGGCCCGAGAGGAACAACAGAAACGAGAGAAACGACCGGAATGATCGCAGGGATCGAAACGATCGCCGGGACAGACAGCATAATCAGAATAATAATCCGAAGCCGGATGCGGAACGCAAAAACAATAACCACTATAACGGCGGTAATAACAACAATAATCAGAATAATGCCGGTCAGAACAATAATACTCAGAACAGCGGAAACGGAGAAAACGGAGCCGGGCAGTCACGCCGGCGGAATCGTAACCGCAGACGGAACAGGAACAACAATCCGAATAACGGCAATATGAATAATAACCCGAACAGCGGCAACTCAAACAATAACCATGGAGGTGACAATGCCTGACTTACGGCTGGTTAAGGAGGGCGAAAGGGTAGATGATCTGCAATTGAGCAATCTGCGTATCATACAGGATCCCTCCCGATTTTGTTTCGGCATGGATGCAGTTCTTCTGACGGGGTTCGCCGGAGCCGCCCGGGGTGACAGATGTTTGGATCTCGGAACAGGGACAGGGATTATACCGATACTGATGTCGGCCAAGACGGAGGCGGAGCATCTGACAGGCCTTGAGATCCAGCCGGAAAGCGCGGATATGGCGAGACGCAGCGTAGAGCTCAATGATCTATCGCCCAGGATTGACATAGTAACCGGAGATATCAGAGAGGCCGCTTCTATATTCGAAGCAGCTTCTTTTGATGTGGTCACGTCCAATCCGCCTTATATGATAGCTGATCACGGTCTGACCAACCCGGATTCATGTATAGCGATAGCCAGGCATGAAGTGTGTGCTACACTGGATGATGTAGTCAGCGCTGCCGCGCATCTGGTCAGAACCGGCGGAAGCTTCTATATGGTTCATCGTCCGTTCAGACTGGCGGAGATAATCAGGACGCTCAGTGCTCACAATCTGGAACCCAAAAGGATGAGGCTGGTCTATCCCTTTGCCGACAAGGAACCCAATATGGTGCTCATTCAGTCCGTACGGGGAGGAAAACCGCGTATGCAGGTGGAGAAACCCCTCATCGTATACAGCTCGCAGGGTGTGTATTCAGAGGAGATGGTCAGAGATTATGGATTCTAAGAACGCGGTCAATACCGCTCACAGCGGCGGATGCGGCATGTTATATCTGTGTGCGACACCGATAGGTAATCTGGGAGATATGACCGCAAGGGTTGCACAGACTCTGGCGGAAGTCGACATGATAGCCGCTGAGGATACCCGGGTCAGTTTGAAGCTGCTCAATCATCTGGATATAGATACGCCGCTGACCAGCTATCATGAACATAACAAATACGACAAAGCGGATACGCTCATTGCGATGATGCGACAGGGCAAAAATATAGCTCTGGTGACTGATGCGGGTACCCCTGCCATCTCGGATCCGGGTGAAGTCCTTGTACGCAGATGTCATGAGGAAGGGATCACGGTCACGTCACTCCCCGGGCCGGCCGCATGTATCACGGCGCTGACGCTGTCCGGCCTGTCAACCAGGCGTTTTGTATTTGAAGGCTTTCTTCCATATGATAAAAAAGAGAGGGCCGAAGTTTTGGAGTCGCTGAAGAACGAACACCGGACCGTGATCATATATGAAGCACCGCATCACCTGAAAGCAACGCTTGAAGCTCTGCGGCAGACACTGGGCAACCGGCGCGTGACGATATGCAGAGAGCTGACCAAGAAGTTTGAAACGATCACACCGACCACGATAGAGGATGCAGTAGCATTTTACGGACATGAAGAACCTCGCGGCGAATATGTGCTCGTCATAGAAGGAAAAAACCTCGAGGAGATCAAGGCAGACAGGTTAAGAGCGTGGGAGGATATGTCGATAGAGGAACATATGGATATCTATCTTTCACAGGGCCTTGAACGAAAAGAGGCAATGAAGAAAGTGGCGTCCGACAGAGGCGTGTCCAAAAGGGAAATTTATCAGAGTCTGATCGTCCCCGAAAAAACTTGAATATTAGCGAAAAAATTTCTTGACGCTGAGGTTTTTCGGTGTTAACATATCATTTGCGTCACCTTGCGGGGAGGCGTATGAACCTTGAAAAAGTTATCAGATAAATCTGATGATCAAACAGCAGTGCGATCCTCGAAAATTCTAAAAGATTTTTTGAGAAACAAAACCTAAAGCAGTAAAAAAAGGAAACAAGCCAGAAATGTCTTGTAACCGGACAAACTTAAACTTATATCGAGAGTTTGATCCTGGCTCAGGATGAA
>JAFSTN010000018.1 GCA_017450485.1 Lachnospiraceae bacterium
GGCATAGGAAATCTGGAAACAGATTCCCTGAAAACGAGGGGGTATCCCCATCATGATTACAAAAATCGGCTTATTCGGTTATCAAGGTTCAAATTTATAAACAAGAAGTCACTTTGAAGTGGCTTTTGTCGGTACTATCATTACATATCTTATACACCTTATCCAGCTGATCAGCCGGAATATTCGCAAAATCTCTGCCCTCCAGATGTACGTCCTCATCATCATCTCCAAACTGAAAATAGATGGCGACCTGGGTGTTCTTAAGGCCGATACCGATCCTGAGCAGATTGTGTTCTTCATCGACCATCTGCGCTCCCATATCATTTGCTTCCAGGTATGCCTGGAATAATTCCAACGATTGGCATGCCATAATACTGATACCTCTCTTTCTGTTTTACCGCTTTCTGCGGTCGTTTTTCATGTGCATTTCCTTCTTGATCTCATACATCAGCTTGTCTGCTTCACGGATATAATCCTGAAGTCCGGCTTCCGGACGTGATACGGGATTGCTCACCACATAGCCGATGCTCGCCGATATATCATAAGGAGCCGACTTCTCTTTATTTGCATCATCCAGATATTTCTGTAATGAATCTTTGATATGTGCCGCTTTGGCTTCATCACAAGCGGGTGCGATGATCAGGAATTCATCACCGCCGAATCTGACCGCAATGGCACCTTCATCGATATTGGCTTTGATCGCAGATACAACTGTCCTGATCGCATTATCTCCGTGAAGATGTCCGTACTTATCATTTATCAGCTTCATGTAGTTGATATCAACAAACATGACCATGACGCTGGTCTTTTTCTCAAGACTCTCTTCATACAGGGGGAGAGCTTTGTCCTCATAGCCGAAGCGGTTGAACAGCCCCGTCATCTGGTCCTTGTCATACAGTTCCTTCAGTCTCAGATTCGTACGCATGTATCTGATCGACTGCTGCAGTTTCTCCATATACGGGTAAAGCATGTCATCCATGATCAGATAAGGAAAATCCGTCAGAACAACATAGCCGTAATTATATTCAAAATAATGCATCGGCAGGAAGAAGTATACGTGCTGCTCACCGTCTTTTTTATCATAGCCGGGTACTATGGAACTGGGACTGGCTTCCAGACCGTTTACTATCTCTCCGTTTCGAAGCGCTACCAATGTCTCGATCCGGGCACTGCTGCCTTTCTCCCAGAGATCCTTCTCACTGATCATTACATCCCGGAAAAAGCTCTCGTTTACGCAGATAAAGAACCCTTCGCCTTCAAACTGATGGTTTCTCTCATAATGGCTGCACAAGGTTTCTTTCAGGATGTCGTAGCTGGGCATCTCGGTCAGCCACTGACGCATCAATCTTTCATTCTGCTCGAGCAGCCTGGCGTCCATGCTTCTCTTATATGAATGACGGCAGTACAGGATACGCTGCGCTTCGAAGTCGATCTCACCCCTGCATCTGCAGCTCTCACCGCATGCAAAACGCGAGTGAACCATTTTCCTGACCGGCTTGTCTGTACCGGTCCCACGGATCTCGTTGAAGATGATCTCGCTTGATCTGTATCCTATCTCGCGATAATTCTGCTCCACAGAAGACAATGCGGGATAAAACATCTTGCCCTCGCGGCAGTTATCGAAACCGGTCACTATGACCTCTCGCGGAACATCCACACCTCGCTCCTCAAGCTCCGTACATGCTGCCATGGCCATAATATCGTTGGCACATATTATCGCATCGGGAAGCCCCCTGTCCGAATCCACGATCTTATCTATAAGCTCTGCGGTATATCTGTTGGTCCATTTACCGTATCCGCAGTCTTCATCGGTAAATGCGATGCCATGTTCCTCACACACCTCACGTGTCACACGCAGTCTCGCAATGCTGTCCACATGGTCGGGCGTACCTCCGATAAAGAATATACGCTTAACATCATGCTGTACGATCAGATGCTCAACGAGTTCCCTCATTCCCGTCTCATTGTTTACGCACACGGAATTCACACCATCGATCTCCATGCCGATGCTGACCACCGGAATATGCTTCTTAAGTGCCGTTTTGCACAGGGAAACTGCTGTCTCTACGGAATTGAGCGCAGTCGAGAAAACTATGATCCCGTCATAATCTTCCGGGTTCATGAGTTCATAGATATTCAACTCGCCTTCGTTGAGAGTGCTGTGCTCGCTATAAGACGCATAGCTTAAGAAGACAAAGATATCGAAGTCTTCTTTGGCGGCGTATTCTTTTATTCCGAGTAATGCGTCATACAGAGTGTCATAATTCCACCCGTTGGCGCATACGGCGATCTTCTTTCTCATACAGGATCATCATATCATATCTGTTCAGACTTTCGTAGACCGGGTCTTCTCCAGATACATCCGTTCATCTGCCAGACGTACAACACCGTCTATATCCATATCAGATGAGATCACAGTCTTATATACACCACAGCTGGCTGAAATGGAAAATCCCGCCTCAGCACTCTTTTCCTCCAGGATATGATTGATCCCGGATATGATCAGATCACTGTCACATTCTCCGATGGCAAAAGCCAGCATTTCATCTCCACCGAAGCGGACACATATCGAACCCTCGGGACAGGACCTTTTAAGCGCACCTGCCACAGCCGCGATGGCTTTGTCTCCCGCACTGTGTCCGAGAGTGTCATTGATCTTTTTGAGCTTGTTCAGATCAGCCATGATCACGCACAGATCTTTACCCTGCAACCCGGGATCATTTCGCATGTTTTCATAAGCCTCACGTGCGGCCAGACGGTTATAGAGTCCCGTAAGGGCATCCGTCTTGTACATCTCCCCGACCTTCGCGAGCATATATCTGGAGTACTGCATATTGATATATCCGCCCAGACCGGAATTAACGGTATCGGTCAGGCTCGAAGTCTTGGAGTACTCGGTGATATCATAGCTGTCGAACTTGTAGCAGACATAACCGAATGGCTTATTCATATAATCAAGGGAATTGAAGATCAAAGGATATCCGCTCTCCATCCTTTTATCGAATTCCGGAACCACGTCTGCCGGATAATACCGGCCATGAAATGAGGCCGTTTCACACCGTGATCCTCTATCACATGTCGGACCACTTTCTCAAAGCCGCCTGCGTAATCATAAGAGATGCTCACGCATCCGTCATATTCCCCGTCTACTACTATCACGGGAGTATTATGACCGGATGCCCGGGAAATGATCTTCTGCGATACTTCATGGCTTTTGATCTTCTCATCCATGATCACTATGGCATCCACATGATCATACTGAATGTGATCAAAGACTGAGGTCTCTGCCGGAAGAGTATCCTCGCTCCAGTATATGTCGGAATTGATTGCATATATCCACAGCCATGCGTTTTCCAGTTTGAGCTCTTCATTGAGGATCTCTATGAAGCTCTGTATCTGCGGGTCAAATATCCTGGAAGTACACAGTGCTACGATTTTTTTATCTCGAATCATCGAACTGAAACCTCACTATTTGAACCGTTAGATTTTACCACATTCAAGGCTGTGTTGTCATCGTCTGTCAGCTTGGCTGTTTGCCGATATATGCGCTCTGCGGGAGTCTTGCTGATGATAAAGGAATCAAAAGGATGCCTGCTGCCGTCAGTCCACGAGTTCCTGATTTATATCATTGAATACGATGGTTGCTCCGGCTTCGGCATATGCGCATGCCGCGATCAGCGCAGCATATCAGTGGTAACGTTATCCATGTCGGAGAATACCTGATTCTCTCCGGCCATTCCCCAGATAAAAGTGTAATTGGATGAACCGCAGCCGCAATGTATGGACCAGCTCGGTGAGATCACCGCCTGTTCATTGCGCATGACGATATGTCTGGTCTCATTGGGTTCTCCCATGTAATGCATGACAAAACCGTCCTGAGGAACTTCGAAATACAGATATACTTCCATGCGGCGGTCATGTGTATGACACGGCATCGAATTCCATACGCTTCCCGGCTCCAGATGTGTCATTCCCATAACCAGCTGACAGCTTTCAACCTGTCCGGGAAGGATATACTTGCAGATAGTACGAACATTGGACTCTTCAACCGATCCGAGATGAACCTTATTCTCATCTTTCACGATCACAACGCCATCTTCAGGGGTTCCTTCCTGTCTGATCAGTACGGTCGGGCAGGTTCTGTGTGCGGGTGTGGAATTGATATAGAACTTGGCAGGATTGGAAGCATCCTCACTCGCAAAGGAGATCTCTTTGGTTCCCATACCGAGATACATGGCTTCCCTGTGGGCTACCTTGTATGTACGTCCGTCCGCCGTGATGCATCCGTCTCCTCCGATGTTGATGACACCCATCTCACGTCTCTCAAGGAAATAATCTGCTCTGAGCTCATCCGCTGCATCCAGTTTCAGCTTCTTATTTACAGGCATGGCTCCGCCTGTGATGATCCTGTCCACATGACTGTAGACAAAGGTTATCTCATCCTTTCTGAAAACCTCGGGGATCAGGAATTCCTCCCTGAGCCTTTCGGTGTCATAGTACTTAACATCCTTAGGTGATGCTGCTGTTCTTACTTCCATTTCCTTGATTCCTCCTTTGAGTTAAATCTATATGCTATACCAGTCACTCTTAACGACTGTCTTCAGTATGCTTCTGCCACGCGCGATCCGGTATTCCACGGCAGGGATCATGGTCTTGGGATACAGCAGATGTGTGTTGGGATCGGCTGTGTAGGAACGACCCGATACCTTATCTGACTGACCTTCAACAACTTCTCCGGTTACGCTGCACTCACAGAATCTGTTTGAAACGGTGCTCATGTTCTCCGAATCATCAATATGCATATCTACATTGACCGTGTCGTCACGTCTGATGGCAAACCCGCTGTCAAGGGCAACACAATCCATATCACTGTCTATCTCATGCACACGGGTATGTCCGTCCGCGCCGGGTGTAACGGTAGTCTTCACTCTGATACCGGGATACGGACTCCATACCGAGATCACCGATGTGCCGGTTATCTCACGTTCCTCACATATCCTTCTGACATATATATATCCGTCGATCAGGAATGCCAGCATACAGTCAGGAGCGCATTCACACAGTTCATACTGTGAACGGCTCACGCTGACTCCGAACTTGGAGTCATACGCGAACTTACCGTATTTCTCCACTATATGTCCGTGACCTCTGGGGCTGTATACGCCCGGAGTATAAGCAGTTGTATGATTGCCGTAATGATATACGAGCATATCGGCATGCTTCATGGGACAGAGCGGATCCGTGGTGAATATGCTTCTGTCCATCTGTGCTTTGCACATATAGAACGGGTGATCCTCCGGAAGCAACAAAAAGGCAAACGTCTTCATCGCCCAATACGGCGAGCCCTGTGCATTATATCGCTCACTCATATGCAGATTCGCATAACCGTAACCGATAGTGAGCATCCCGTTACTGTCAAAGATGTCCCTCCCGAACCAGCTTCTTAAATGTTCCGTGATCAGTGCTTTCATAAAAGGCAGCGGAAACGGATTAAGACCGGCCATCAGACAGGCGGAAAAAAAACTCACCTGTGCAAAACGATATGTCAATGATCTGCCGAACGGGATCGCATCTCCGTCCTCATCAAACCAGTATACAAACTGCCGCGCAAACTCCATGGCACGGTCCTTATATAATCTGCACCTGGCTTCGTCCTCATCCGTCATTACCGTCGAATAGACCAGACTGTAGAAATGAATCGCAAAAGAAATATAATAATCTTTCTGTCCTGAATCACCGTCACAATACCAGCCTTCACCGAGGTAAAAAGTTTCGAGGCCGTTTAAATAGTTCTCCAGCATATCCGGACGGTATGGCATGCCCCTCTTCTTAAGTGCTATGTTTACGAGCACAGCAAAAAGTATCCAGTTGCATACCGGAAGTTCCATCTCATTGATGTGGTTCAGATAATCTGCCAGGTTCTTCTTTTCCCGTTCATCCAAAGGATCCCAGACAACCTGCGGAGCAAAGAGCATTCCGTAGGATATCGCAGCCATTTCAACGAATCGCTGGTCAAAAGGACTGCAATCTCCCCAGTAACCCCGGGACCCGGGATCAGTGCCTTCACACAGTCCCCTGCGGTATATGCGTGCAAACTCCGAAGATACATCATCGAAGATCTTCTCTTCGTCTCGATGTGCCCACAGCGGTACCAATCCCCACAGCGGTCTGGAGAATGCTTCCATGTCAGCCGCGGATGCATCGTAATGCGCATAAACCCTGTCGGTGTCGATCCCGGTGCAGAATGAATTATATCGGTCCTTCAGAGGTGTGAGCAGACCGAACAGAAGCCGTGCATAATCTTCTTTGCTGCTCAGATGATCCAGATCCAGAAATTCAGTCCCCCTCATTCTACCAGTAAACCTCCCAGTCACAATCAAGGCGCGTCAGTGCTTCCATGTAGAAATAGTCTCCCCAGGAATTACACTCATCCACACCGTAATGGTTACATGTATTATAAGGCGAATGATTGGAGTATGTGCTGTGAAGGACCAGACCGTTTGATACCGAATGATCATGCACTGCACATATATCACTGACGGCTTTGATCAGCTTCTTGGCATACCCGCGGTACAGTTCAGCCATATCCTGCGGAAGATACTTAGCCATCTCGAGCATACCGCAAGCGGCTATCGATGCTGCTGATGAATCACGCGGCTGCGGATCCTCACGGAGCTGCTCTTCTGTCCAGGAACTGAACTCCAGATCCCAATACGGGATCAGGTTATCCGGCAGGTGCTCGAGGAAATAATCCGTCACACGGTAAAACAGCCTGATATACTCGGGATCGCGCATATACCGGTATGCAACAGCCATGCCGTATACTCCCCATGCCTGACCGCGAGCCCATGCGGAACCGTTACGGTACCCCTGACAGGTCTCTCCGTGATCAGGCAGCCCGGTCACAGGATCAAAGAAAAATGTATGCCAGGTGGAACCGTCTTCACAGATCACATTGGCTACAGCTGTATGAATATGCTTCAGCGCGATATCTTTGTACTTCACATCTCCGGTCTCTTCGGTTGCCCAGAACAAAAGAGGAAGATTCAACAGGCAGTCTATGATCAGGCGGTAGTTCTCCTTTTGGTCCATGGGGCCCCATGCCTGCAGAAAGCCGCCTACCGGCTGGAACCTGGTCAGCAGCTGATCGGCTGCGAGTATTGCAGCGGTTTTGGCATCTGTATTGCCGGTCAGTTTGTATGCCGCCACGCACGACGGTGAATACAGAAATCCCATATCGTGATGATCTACGCTGATCTTCTGTCTGATCCTGTTCAGGAAACTCTGAACCTGCGCTTCTCCGGCATGAAGCAATCTGCCGGTATCTTCGGAGTCACCAGTCTGTCTGCGCTTTAAGTATTCGTAAGCCAGCCATATCTCACCGGTCCAGAATCCGTTCGTCCAGTCCGTATTCTCTGATGGTTCATAGAAATTACCGATACTGTACGCGGGCTGGAACTTTTCCGTAAAATCAGGCAGGATCCTCAGTATCTGTCTGCACGCAAAATCAAGACCTGCCGTTATTCCGGCAGATCCGATCTCCTCATGGTTTTTCATTTTGGATATTTCAGTCATTTTCTTCCTCATTCCGTACATACCCGTACACTTCTATCTGTGTGAGTGCCGGGAAAGGTGACGGTTCATCGGACTTTTTAAGGTTCTTTATGATCAGCTGGTCTATGACACGCTTCGTAAACCTGTACTCCTGAGCTGCAGCTGTCTTCTTAAGCGGCACCGTTTCACACGAGCCGTCCGAGAACTCAACCGTGAGCTCGGTCCAGTAATTGTCATGCGGAAAATCCGACCTGGTATAGAACACTATCCTGTCGGTGATTATCTTCCTGCCGAACTCAAGCTTCATGGTGGCGTCTTCTCGTCTGTTGATGCCCCAGGATTCATAAGGCCATTCTCCGTGAGACAGATTGGCTCTGACTCCGTCTATCGCATTCTTGGCGGCAAATACGCTCTCACCTCTGGTCTCCACGTTTGCAGTCGCATGCGGATAGCACGGAACATCTTTATGCTGATCGGCAGGATTTAGAGCCAGGTTCCTGTATGCTTTTACCTCCTCTGGCTCTGCGACTTTCGCATACATATAGTGTCTGGTGCCGGAGAATACCTTCGGTGAACAGCTGATGCGGGCTTCGCCGAACGGTATGTCATACTTGACCGTATCCGTCACATATACGAAAGCTGCCTGCATCGCATCATCGACCTGCCAGTTGATGTGGATGTTCTTCTCTGATGTCTGAAGCTCTATCACATCGCCTTCCGCATAAGCTGCGGTATATACCAGATCAACGAAATCCTCTCCGCTCGCCACTGCCAGTGTATTGCCGTCTTTATCAAGTACCTTTAATGATAATGTTGCCATATCTATCCTTTCAGTCCGGTGCTCGCGACACCTTCAACGAAGTAGTTCTGGAAGCACAGGAAAACGATGAGCACGGGGATCAGTGAAAGCATCGATCCTGCCATGATCAGGCCGTAATCCGATGAGTACTGGGATATGAACATTTTCAGTCCAAGCTGGATCGTTTTCTTTTCCTGGGTTTTCAGATAGATCAAGGGGCCCAGATAGTCGTTCCACGTATTCACAAATGTGAATATGATGAGTGTGGCCAGCGCCGGTTTGGACAACGGGAGCATGATGGTACTGTATATCTTATACTCACTCATCCCGTCGATCCTCGCCGCCTCACACAGATCATTCGGAATGCCCTCATAGAACTGCTTCATCAGGAACACGCCGAATGCCGAAAAGGCTTGCAGGCATATGATCGCTAACAGTTTATCATTAAGTCCCATCTTGCGCATCAGTATGAACTGCGGAACCATATACACCTGCCACGGCATTGCAATGGTAGCTATATATGCCAGGAACAGCCCGTTTCTGTGGCGGAATTCGAGTTTCGAGAAAGAATATGCCGCGAAACTGGACGTCACCAGCTGAAGTATGGTTACGACTATGGTCAGGAAGAATGTGTTCTCAACAAACTTCGCAAACGGGATCTTTGTCCAGATATCCACGTAGTTCGACCACTTGGGAACCTCCGGGATAAAAACGAACGGATTCATCTTGAATACTTCCCTGTCGCTCTTGATCGCCGCCGAGAACATCCACAGGAAAGGAGTGATCATGATCGCCGCGATGACAATCAGCAGAATATAAACGATGATCTTGCCGATTATGGCTTTTCTGTGTGCTGATTTCATATCTTACGCCTCCTTCCTTGCCTGTCCTCTGAACTGTATGATCGTCACGATCAGTACCATCAGGAACAGTACCATGGCAACAGCGCTTGAATATCCCAGATCCCAGTCTATGAATGCCTTCTGATAGATGTAGTACACGAGAACGGTTGCGGAAACCGTAAGTTCTCCGCTTCCGCCGCCCGCCAGCATCACGGCGACATCATAGATCTTGAAGCAGTTGATCGTGAGCATGACTACCACGAAGAATGTGGTGGAGCTCAGCTGGGGCCATGTGATGTATTTGAACTGGTCCCATGTGCCCGCGCCGTCCAGCGAAGCAGCTTCATAGAGTTCGCCGGGTATGCTCTGCAGGCCTGCCAGATAGATGACCATGTAATACCCCATATACTTCCATACGGAGAAAAGGATCATCGATACTACGCACAATCCGCCCGAGAACCACTGAGGCAGATTCTCCTGCGAGACATGGAAAATGGTATAAAGAATGTTATTGATAGGTCCCTTTGACGGATGGAAAAGGAGCTTCCACACCGATGTGATCGCCACAAGCGATGCTACATAAGGGAAAAATGCCAGTGTTCTGAATATGCCTCTGCCGATCACCTTCTGATTCAGGATGATGGCCAGAGCAAGAGAAGCGATCATGGTAAGAGGTACCGTACCGATACAGTATATGATCGTATTCTTCAGAGCGGCTTTGAAGAACGTGTCTCCGCTCAGTCTCTTGAAGTTATTGAAACCTTCAAAGGATATCGGATTCGAACCGTCCCATTTCATAAAAGCCAGCGCAAATGCGAAAACTATCGGGATCAGTGTGAATACACAGAATCCGATGAAGTTCGGCGCGATGAAAGAATACGCGATCAGATCACGCTTGGTCTGTCTGCTTATCTTTCTTCCGTTCCTGAGTTTATCGATGCTACTGTTGTATCTCGATATCTGCTGTATCAGTTTTTTCTTTACACGATCATTCTGTTCCGAACGCGCTCTGGCGATTGTTTCTTCCAGGGCGCTTTGCAGTTCTTCGATCTGTACGCTTTTTGAAGTCTCGATCATATGTCCTCTTTTCAACCTCTCCGGCAGACCACCATGCCTTGATTTCGGTAAAAAAGGTGGGGCAGTTTCTGTCCCACCTTTAATATACCGTTTGTTACTGTGCTTACTGAAGTGCGGATACTTCCGTATTCATTGCAGCTATTCCGTCATCGATACTCATCTCACCGGTCATGATGGAACCGTGATAGCTGTCGAGGATGGAGTTGATCTCTGATACGTTCTCGCCGTAAGGAACTTCCAGATACAGATTGGATACGTTCAGAGCTTCCTTGGATGCATCATCTGTCGGGAATCCGTCCAAAGTTGTGATGGCAGCCTTAACCTCGTCTGTCATGATCGCAGGGAAGTTACCTGATGAAGCCATAACTGCAGCACCTTCTTCGCCGCTTACCCACTTAACGAAATCCCATGCAGCATCGGGAGTATCGGATGCGGTTGTTACAGACAGACCTGTGATGGTACCAAGTGTGGAACCGGGCTCTACACCATCTGCGTGAGGATACTTAACAATGCCCCAGTTGCCGCAGAGTGAAGAATCATACTCGCCTGATGCAAGGTTGGTCATCATGGTAGCGATGAACCATGAACCCATGTTGAGCATTGCTACATCGCCGCCCGAGAATGCTGCTGAGTAGTGCAGACCTTCTGTCTTCAGATCGGTGTACTTTCTGCAGACGCCGTCCTTCTCCTGATTCAGAACCATCTCATAATAAGGCTTCATGAAATCATAGTTGCCGTCAAGGATGGAATGCTTTCCGTCGAGAACTGCGCAAAGCTGAACGGTTGATCTCCATGTATGATAATGAGTACCGTAAACCTGTGAACCGAAGCTTGTGTCGGTCACCTTTCTTGCAAGCTCATCATACTCATCCCATGTCATATCGTTGGTAGGATAATCAACGCCTGCTGCG
Organism: Lachnospiraceae bacterium; assembly: GCA_017450485.1. Classification (GTDB taxonomy): domain Bacteria; phylum Bacillota; class Clostridia; order Lachnospirales; family Lachnospiraceae; genus XBB2008. Next base: position 11,184 of record JAFSTN010000018.1, read on the forward strand.
TCAAAGATGTCCTTGTTGTAGAACAGAACCCAGAAATCGTTTCTGAAAGGCAGTTCATACAGTTTGCCGTCAACTACAACCTGATCGGTTGCTCCGGCATACTTGGAAAGGTCAACGCCGTCAGCCGAGATGTAATCATCAAGAGGGATGATGGCATTCTTCTGAACCAGTGTAGCATATCCGGGAACGTCTTTGATGGTAACAACGTCAAAGTCGCTGCCCGATCCTGATAACTCGGTTGCAAGAACCGTCATATAATCGGTGGAACCTAAGTCAACCATCTCGATGGTGACGTTGGGATTCTTGGCTTCGTATGCAGCCTTGATATCTCCCCAATACTGTGTGGTGCTCTCATCCCAGATAGCCCACTTCAATGTTACGGGCTCACTGGACTCCTCGGGAGCTGCCTCAGCTGTCTCTTCAGCTGCAGGAGCTTCCTCTGCTGCGGGTGCTTCATCAGCAGCAGGTGCCTCTTCCGTTACTTCTGCTGCGGGTGCGGGTGCCTCCTGTGCGCCACATCCTGCAAGCATAGATGTAAGCATTGTTGCACCGAGCATGAGACTGATCACTTTCTTTTTCATGTAATTTCCTCCTTCAATTCTTTCATGAGACCCACTCCGTACAATACGTCCATGGGTATGATCTACATGAATAAAGTATCAGTTTTCGATTTTAATAAACATGAAATAATTTCCGATTATTTGAACTTATTTAATGAACTTGCCCGGTCATATCAGGCCGGATATGTAATATTTTTATATTTCATATACTATTTTTCATCGGACTGTTTTATGTAAAATCGTACCTGTCCCGTTATGTTATAATGTCCCTATGTATAATGAAAACACTCTCAAAGGCGGAAAAATCCAAAGACGTATAATGCTGGTGACACTCTCGAGCATTCTCGGAATGTGTGTTGTGATAGCTGCCGTCAGTTATTTCTTTTTTCATAATTATATGCAGAGCAGTCTCATCAGCTCCACCGAGTCCAATCTGAAGATGCTCGGTGATTCCGTCAACGAAAACATACAGGATGTGTTCAGGATGGCCCGCTTCTGTCAGGGCAACCCCGATATCGCAGAGTATATCAAAGCCAGTCCCGAACCGGGGTCCGTACTCAGTGTCTCAACCTATGACCGTCTGTACGAAGAATATCAGAACAACGCGTCAAACGGATATATCCCCCGAGTGGTGATTGCCACGGAAGAGCACTATCTTCAGGCCTGTCAGACCAGTTATTCCACCTCGGTCAATCTCGCGGAGAGCATTCCCGGTCTTCCTTTCTATGAATCGATGCTGTCCGCCGATGATTATGACTTTACTCAGGGCATGATCAATGACCCGTTCCTGCGCAGTAAGATCAGCAAATCAGTGATTCCTCTGATACGTCCCATCTCCTACCGCTTCCGCTCAAAAGCAGGCGGTTATCTCTATATGGAGATCTCGAGTGACATGATCACATCCAAGCTGTCTTCCTACTATATGGAACCCGGCAGCAGCCTGTACCTCGGAATGGGCGAGCACCTCTATCACCTCGATGATTCATCCATCTCGGAGATCGATCCGGAGTATATGGTTCTGAAAGACATTTCCGATGTGTCTGTCAGCGGGTCGAACGTATATCGCATCGACACACCCGAAGGTAAACGTACAGTGATCGTGTATCCTCTGCTCATGAACGGATGCTTCCTTGCACAGACTGTCTCCGTACAGGAGTCGGAGCGGCAGGTACGTATCTTCCTGCTCATACTGCTGGCCATCCTCATCGGTCTGATCGCAATAGGACTGATCATGGTCAAAATGATCAACGATACCATCCACAAGCCTCTGTCACGGATACGTTCCAAGATAAGCAGGATTTCCGAGGGAGACTTCTCAAGAGATGATTCGATAGAGGCGGATCATGAGATCGGCGAGATCGGAAAAGGTATCAACGACCTCTCGGAAAACGTATCCAGGCTTCTGGACAGCCGTGTTGAGAACGAGAAGCAAAAGCGTGATCTAGAGTACAAAATGCTGCAGAGCCAGATCAATCCGCATTTCCTGTATAATACGCTCAATTCGATCAAAATGATGTCTCAGGCTCAGGGCGCTACCGGCATAACCGAGATGACTACCAGCCTGGCTTCACTCCTTCGAAGCATATCCAAGGGTACTTCTCTCCTTGTTCCAATATCCGAGGAGTTATCACTGGTAAAGAATTATTTCACCATCCAGAACCTGCGTTACGGCGGAATGATACGATTAAACGTCCGGGTGGATGACGATCATATCATGGATTCACTGATACTCAAGTTCACACTCCAGCCTCTCGTGGAGAATGCGATCTTCCACGGTCTGGAGCCGAAAGGCGGAATGGGGCTGATCGATCTGCATGTATACTATGAACCGGCCGATGAGGGTTCCCACAACATCTGTATCGACGTCAGAGATGACGGAGTCGGCATACCGGCAGACAGAGCCGAGACTCTTCTCAATGACCGGGAAGGCGAAAACCGGTCCGAGTTCTTCAAAGAGATCGGCATAAGCAATGTAAACAAACGACTGCAGTATGAATTCGGAGAACAGTACGGTCTGTTCATCGAAAGTGTCGAAGGAAAATATACCAGCATAAAGGTACTGATACCGGAAAGAAGGGAAGATGTACAAGATACTGATCGTGGATGACGAACCGCTGGCTGTGGTCGGCATCAGATCTATGATCGAATCTCTGAATATGGATCTCCAGGTGATCGATACGGCAGGTAACGGCGAGGATGCATTAAAGAGCATGGAAAAGGAAATGCCCGATATCATTCTGACCGATATCAAGATGCCTGTCATGGACGGTCTGGAATACATCAGGACCTGCAGGGATAGATACGGGCATAATAAACCTGTGTTCATCATGCTGACCAGCTACGAAGATTTCCGTATGGCCAAACAGGCAATCACATATAATGCCATGGAATATCTGGTAAAAGTGGAACTGACCGAGGAAATGCTGCGGGATACCATGGAGCGCGCCATAGAACAGTTCGGTCTCTCGGATGACAATGCCGGAGAATCCGCGGCGACAGGCTCATCTTTCCTATACCGCATGCGCGATAAGTTTATGATCAGCCTTCTGCACGACCTGTTTGAATCCGAGGACCAGTACAGACTTCAGGCCCGGGATCTCGGTCTGGTATTCGATCACGCACAGTATATCTGCTGTTACGGCGAGATGCTTTCATCACAGCTGTCTTCTCTTTCATATGCACAGCACAGTTCGCTCTTTTCGGGATGTGTCAGCATGATGACCAACCTGGTGGAGCGGTCTGTCCCTTGCCATATGATCACTCTGGACAGCTCTCACTTTGCCATGATACTCTGTGACACCGATAAGCTGTCAGATCCCGCGGATCTGCTCGACAGAGTCTTTACCAGTGTGCACAACTACTACAACATATCTGTCAGATGTGGTATCGGCATCGCCGTATCATCCCCCCTGTCGATATGCGACTCCTTCCAGTTCGCCAGATCGGCTTTCCGCAGATGCAGTGATGACACACCCATCGTAACAACCCCCGACAAGGGAAGTACTCAGGCACACGATGCATTCAACATAACCCTCTTTAAGACAGACCTGATTCGGGCATTCGAGGAGTACGATCCCGCTCTCCTAGCAGACATCGTCTCCAGGCTGAGCGATCTGCTGAAGGAGCACCCCGGCCACTATGTCCAGGCTCTGGATCTGGCCAGCAATCTGCTGTATCTCTCCATCTCGATCCTGCCCGACGGCGAGGATATCCTGAACGAGTATTACAGCGATACTCCCGACTCATATCTGTCACTCTACCGCATGAACTCTGTCACTCAGATCATAGAATGGCTCGAGCGCTACAGTGACTGTATGTGCTGCCTGTTCGAAGACAGACGCCGCGATCACAAGAACCGTATCGTATCGGATGTAAAGAAATATATCAGTGAGCACACTCATGACAAGCTGTCCTTAAACGAGGTCGCTGCTATCTTCGGCATCAGCCCGTCATACTTAAGCCAGCTCTTCGGCAAATACAACGATACCGGTTTCAACGAATACATAAATACATGCAAGATTGAGGAGGCCAAGCGCCTCCTGCGTGCAGAGAACTATAAAGTCTATGAAGTGGCGGATATGCTCAACTTCGGCAGCGAATTCTATTTCAGCAAGGTATTTAAGAAGATACAGGGAGTCACGCCTTCGGAATACATCGCAAAGCCCTGACGGACGGGCCGGCACTCCGCAAACCCTTGACGGAACAAGCCTCACAGGAGATCAAATGAACAAACAGGATTACGATACGCCTTTTCAGAATATGCTTAAGTCATTCAACGCTGCATTGTCCGACTACAATCCGTTTCCGGGGATCATGGCCGATGCAGCTCTTATTCCCGACCGTCTTCGAAATGATCTGATCAGGGCCGGCGAAGACTGTCTGCCCGGCTCCTACATGACGATCACCGCCCGAGACTATATGAGCTTCGTCCGTACCGGAGACCGCTCTGCCTACGAAGAAAGATACTTCTCCAGGAGACACCGTTTAAATGCTCTGATCACCGCCGAAACAGCAGAAGGAAAAGGCCGCTTCATCGACGACATCATAGACGGGATATACTGCATCTGTGAAGAAAGCACATGGGTGCTGCCCGCACATAATACATATATCAGAGATACTCCCCAGATCATTCTCCCCGATACAGACAGGCCCGTTCTCGATCTTTTCGCATGTGAGACAGCCGCTCTGCTGGCAATGACATACTATCTGCTTAAGGACAGACTGGACACCGTATCGGAGCTTATCTGCAAACGCATCTTCAGCGAGACAGACAAACGGCTGATCACCCCTTACTTAAACGACCATTTCTGGTGGATGGGCAACGGTGATGAACCAATGTGCAATTGGACACCGTGGTGCACGCAGAATATACTGCTCTCCGCTTTTCTTCTGCCATTTGACAGTGACATACGCATGAATGTGATCAGACAGGCTGCCTACAGTCTGGACTGCTTCATGAAGGATTACGGTGAAGACGGCTGCTGTGATGAAGGTGCACAGTATTACCGCCATGCCGGACTGTGCCTTTTCCATTGCATAGATATACTAAATCGCGTTACAGGCGATGCATTCGGTGACATGTGGAACAGCCCCAAGATCCGAAATATCGCTTCTTATATAGTAAACGTACATGCGTGCGGAGAGTATTATGTAAACTTCTCCGACTGTTCTGCTAAAGCAGGACGCATGGGTGTCAGGGAGTTCCTGTTCGGTAAGGCCTGCCATCTCGATGCTCTTATGGAGGCTGCCGCAGAGGATGTTTACCATGCCTTTGACTCAGGCGATCTGCTGGCGGATGAGAGTCTGAAGCTGAACCTGTTCTGCCGGATGCTCAGCATCGCTTATGCCGGAGAGGCCCTTAAGTATCACGAAGATATGTCGGATAAACCTCCGATCCTTGCCCGGGATATATACTATCCCAGCGTGGGAGTAATGGTCGCCAGAACCCCTCGTTTTGTTCTGGCTGCAAAAGCCGGGGATAATGCGGACAATCACAATCACAACGATACAGGCAGTTTCATATTGTATATGGATGATGAGCCGATGTTCGTGGATATAGGAGTGGAAACCTATTCGCGCAAGACTTTTTCGAAAGACCGTTATGAGATATGGACCATGCAGTCGGGATATCATAACCTGCCGACTATAGACGGTCTGGATCAGAAGGACGGTGAACAATACCGTGCAACAGATGTAAACTGCGATCTGGGAGATAAGAGCAAGACGATCTCGATGCATATAGAAGATGCCTATCCTCTTCCGGACAGGCACTCAGACGGAGATCACTATATTCGCAAGATGACTCTTGATGCTTCTTCAGAAACATTTACTCTGACGGATACCACCAGCATAAACGACGTGATACTGAACTTCATCACATATGAGCCGGTAGAGCAGACTGATTCCCCGGACACTTATATACTCGGAGATGCGGTGATCACGTTTACCGGAGCTTCGGTCATTGCAACGGAAACGCTCCCCATCACCGATGCCCGTCTTAAGCTCGCTTGGGATCATGATCTGTACCGTATCAGACTGCGCATGGAGGGTGCGGAATTCGTCATGCGCGTGCGGTGTAAGTAATCTCTTCCATAACTGCGGGTATCTTACATTCGATTCTGTCACCGTACTTGGCCTGCAGATAATCCTCGAATTCATGCGGATCCGCGCTGTTATCGGCAAACATATCCCAGTGGCCCGGAATGACGATTGACGGCCCCACCTCTCCTGCCAGATCCGCGGCCTCCTGATATGTCATATTGCCTATGCAGTTACGGCGGTACCGTACGGCATCCCGTCCGTTTATCGGAAGCAGTTCCATATCTATAGCACCGAATGCTTTTATAGCCGGAAGCATGCCTTCATATCTGACTGTATCTCCCGCATGATGGATCCTTATTCCGTTCCATTCAACGATATACTGGAGATACGGATACAGCCCGGTCTCAGGATCTTTATCCAGGAATTCATGCGAAGCCGCTATCGCATGGATCGTGACATCGCCCAGTTCATATGCCTCTCCTGCGTTAAGTCCGACCGCATTTTCCGGCCTTACACCGTCCGCAAGAACAGCTTCCATATGACTGCGAGGGAAAATAAACTTCGCATCCGGATTGGTCCCGGCCCATATCTTCCAAGCATCATGATCGATATGATCCAGGTGATCATGTGTACCCAGAAAAGCATCTATCCCCTGCAGTTCTCCTGCGGGAACCGGCGGAGGCGTCTGCCTTCTCTCATCAGGACTTGCATAGTAATCGATACACAAAGCAGTACTTCCGCACTTTATCATCAGCCCCATCTGCCCCAGCCAGCGGATGACCGCAGTTTTGTCTTTGTTATCCCGGCTCATTTATTTACCCGTATTCAATGTCACATTCATGCTTCCTGTGCGGTAGCCTTTCATGTCCAGAGCGACATACATGAAACCAAGTTTTCTGAATTCATCATAAACGGCGGTCCGGATCTCATCCGAAGCAAGACGCGGGATATCTGCCGGGGGAACCTCTATCCTGGCTACATTTCCGTGCATGCGCACACGTTCTTCAAGGAAGCCGTGCTCTATAAGAAACTGTTCCGCACGATCGATCATATGAAGCTTCTCTTCCGTAATCTCCTCGCCATAGACAAATCTGGATGCGAGGCAGGCATATGCCGGCTTGCTCCACGTCGGAAGCCCCATTGCATTCGATATCTGACGGATATCGGCCTTATACATCCCGGCTTCCCTGAGCGGACTTTTAACGCTGAGTTCCTCCACAGCCTTGAGTCCCGGACGATAATCTCCCAGATCATCCATATTGGAGCCCTCGGCCACGTATTCGATCCCGTTTTCGCTTGCTATCCTCTTGATCTCGGTGAAAATCCCATGCTTGCAGAAATAGCATCTGTCAGGGGAGTTATTTCGAAAGCTCTCTTCCTTTAATGGATCAACGGTACAGAGGATCTGCCTGATCCCGCGCTCTTCGCAGAAGGCCTTCGCTTCTTTCACTTCACGTTCGGGAATGGACGCATCGACTCCCGTAACCGCTATCAGCCGGTCTCCCAGTATCTCGTGTGCCACAGCTATCAAAAACGACGAATCCACACCGCCCGAAAAACCGACTGCAAGGCTTCCGTAATCCGCGATGATCTCCTTCAGGCGTTTGAGTTTATTCTCCTGATCTGCAGTCAGCTCAACATTATCACTCATATCTCCCTCTCAATACTTCCCTTACCATTCTTCTCTTTCAGGAATGCTATGAACTCGTCTTCCGGGATGGGTCTGGAGAAATAATACCCCTGTATGTACTCGATTCCCAGCTCCGACATGACATTCATCTGTTCCTCTGTCTCTATACCCTCTGCGACAATATTCATATCCAGCTTATGCAGCAGATTCATCATTCCGGATAAAACATATTTGATCTTGTCGTTTTCAAAGAATCCCTGAGTAAATGAATGGTCAAACTTGATGTTCTTAACGGGCATGTTCACAAAGTAGTCAATGTTGGAACGGCCGGTACCGAAGTCATCCAAAGAGAAGTCTATGCCCTTCTCGATCAGCCTGTTCATATTCTTCAGCATGATGTCACGGTTCTTGGCAGCCGCGGTTTCCGTGATCTCCAAATTGATACAGCCCGGCTCTACTCCGTATTTTTCTATCATATCCGTTACGAACCTGGTAGGGTTATCAAAATCAAACTGTGCGGCCGAAATATTGACCTCGACCTGTTTAAGACCTGCCTCGAGAGCTTCTCCCTTTGCAAGGAACTCACACACTTTCTCAAAGACACGGATTCCCAGAGGGATGATCTGTCCGGTCTCTTCCGCGATCGGAATAAACTCGCCCGGAGGGACGATCTTGCCATCCTCGGTCCGAATGCGCACCAGAGCCTCTGCCACATCAAAGCAGAATCCTCTGACGTTATAAAACGGCTGATAGAAAACCTCCACTCTGTCAAGTCTGAGAGCCTCATCGATCAGTTCTTTTATTCTGTTCTGGTCACGAAGCTTCTGAACCAGCTTCTCATCAGCTATCGTTATCTCCTGCTCTTCCTCAAGATAAGTATGGAGGAAGCGGAAGAATTCATCCGGGCCGCTCATCTGCGTGCTGTCAGGTATCAGGAGATAGGTTCCTTTTGCAGGCAAATCGGTCACACTGTCTTTCTGCATCTTGATATTGGCAGCTTTTTCAAACATACGCTCCTTGACATCATAGACAACGCAGAACGTATCATCATCGATACGAAAAGCAGGTTCGGGGCCGAGTGCCACCAGTGCTTTGGCGGTACGCATGACCGCCGCCTGCTCCATATTGTAATCCACATAATTGGTCAGATAATGGATCTTAGCCGTAAAAAGTGAAAATTGTTTGTCATACTTGTATTTGTCATGAACATATGCGGAAAGAGCGTTCATGGTGAAAAGGCCGGTGGGACCGTCAACATATTCGCTTGGGTTCTCCAGCTGGATATACAGTATGACCATGCCGAAAGCCGATGCGAATCCGACCAGAAGAAGCTGAGGCTGCACAAACTGTACGGCAGCTGCCAGAAGCCATAGTCCCTGCCACAGGAGCATGGCAATGAACCTTCTTCCCGGCATATGTTTCCTGTAAGCGATCGAGGTGACTATCGTAGCCAGAATATAAACCGCAGACAGAGCGTATGCCACGGATGTAGACGGGCCGTACGAATATACAACACGGCCCGAAGCCGTATATCCGATAGGCAGCACCAGCATCATCACCTCACCGATACCAAATATCAGATGAGACAGGTACCTGACTATGACCGCCCACATCTTTTCCCGGGGAAGCAAACTTGTCGAAGCATATACATAGCCGAAATAGCCCTGAAGGACCAGAAGCATGATATAGAACTTGCATACCATCTCGGTTATTGCGATACTGAATCCGCGGAACACGGACAGATTGATCAGAATGACTGACAGTATATCGAAGATCAGACAGGCAAAACACGCCAGAATGGCACGCTGAAAAAGCTTGCGGTTCATCAGATCAAGCTTTTTCTCGCGTATGAACATAACTGTGATCGTAAAGATAATAAATAAAGCACAGCATTGAAGTTCTATGTTCATATCATTACCTCACACCTCTCATCTTCCGGCTGTTGCTTTTTGTATCGTCTGTATTCTGTGACATTATATCATATATACAAGCAACGATTCTCAGGAGTCTCAATTCTTCTGATGTTTTCTGTACCAGACCGCCTTCCAGCTGATATTGCGCTGCATAGGAATACCTGACAGTTCCCTTATCCAGTCCGACTCCGAGCCTTCTTCCTCCATGGTCACAACTTCAATATCAGTTTTTTGCGCATCTGAGTTTATGTTCTTTGCGGCATACAGACACTCATCAGCATGTGCCGGTTTCATACCTTTTTGGGCAATATGTGCAAGACCGGATCTCACGCCGTGGGAATATGTTGTCAAAAGCAACCGGTCGTAAATAAAACCGCCATCGGAATCTCTAAGTGCAAGCAGCATATTCTGAATAGCAGCCAGGGTATATATCTGATTATCCTCACCCGGGCAGGTAAGCAGGAGCTGAGCATGCGCCGTGCTGCCGCTGGCCGATCCCAACATAACCGAACGGATCATACCCGTCTTGTCAAATACGGCAGAACTCAGTTCCTGATGCATATGAGCCATATCCAGGCAGGTAAGCTCCACACCGGCATCCTCAAGGAACTCCCGGAGCCTGAGCCATAACGGAATACTGAATTCTCTCAGTCTGACAGTCTTTGCATCCTGTACCTTTCGGCTCATCAACCTGTCAAATGTGGCATTATTAAGTATAAGTTTCTCATCTACCGATAAAACCGAAGAGCCTTCGCTGATCTCAAATCCCCTCGCCTTCAGAAATCCGCTCATTCCGTCTATGGATTCCAGATAATCGGCACAGAGTCTTGTAACCGGTCCTGTCCCAAGTACATATTCGGCCGCGGATAAAAGCCCCGTGGCTATACCCTGTCTGCGTTTTGCGGGCGGAACTGCTATCTGCAGAATATAAGCCTCTGTCCCCTCTATCCTCAGGGTTATGTATGCCCCCTCTCCGTCACTGATCCTTAATAGGCTTTCTTTATGTGCTGTTATTATAAAACTCATACGTCTATCTACCCGTAAACCTGAAAAACTGCTTCCCGTCATCTCCCAAAGAAATGAAACCGCACTCTGTTAAAAACATCCGCTGCTCCTCCTCAGACAGTTCCGGCTGAGGGGACGCTGCGACTCCGGTACCCGTTCCGGCCAGAAATACATCCACATCTCCGGCAGATGCCAGTATGGAATCAGCCTTGCCTACCAGTCTCATCCCCACAGACCGTCTCCTGTATTCTTCAGGTACATACACATATATAAGCCGGGCGTACACCTCCTTATTTACTGTCTGATCCACGAGAAACTGTACTACGCCTCTGATATCGGATGAATCGGACACAGCATCCACCGCCCCCAGAGTATAATACCCCTCTCTGTCCATATTCTCAGCAACTTTCGCCGGTAGGTCTTTAAGCAGAGGCTTAATATCATCTTTTGTCAGAGTATATATTTCTGTCTTCATACCCGTTCCTTCCCTAAAGAAGCTCTGCGAAGCTTCGTTTACTTCTTTTTCTTATTCTTTGTGTTCTTCGCAGCCTTCTTCTTTGCGGCTTCCTCTTCCTTCTTTTTCTTTTCCTCTTCCTTCCTTTTCTTTTCCTCGTCGGTTTTTTTCTTCTTGGCAGCCGCTTCTTCTGCCTTCTTCTTTCTGGCCTCCTCCTCTTTCTGCTTTTTGGCCTCCGCCTCTTCCTCTTTCTTTATCTTCTTTTCAAGTTCATCCTGCTCCTTGGCGTGCTGCCTGATCTCAACCCCCAATGCCTTATTGACTTTGGCGGCTGAACGTTTCCAGTGAGTACTTACCACATCTCCCATCACACCTACGAAATCAGGCAGATAGTCCTCATCTTTGAAATTATCCATGTCGACGTTGGTCTTATATTTATCGGCTATGTCGGACAATACGTTGTGTGACTCTACCATATAACTGTACAGAAAATCATTCTCAGCCAGCTTCAGATTCTTTTCGGCATTATCCAGAGCAGCCTTGTCTCCCGAGAGTTTTGCTTTGTCATACTCCTCTTCAGCCTTCCTGTATTTGACGTAAGTGTTTTTCACTGTCAGACTGGCAAGGATCCCACTGTTTTGACGTTCGAATTTCTCACGTTTTTCGGGATCTTTGGTTCCCTTAAGGTTCTTGCGGATCTCCATAGCCGCCGGCTTGCACAATACAGCGCCGATAGTGGTATTGTAAACGATGTCGGACACCTTCGTCCTGCGTGCCCGTTCCTTGTCTATATCTTTACTGACATCGGGAAGGGTTTCATATACGGAATCCAGCCCTTCAATGATTTCGGGGATATAGCTTTCGAGTACTACCATTATCTGCTCCAATGCAGCTTCATTATAGCTTTTCTGATCCATGGGACTAAGCGCACTGGAAGCCAGCTCCATCATGCGCTCCGTTTTAATAAATCCGCCGAAATCATCGGTTTCCTGACAGAGCATGATCATATCTCCGCCCATGTCTGCCATTTTCTGAGCCAGGTCAAGCGGCACCTTATTCCCGCTTTTGACCAGGCCTACGGCTTCATTGTATGCCTGCCTGATCTTCGCAGCCTTAGCTCGCGCATCCTTCGCCGTGATCTTCTCCTTAAATTTGAAATACTCGGGCATATATTCGCCTATAATGTTATCCAGCTCCTGTTTGGTACCGGCATTTGCCGCCTGAGTCATGAAAAGCCCGCTGTCACCCACGCTGTATCTTTCAGCGAACTGCTTTAAGCTCTCCTTGTTTCGGTTAAGAGGGTTTCTATGATACATATGAAGCTTTATAAGCGGATTGACGGAATCCTCATCCTCAGGTGCTATGTTAAGTGCGTCCATGGTATCCACCATACGGGTGGTCTTTATTGCACCGTCCTTAACCTCCTGCAGGGTGTTTTCCAGACGCTGCTGGCACTGTGAGAAATTCTGTATCTCCTTTGGCAGCTTGACTCCCAGAGACTGGGCAACGTTCAGCGCGATCAGTATCTTCTTGCCCGTATCCTCTGCAGTACCGAGCTTAAAGAGTTCATCAAGCTTGGTTATGAACTGTTTCTGCTGTACGGCAGTAAGGGGCGCATATCCCACCTTGTCCCTGGAGTCCTTTTCATCCTCAGCCGAAAGAACCAGCAGATTGTTAAATGCCTCCACGAAATGCTTTGAGCTGCTGATCACCGCAGCCGAAAGCATTGACAGGATCTGGTTGACCTTGGAATCCTTCAGTATTACGGCATTACCGTAATCCAGTATTGTGGTGTTTTCGCCGTCCACCATGATATTGCCGGCATGCATGTCGCCATGATGGAAGTTCGGGTCATCACCGAGTCCTATGGCCTTACTTCCAAACATCGCCTGCTCCAGCCATACATAGGCGAGCTTTGCGCACAGTTTGCCGCTCGTTATGGAAGTCCGGGATGATTCCGTCAGTTTTTTTCTCAGCTTCCAGAACTGAACCACGTTGTCTGAATTAAGCACCATAGGTTCCCTGACCGAAGTGTCCGTATTCCTAAATGTCTTGATCGCTGTTTTTACGTCGGATTTGGCCTGGGTTATGACCTTATCAACCGTAGCTCCCTCTGCCATATCCATAACGAGGTAATGCTTCTTGGGTGCGAAATTTTCATTGATATGGACTGATTTCACATGATAGTTATCGGAACCGTCCTTCTTCTTGTTATATTTATTCACATAGTTTTTCTGTCCCAGCTTGGCATTCTCCGCTTCATTGGTGAAATCAAACTCCTTCTCGATCTCGGAGAACTGTGCCAGGAAGCCGGATTCCGTCACCTTGACATCATGCTTCACCAGCTTCGAACCGTATTTCTTTTCGTACGCCTTTTTCTGTTCATCCGTCATATCGGCAAACATGGCTGACATTCGAACGAATTGCAGGTCCTTTTTCATATTGTCCTGCGCATCGGGACGAAGTATCTTGACCACCACAAATTGGGACTTGATCTTCGGACCGGTGATCTTGCACTTAAAGGTCTCCGCTACGGAAGCAGCACCCAAAGACTGTCTGTCGGAAATAGACGTAATGGCACCGCCGGAGTCCTTTATCATCTCCTTAAATACCTTGTCGACGTACTTGGGATCGATATGCGCCAGAGATGACTTGACGACTCCCAGAGCTCCCGACATCTCGGGGATAAGCATACGCTCGGGTACTCCCTGCATCATCTTCTGCATCAGCGGTCCCGCGCCCTTCATGGTGGAGGCGAAGTATTCGCACCCCTTCTCCTTATCCGTCACATTGGCACTGTTCTTCTTCAGATCTCTGATGACATGTGACAGCATCCTGCGCCTGTCCTCTTTGGATGCGTTCTTATAGTATCCGGATATCAGAAGCTGGTTAAACCTGCCCTGACCCTTCTTGCTGTCATAGAGCAGGGACTCCTGCATATCGTTTAGCATGCCCCTTTCTTTTTGGGTCTGCTCACTTGATTTCTTCTGGAGCTCCCGTCTCTCCTTCGTGTTTTTGGCAGCTGCTATGCGGGCTTTCTTTTCCTCGGAATCTATCAGATTTATGAGCTCCTTCATATCGTCACTCATGAGTTCCGTTACCTCAGGGAGAGCTTCACCGTCCTCTCCCCTGTTATATACGTCGGCGGTGGCATCACTCATTACAGGCAGCATCTCCTTCTCGAAGAGCTCCATGTTAGCATCCACCTTCCCTGCATAATCCTTCAGTGCCTTGCTTACAGCTTCTGATTTTAGGAGCTTCCTGACATTCTCCTCGTTTATCTCTTTACTCTTTGATGTGCCAATAGCCTCGGACAACGCATTTATCACAGGCATAAGGGAATTCTCACAGGCTTCAAAGAATGCTCTTTCTCCCCGGGTAGTGCCTGCTTTAAGCTCCGCAAAGACACTTGAGACGATCAGACGCTTATCGGAGCCCTGCTTTAGAAGTGCCGCAATATCCTTCGCATGATCCGACAGCACGCTGCCGATCTTTATATCCAGCGCGCTGTCAAGCTCAGCCGCTCCGGTAAGAACGGTAATATCACCCAGAATGCTTAAGAAGCTTACGGCTTGGTCGGAGAACGTACGCTCCTCGTCCGTCTCCACCTTAGCGGCGATCTTTTTACGCATGGATGCGGCTTTCTTATCAAGCCCCCTGTGGATGCTTTCGTTGATAAGCAGGAATCTCTCGTATTCCGGAGTCATCTCCTTTCCCTTGCTTCTCTCTTCTATGGACTTTTTCTTCAAAGCCTCCTTTTCTTCCGCGGCTGTCTGCCATGCGGTCTTCTTCCAGTCGTGCTGCTCGGCTCCTATCATATAGGTGGGTTTCTTCTCTGTTTCCGTGTATTCCGGCAACTCACCGGGTTTTATATCCAGAGTCTTCTGAAGAGCGTCAAACAGCTTATCGGACATTCCCATGTTCGACAGTTCAAGGATGGCTTTGGCCATATCGTTTTGTTCATAAGGATCGGTGGTTCCCTTCAATCCCTCTATTATGCCCACATTTCTGTAGATGTAATATATGCTGTCGGCACTCAGTCCCGCAAAATCATCAAAGGTCAAGTCCTCAAGTCCGGGATGCTTCTTCAGATACAGGATGCTGTACTCAGCCATGGACCTTAAGTCCTCAAATCCCGCTTCGTCTCCCAGATCGCGGCTCAGCCATACCCTCTTGTGACTGGATCTCAGTCTGTCAAGATAATAATCCGCATCAAAGAGCTTGGATCCTTCCGTTACGATATCAGCGGTCTCCCTGGCTAACTCCTCCGGAGCGTTTACGTTGAAATACATGGACTCAAGTACATCACGAAGCTCTATGGTAGCATAACCCTCCAAAGCTCTCGCATCGATTCCGGATAGCTTAACTATCGTCTCAAGTATTCCTGCGCGGTCATTTTTCTTAAGTGCATTATCTATGGCCTTGATCCTGCCATGGATCTCATGGGCCAGCTTCAGACACTTATCCGCCGCTGTTTTGGACTTTTTCTTGTCTATGATGTCATGTACGTCAAAAGCATATTCGGAGAGTAAGGCAATGGGGATCACGCGGAAATAATCCTCCTCCTTGCCTGTGTACTCCGACAGTATCTCGCGGCATACGGCTTCATGAGACCTTGCCTGTTCTTCGGACAGAGTGTCAAAATCCCCGTCATTTTCAGGCTGTGTGCCCGTGTAACGGGATGTCTGCTCGGCGTATTTGCTGAGAGCTTTCAGATCCATATTCTTGTAATCGTTATATTTGACATCGCCATCTTCCCTGCTTCTGTTCATGCAGATAAGAAGGGTGTTGTAATCGTATGCAAGCAGCTTGTCCTGAGCAGTCATTTTATCGCCCTTTGCAAGAAGATTCTTTACACGCTCAAGCAGGGGCGTATCATCCTTGGTATCGGTGTAAGAATCATCCAGAGCCTCTATCTGTT
The DNA here is from genome assembly GCA_017450485.1 of Lachnospiraceae bacterium. GTDB lineage: Bacteria > Bacillota > Clostridia > Lachnospirales > Lachnospiraceae > XBB2008. The sequence continues at coordinate 27,208 of JAFSTN010000018.1, forward strand.
TAGCCAGTTCTTCCTTTGTTCCGCTTACGGATTGATTGTCCAATGCGTATTTTACGAACTTAGCCAGTTCATCGGTGGGCGTAAACTCAATGATGGAGCTTTCCACGCCCGTATAGGTGATCAGCTTGTCTATCATCCTTTCACGGAGAGCGTAGGCGTCAGCCTCAGGTACATCTCCCTTAGCCAGCTTCTCATATCCCTCCAGCAGGTATGTCAGGAGTATACGCTCCTCTGCCCGGGAGTTCTCGGCTTCTTCATACTTCTTTAGCCACTCGGCGCTTTTGGCGGTGATGACGGGTTGTTTTTCTTTTATCTCTTTATGTATAGCCTCCCTCTTCATCCGCTTAGCGACACGCTCACGGCTCTCCTTCTCAAGCGCTGCGTCGATGTCGCGCGCTTTTTCTCCTGCCCTGCTGCTGATATCGGCCTGCTTATTCTTTAATTCGCTCCTGAATACCGCTTTTTTCTTCTCTTCCTCGAGACGCTTTTCCTCCTCAAGCTGCTGCTTTATGTGCTCACGGCTCTTCTTCTCAAGCTCTGCGTCAATATTGCGCGCTTTTTCTCCTGCCCTGCTGCTGATATCGGCCTGCTTATTCTTTAATTCGTTCCTGAATGCCGCTTTTTTATCCTCTTCCTCCTTCTGCTCGGGCTTATTCTCTTCTGCCTTCTGCTCGGGCTCCTTCTCTATTACATTCTGCTCGGGCTCTTTCTCTATTACATCCTGCTCCGGTTTATTCTCATCTGCTTTCTGTTCGGATTTCTTTTCTTCTGACTTATTTTCTTCGGGTACAAGTATAAGCGGAATATCCGGCTCGCCCTGAACTTCATTCCTGATTAGGTTTTCACTCTGCTCCTCATTCACTCTATTGATCAGATCCAGACTGGCAAGCTCGATATTATCGGAAATGAGCCGCTTATCTATCTTCTCTGACGCCGCTTCGATACGCTCCTTACCGACGGGAGACTTGGCATTTACTTTGCTGCGATACCATTTAAGAAGCTTTACGGGATCGGTTTTTCTGGTGAATTCGCCTCCGGTCCTTCCCGATACCAGTCTCTTGTTCTTGCCGGTCAGACTTTTGATAAACTTCGTAAAGGCAGCTCCCACACTCTTTTTGCCTTCTATTCCCGCTATGCTCTTATCATTTTTGAGGGCATTAAGCTTGTCCGGAGTATTGTAAGCGTTTGTATCCTCCTGCAAGAGAAGAGCGTAGTACGGTGACGTCATCATCTCCAGCCTGCCTGTATACTCCTTCTTTATCTCCTTGAAGAGAAGGATCTTTGCATTGACCTCCTTAAGCAGATTCGAGCTTAGCACACCGGATATTCCGTTGTTCTGCTTCTGGTAAAGCAGCTCATTAAGCAGGGCATCCGCGTGTTCAGCCACACGCAGCTTATTGTACAGATTCATGAAATACTGCTGCTTATTCTGTGCGGATTTGCTGCGATTTAGGAAGTCCTCCGGCTCCTTGAACTTGAAATCGGCAGGATCCCAGCTGAGTATATCCGCAAGTATAGCCTCGATCATGTGGCACTTTGCGTCAGTACGCCCCTGCTTATTATCATCCGACGCAGACAGTCTGATGAGCATGTTGGAACCTATCTGCTTACGGTATTCCTCCTCGGTGACATTTTCTCCATCAAAATCCGTCATCCCCGCATACTTACCGTTCAGGTAACCCAAGTTCATATATGAAGCCACGATGTTTTTTACGGCGTCATCATAGCCTGCATTTCTTTTGTTCTCATGCACCACATATTTGCTTTTGATCTCATCCAGATGCTTAAAGGCGCTCTTTTTGCTGTCCACCAGTTGTTGCTTAAGTATTCTGGCCTGCCTTACATCCTTTATCTTCCTCCGGAAGGCTTTCCTTCTGTCACCCATATCAGCCGCAAAAGGTTCTCCGCTCTTTACCGTAAGCTTCCCTGCCAGGCTAATCTCCACATTCAGCTTCTCATCCGAGATACGCTCATCTTCCACCAGATACTCAAGGTTTCTCTCTGTCTGAATTCCATGGGCTTTCACATAGGAATCCACCTTTTTAACTATGTCGCTGCACACCTGCTTTCTGGCAGGGGCATTGCCCTTTTTCTCCAGAAGATAGTTAAACGCGCTCTCTCTGACGGCGAGAAGCATGTTAATCCTGGCCCCGGGATCCTGTTCTGCCCGGTACAGCTTGATGGCATCACGCACCTTATAGTACAGCGCAGCTCTTCCGGTATCTGCCAATGCGGTATTCAGTAATAACTCAATTTCGCCCGGTATTGCCACGGGTTCTTCATTCCGGATGTTTTGCTCCTCATCCTCTTCGTTCATATGCATGGGCATATTCTTTTCGATGTTTTTTCTGACATCTTTTATGCTTTTGGTTTTTTTATTCTTCGATTTATCACCCGAGAGAAAATCCCGATCCGACAGGTCTGCATTGGCTCCTAAACCTGAATGGATGTTCATTCCCAGCTCTTTATTGCTTTGGGTATTAATCTCTTTATTTTTTACGTTAAGTTCAGACAACGTTTGCTTTCTTGATTCTTTCATCACATACCTCCGTTTTATCTTGACATTTTAAATGCCGTAAGGGCACTTTGCCTGATCACAAAAAGTCCAAGTATCTCATCTTTCCCCGGCGTATCAAAAGCAGCAACATAAATGCAGCTTTCCTGCCTTATATCTGTAAAAAAATCAGGGATTTTAGGGAAAGCAGTAATCTCATGTCCCTTTGGTTGTGTAATGAAATAATCCAATATCGTTTCCCCCGTTCAGTTCGTCGTAATCGTCTTGTTGTATCGTTTTTGGATACAGTTACACAAAATATATTGTACCACACCAGTGTTTTGTGCTGCTATTGAAGTTGTACCTGAACAATTCCTTTACTGAAACTTCCGGGCATAGAAAAAAGCCGGTAAATACAAGGGGTTGCACCGCTTTAATCGTATTTACCGGCTTATGGAAAAGTGGAGCCGGTTGCGTTTTCGTCGAGCACCGACCCCGGATTAAGCTTTAAATCTTTAATGCTTTCCTTCGCATATTCTTCTGATGCAAGAAAGGCATTCGGATATTTGGCAATAATCCTTTCGGCTATTTGGCTATAAATTTTTCGGTTATTTGGCATTGACTGTAGTATCACTATCCGGATTTCAGAGCACATCTTCTGCGTAATAATTATCAGATAATGAAACGGTATCTTCCTTTCCCGGCACCGGTTATCTTTTCTGTCAGATGTAATGAATACATCTTCCCCAGCAATGTAGATGCCGGCTTTTCTGTGATCTTTAATACATCAATAACATCTGCACGGCCAAATACTTTTTCAACACCAAAAGCAGCATAAAGCTTTACAATATTATCCTTTGTCCGAGATGAAATTTCTTTAGAATTTAAAGTCTCCAAAATGTCGTTTTTATTCTCAATGTGCTGTTCAATGTGTCGTTTAATGTGTTGTTTGCCATCGGAATGTGTTGTTTCTTCCCACCTGATATGCATATACCGGTTTTTCAATTCATTGTTTTCGCCCATAAGCAGATTTCTAAGGAATGTCTCAAGAAAAGACATATCCTCATAAATGCCATTCTTCACATCACGGTAATTCGCTCTTACAAGTGAATTTCTGAAATACCAAGCATTTTTTGCAAATACATCATTAGTAACATTAAATCCCATTGACCGCAGATATTTTATAAAAAATACAGCAGTTGTCCGGGTATTGCCTTCACAAAAAATATGTATCTGCCACAGTCGCGAAACAAATCTTGCAAGGTGACTTATAATCTCACTCATCGTCAGATCCGAATAAGAAAACTCCTGCTCTGTCTTAAAATCGTAATCCAACGTCTCACGGAGTTCCAATGCTCCGCCATACATAACCGATGCCCCATCAAGTACCCACTCATCTTTTCTGATATTATAGTCTCTGATCTTACCCGCATGAGAAAAAACACCGACAAAAAGTCTTCGATGAATGGAGATGTACTGTGCCGGCGAAAAGACGAAAGAACTATCCGATAAAATCTCAGCTATGTGAACAGAAACCTTGTCTGCTTCCTCAGTTCCTTCAGGAATATGATTAGCAGACTCTTTGTAGTAGCTGTCTATCCTTTTTTTAGCCTCGTCAATGGAGATATTACCGTCGATGTTTTCCTTCGCCGTATTAAGCAGATATTCAGAAGGACGCAGTTTATCGACATCTTGCAAACCTACTGCAGTCTGCCATGCATATGCCTTATCTACCTTATCGGGTTCACCAAGCCGTATATATTCCTCGAAGGGATCTTTTTTCAATTCATCAAATTGCTCATTCCTTTTGTCTTCCACGTAACACCTCTGACTATTTAATTTGTCTCTTACGGAACAAACACTTGATTTGCTGATATCAAGACCATATGACTTCTTAACCCATTTCCTGACACCTCCGATCGATAGCGAATATGTATTCTGCCATTTTTCGGACTCCGCTTCAAATGGGTTATGAAAGCCACAAATTAAGTAAATCCGTGTTTTGAACACCTTAATGGACAGGTGCTCGTCAATACACGGTATAGTGGACCAGGCGGGAGTCGAACCCGCGTCCAAAAACCAATCCCCGTCTCTTCTACACGCTTATTCCGTCTTCATACCTGGAGAATAAGATAACGGACAAACTTTGCATCCCCGGGTTCCCGATAGTCTTAGTACCGTTTCTCGTGAACTTGCTTTACGGTAAGCAGCCGCTGCTTTTGAACCCACACGAGTATAGCGGCGTTATCGTGAGGGCTTATCACCCGAAGGTGAGGCAGGCTTTACGCTGCTGCCAGTGCGTAATCGTTATCAGCGATTATTCTTCGGTGTCGGATTTACGAGGTGTCCACCATCCTCGGCGTGCTTCTTCCGCTTCATGATCCCTGTCGAAACCTTGACTGGCCCATATTATGTAAACAGATTATGTAAACCTAACTCATCTCTGAAGATCAGTACAGGTTTTTTACTTTAAACTCTCTCTCGTGCTCTCTCCTTTGATCCTTCTTAGCTATATCCTCTCTCTTATCATAGAGTTTCTTGCCCTTTGCCAGAGCTATCTCTATCTTCGCCCTGCCCTGACTGAAATATACCTGCAGCGGAACTATGGTGTATCCGTCCCTGGTCACCGCTCCGTTTAACCTGCTTATCTCGGCTTTATGCAGAAGCAGCTTCTTCGGACGCAGAGGATTCTTGTTGAAGATATTGCCCATCTCATATGGACTGATGTTCATCCCGTATGCATAGACCTCTCCGTTCTCAATACGGATGAAGGCTTCCTTGATGGAACATTTGCCCATCCGCAGGCTTTTCACCTCAGTACCGTGCAGTACTATACCGCATTCGAACTTCTCTTCTATGAAGTAATCGTGATATGCTTTTTTGTTATTCGCTACAAGCTTGGTTGATTCCGTACTCATGACTTATTTGGTAAAAAAAAGCTCCTGCATATGCAGGAGCCGGAATTCAGATTCGATCAGAAAACCTTGAGGTTAAGTACGATCGCAAACACGATAAAAACAACTGCCAAAACAGTGGTAAACTTAACGAGCTTACCCTCCATGGAACGGCCCTTGTTCTTTCCCCAGTAGGTCTCTGCTGCTCCCGATATAGCTCCCAGTCCCGCTGACTTGCCTTCCTGCAGAAGTACTACTGCAACAAGAGCCAGACAGGCTATGATATATACGATAGTAAGTATAGTTCTAAGTACTGCCATTTCTATCCTCCATTACAAAACACAAACTATACTTTAACACACAGCCTCTCAATAATCAAGCGTTATTTGCCTGTATAATCTGCCTGCGGGTTCTTATTTGCCCTGTGCGATTCTTTTAAGCGCAGTCAATGCCCCGCTCTCTATGATACCCTCGCCGTGTTCACTCAGGTAAATGAGTTTTCCACGTATATCGGTTATCACATTCGCGTAATCAAAAGCCTTCGCTGAAAGTTTATTGAAGTTCTTCCAGGAGCACCTGTTCTTGGTAACCACCAGATAGTATTTGTCGTCGGCAAATCCAAGGACAGACTTCACCTGGGCGGCCGCAAATCCATCGGCTGCAAACTCGAGGACATCACTCATGGATGCGAACTCAAATACCCTGACATCCTCCGGCTGATCATCCGCTTCAGGTGCTTCCTCATAATACTTCTGCACTTCCGCAGGATCAGTACCGAGGAAGTTGTGCTCCTCGCCTGTCAGCTGACCACCTGCAAGAGCGGCCATCACATCCCTCATATGCTCAAGGAAACTGAGTAATCCGGTGCTTCTCTCATTGGTGATCGTGATGATCATACCGTCATCCTGAACCGGGGTGATCTGCATCGCTATACTGGGGCCGGTCAGATCATATCCGACCTCCTCATGAGCTTCCTCGATCAGCTCTCTCAGGAATCCCTCCGCACGTTCACTGCGTTCAAATATATCTCCCATAGTCAGTCCGCGCTCATTCATATCATCGCCCGTAACTATGCATTGTATCGTATCCTGATCTATACGTCTGTACTTCATAAGTATCACCGCCTTTCGGCTACAACTCAACTCCGATAATCCGCATTGATCTTAACATAATCATACGTCAGATCACATCCGTATGCAACTGCGCTGGCCTCTCCCATATGCATGTCCGCTATGATCTCCACATGGTCTGCGGACAGTATCTCCGTTGCTTCCTCCTCGCTGTATCCGGTTCCCATGCCATGGGTGAAGATCAGCAGTTCATGATCTCCTGTTCTAAAATACATATCGACTTTATCGGGATCAAAAGTAACCCCTGAATAGCCGAGTGCACATAATTCTCTGCCCCAATTTGCATCGCAGCCGTACATGGCAGCCTTGGTCAGGGATGAACAGATGACCGACTTCGCCAGTGTACGAGCGTGGTCCTTGGTATCGGCTCCTCTGACTGTACACTCTACAAGCTTGGTAGCACCTTCTCCGTCGGCAGCCATCTCCTTTGCCAGATGCAGACATACCGCAAATACCGCTTCGCGGAAAAGTTCATAGCTTGTGCCTTCGGAATCGATCTCTTTATTGCCGGCAAGTCCGTTAGCCATGATGAGCAAAGTATCATTTGTACTCGTATCACCGTCGACCGATATCATATTGAAGGTATCAACTACAACATCACTAAGTATCTTCTGCAGGAGCTTTTGGGAAATCGCCGCATCGGTAGTAATATAGCCGAGCATAGTACACATGTTGGGATGAATCATGCCGGAGCCTTTGGACATACCGCCTATATGGACAGTGGTTCCATCGATCTCGAGCTCATATGCGATCTCTTTCTCATGTGTATCGGTAGTCATGATCGCTCTGGCCGCCTCATTGGCTGCTTCCTCTCCTTCGCGAAGCTTCCCGGCCAGTGCCTTCGCACCCGCTTCAAGCTTCTCCACGGGAAGCTGCATCCCGATCACACCGGTGGATCCGAGAAAAACATCTTCTGTTTCCAGACCAAGTGCCTCTGCTGCAGCCTGTGCGGTATGTCTGGCGCAGTCCATGCCTTCTTCTCCCGTGCAGGCATTGGCTATACCGGAATTGACCACTACTGCCTGTGCGCGGCCTCTGTTATACACGATATCGCGATCCCATACTACAGGAGCTGCCTTGAATATATTTGTAGTAAACGTGCCGGCGGCCGTACAGGGTACTTCGGAATACAGCATTGCCATATCCGTACGTCCCTGATATTTGATACCGGCTGCATGAGCCGCTGCTTTAAATCCTTTGGCTGCACACACACCGCCTTTTATCTCTTTCATAATCTTCTCCTCATTATTTCTGATCGGACTCCTTTAGCTTGGAGTACTTCTTTACATATTTATATCGGTCTATTATAGCATCATACAGAGGAATGGGTTCCACGCCTCTGATAGTGGACACATAAGCGGCTACGGCGCCTTTCTCAAGAACCTCGGCCACACACAGTGCCTCATCATAGCTTACGCCGGTACAATACGCTCCGTCTCCCTCAACGAGTACCGCATTGCCCTTACCCATCACCTTAAAAAGTGTCGCTCTGTCAGCTCCGGCCGATACACAGCCTACTGAAGGTCCGGTTATCTGTGCCAGATCATCGAGATAAGCTTTCATCGTCTCATCGCGCTCACTCATCTTGAGTACATACGGAGTTCTGACGTGTAAGATCCACAAACCGTAAGGTTCGCCGGCCGGATCTATGCCATCGGGTATACACTGCACTACCCTGATCGGTTCCGCGCTCGTATCCTCAGACTGTACTGTATCCGTTCGTTCTTCCTGTGTGGCATCCGGGGCGTTTGTTCGTGCTTCCTGTGCGGCCTTAAACTCCTTACGCTGCTTGAGCTGCTCTACGAGCGGCGCGCCGTCGGAGCAATAGTAGTCATATATCTTCTCGCACAGTTTCTCAAGTGTGAGTGCTATGTGAAAAGCATTATCATAGTCAGTACCCAGGCAGACCACACCATGATTTCTCATGAGCACATGGTTGGTATGAGGATTGGTCTCTATCGTATATCCGACTGCCTGACGTATCTTCTTTGATCCGTTCAAGCCATACTCGGCACACACGATCTTCGGTCCTATCAGCGATCTGATCCTGTCGGATACCCTGGGACCAAGCCTGATATCCATGCCCAGAGCGCTGAGCGCGGATGCATATGTCTGATGGGTATGCACCACGAAGTTCACATCGGGTCTCAGGCGATAGCACTCAAGATGCACACCAAGCTCACTTGAGGGCTTAACATCACCTTCATATTTGCCGTCCATATCGGTGATCACGATATCTTCCGCAGACAGCGTATCGTAATCCCTCCCGCTCGGAGTGATAGCGATATGACCGTCATCTGTACGTGCACTTATATTCCCCCATGTCCTGACGATCAGTTTTTTATCCCGTAACTCCTTACAGGCCTTCAGAACGAGCTCACGAGCTGTGTTGATATCATAAGACACGGCATATCCTCCATGGCAATCCGGAACACGATGTATGATCATGTCCGCTGTTCCCGACAGACAAGTTTCAGTGTTTCAGATAGTATAACATGTTTTCATGTTTAAGGAATCTTAAGAAAACATTATAATTTTATAATCTGATTATGGAGTATACTGATGTCATGAAAAAAACAGACATCCATACAAAAAAGAATATAAGAAGCTGTCATCGAAAAGCCGCATTATCAGTGCTTATCCTGTCATGTCTGCTGCTCTCATCCTGTGGACGCACGGAGCAGAAATCCGTAGAGGAGGAAGTATACGAGAGGCTGCAGGAAGCCATACCTCCGATTGAGGAAAATGCAACAGCTGACACAGGAACAGGTGACGCCGCTGATACCGATACAGCCGCAAACACCGGAGATGCCTCACAGGGCATCGGATCATCCTCGGATGCACAGACAACCGGCACCGGTACAAAAGATGATAAACCAGTCAGTCCGACTGCCACTCCCGGCGGAGGAGTGTCCACAGCCAAGCCTGCGGAAAAGGCCAAAAATGTGAATCCCTTCCTCGGAGATACCAGCACCTCTACCATATTCAATATCAAGTTTTCCATCGAGACCGATTCCGGTGTAGCCGGTGTGACCTTCGGATCAGATGACGGTACGGAAGGCGAGTATTATCTCTTCGCTTTCGATTGCATGAAGGAGTACCCTTATCTGTATACCAGCAGAAGGATCGACGATGCGGTATATGATGAAGTCTACACTCCTTTGGACTTCATGTATCCCAAGATGGATATGTTCACGACAGTCGAGCATATCGTGGAGATCAAGGTCAACGGTAACATCGCCACCACCTATCTCGACAGTTATAAGGTATGCGATACCACGCTTAAGTCTGCCAGATCCTGCGGTCAGTTCGGCACCTGGGTAATGGACGGAAACTATCACGAATACATTGATAATCTCTTCGTAGCCGAAGGTATCGAAGGCGACGGTGAATGGATCTACTCAGATGACTTCGCCCAAACCTCCAACCTCTTCTATCCGGACCTAAAACCCAGAGCCGGAAGACTCTACGCAAAGTCCGGCTACTATACCGCCCCGCATAAGGATAAATGATATATGATCACACGCAAAAGGGACTGCCGATACAGGCAGTCCCTTATATAATACGGTAAAAGTCTTATGCGTTAACAATCTGGCCAAAGTCAGCCTTCAGGGATGCGCCGCCGATGAGGCCGCCATCGATGTTGGGCTTGGACAGAAGCTCAGCTGCGTTAGCTGCATTCATGGATCCGCCGTACTGGATACGTACTGCATCAGCTGTAGCCTGATCATAGAGATCAGCGATGATCTCACGGATCATCTTGCATACTTCCTCAGCCTGATCAGCTGTAGCGGTCTCACCTGTACCGATAGCCCAGATAGGCTCGTATGCGATGACGAGAGTCTTAACCTGATCAGCAGTGATATCAGTCAGATCCCATTTGATCTGTCTTGCGATCCACTCTTTATAGGTGCCTGCCTTACGCAGAGCAAGTGACTCGCCGCAGCACATAATGGGTGTAAGGCCTGAAGCAAATGCCTTCTTAACCTTCTGGTTGATGAGGATGTCGTTCTCACCGAAGATGTCTCTTCTCTCAGAGTGACCGATGATAACATACTCCACGCCTGCTTCTTTAAGCATGGGAGCGGAGATCTCGCCTGTGAATGCACCCTTGTCCTCGATGTAGAAGTTCTCTGCACCTACATGTACATTAGTACCCTTAACAGCCTCAGCTACAGGTACGATATCGATGGCCGGTACACAGTAAACCACGTCTACGGCATCATTCTTGACCAGATCCTTGAGCTCATTGCACAGAGCCACTGCCTCACTGGGAGTCTTATTCATCTTCCAGTTACCGGCTATTATTCTTCTTCTTGCCATTATATTATTACTCCTTATTATCATTCACCATTCCGGAAGTTTCGTTAAGAAACTTCCAGCATTTTAGTGCGTCTTCGCGAAAGTGCCATTGCACTGAGCGATTAGAGGCACTTAATTGCTATTTATTATCTGCAGCATATACGCCGGGCAGTTCCTTACCCTCAAGGAACTCAAGAGATGCACCGCCACCTGTGGAGATGTGGCTCATCTTATCCGCAAATCCGAGCTGGTTGCAGGCTGCTGCGGAATCACCGCCGCCGATGATGGTAGTTGCGTCTGTCTCAGCCAGTGCCTTAGCTACAGCGATGGTACCCTTTGCCAGAGTAGGATTCTCGAATACACCCATAGGTCCGTTCCAAACAACGGTCTTTGCACTCTTAACAGCGTTAGCGAAGAGCTCCTGAGTCTTGGGACCGATGTCCAGACCTTCCTTGTCGGCAGGGATAGCTGTGGAATCAACATAGTCTACGGTGATAGGTCCGTCGATGGGATCCGGGAAGCTGTCGGCTACAGCGGTATCGATAGGAAGCAGGAGCTCTTTGCCGAGCTTCTTGGCCTTCTCCATCATCTCCTTGCAGTAATCAAGCTTCTCATCATCAACGAGAGACTTACCGATCTCATAACCCTGAGCCTTGAGGAATGTAAATGCCATACCGCCACCGATGATCAGTGTGTCGCACTTCTCAAGCAGGTTGTTGATAACATTGAGCTTATCGGCTACCTTGGCACCGCCGAGGATAGCTACGAACGGACGCACGGGATTCTCAACTGCATTGCCGAGGAAATCGATCTCCTTCTGCATGAGATATCCAACTGCGTTGGTACCGCCCTTCTCGGTGATATACTTGGTAACTACAGCTACGGATGCGTGTGCTCTGTGAGCTGAACCGAATGCATCACATACATAGTCGTCAGCCAGTTCAGCCAGTTCCTTTGCAAAAGCTTCGCCTGCTTCGGTAGGCTTGGTCTCTTCTTTTCCACGGAAACGTGTATTCTGAAGGAGAACTACATCACCATTGTTCATGGCCGCTACTGCATCGGTTGCTGCCTGACCGGTTACATTATAGTCAGATACGAAAGTAACTTTCTTGCCCAGCTTCTCCTCAAGAGCCTTAGCTACGGGTGCAAGAGATTCCTTCTCGTTGGGGCCTTCCTTAACCTTGCCCAAGTGAGAGCAGAGGATAACCTTAGCTCCGTCACCGATCAGCTTATTGATGGTTGGAAGAGCTGCTCTGATACGGGTATCATCCGTGATCACGCCGTCCTTTAACGGTACGTTGAAGTCACATCTTACCAGCACTCTTCTGCCGGCTGCATTAAAATCATCAACGCTTTTCTTGTTTAATGCCATAGTTTTATCTCCTTTTGTGATAGATTAAAAAGCCCGGCCCTTAACGGACCGGGCCCTTGCTCGCCTTAATAATCGAATTATTTAAGCAGGCTTCCGAAGTGCTTGATGGTACGTACCATCTGGCTGGTGTATGAGTTCTCGTTGTCATACCATGAAACAACCTGAACCTGTGTAGTGCCGTTATCAAGAGGCAGAACCATGGTCTGAGTTGCATCAAAGAGTGAACCGTAGGTCATACCAACGATATCGCTGGAAACGATCTCATCCGTGTTGTAACCGAAGGACTCGTTTGAAGCAGCCTTCATAGCGTCGTTGATCTGCTCCTTGGTAACATTACCCTCAACTACAGCAGTAAGGATAGTAGTAGATCCTGTAGGAGTAGGAACACGCTGTGCAGCACCGATCAGCTTGCCGTTCAGTTCAGGGATAACCAGGCCGATAGCCTTTGCAGCACCAGTGCTGTTAGGAACGATATTAACTGCAGCTGCACGTGAACGTCTCTTGTCACCCTTTCTCTGAGGTCCGTCAAGAGTCATCTGATCGCCTGTGTAAGCGTGGATGGTGCACATGATACCGGACTTGATGGTAGCAAGATCGTTAAGAGCCTTAGCCATAGGTGCAAGGCAGTTGGTTGTACATGAAGCAGCGGAGATGATCTTGTCATCTGCTGTCAGTGACTGATGGTTAACATTGTATACGATAGTAGGAAGGTCGTTTCCTGCAGGAGCAGAGATGATTACGTGCTTAGCACCTGCATCGATGTGTGCCTGAGCCTTATCCTTGCTGGTGTAGAAACCGGTACACTCAAGAACAACGTCTACATCAAGATCCTTCCAGGGAAGGTCTGCTGCCTTAGCCTCAGCATAGATAGTGATCTTCTTGCCGTCTACAGTGATGCTGTTCTCATCAAAAGATACCTTGTCTGCAAGTGCGTAACGACCCTGTGTTGAGTCATACTTAAGAAGATGTGCAAGCATCTCGGGAGAAGTCAGATCGTTGATAGCTACGATCTCAAATCCCTCTGCGCCGAACATCTGTCTGAAAGCCAGACGACCGATACGACCGAATCCGTTAATTGCTACTTTTACTGCCATTTGAGATTCCTCCTAGAATTATAATGAATTACGTTACGACGTAAGATACAGAATAGATTCTTGCGTCAGCGTTCCTATTATAATCAATAAATCTGCGTAATTCAATACGATTTCCATTAAATAACGCTTAAATCGTTAAAAAGCTTATCACAGTTTAACCTGAACGGGAATCCTGGCATCATACACCGTATAATACTCAAATCCCGCATCCTTAAGGACCTCTTCCGCACGGTCGAGTCCGCGGCCCAGATCCTCGACTTTGTGGGCATCGCTTCCGATCGTGACGATCTCACCTCCGAGCTCCTTATATCTCCTGAGTACATCGGTGCAGGGGTTGAGCTCCTTCAGGCCGTATTTCATGGCTGCCGTATTTACCTCGAGTCCCTTTTCCAGATCTATGATGCGGTTCAGGATCTTGTCGAAGATGTCGCTGTACTTCGCATAGGAATAATCCGCATCCAGAGTCCTGCCCTTGCGAACTACATAATCAAGATGACCTACCACATCAAAGTTACTGTATGAACGCAGGTTCTCATATACTGCCTCGAAGTAGCTGCGATAGGCTTCCTCGTCGCTCCTGCCCTCGAAGTAAGCCGGATCATATACATCGAAACCGTCCACCACATGTACGGATCCGATAATGAAATCGAAATCATGATCCTTGGCCACCTTAACATTCTGCTTTACGATATCGGGCTGAAGTCCCAGTTCGAGACCGAACCTGATATTGATATCGTTGACATACTTGTTCCTGAGAAGCAGCAGATGATACAGATATGAATCCACGTTACATTCGAAGAATCCTTCGGGCGTAGTGTCCGTCACAGGGAAATTTAAATCCATGTGCTCGGTAAAGGCGATATCTTTAAGTCCCATCCCGATCGCCTTTTGGATCATCTCCTCCATATCGGCTTCGGAGTCTCCCGAAAAAGATGTGTGTAAATGAAAATCCGCTTTAATGCTCATATCGTTCTCCTTTTCTGATCCGCACGATTACGGTCCTCTTTCTTAACGGTTAAAACGGTCTGTCGAATACCGATCCGGGGAAGCACGCAGCTTCTTTTCTCTCAAGCTCCGGAAGATCCGCTATCGCATCCTCATCTCCAACTCCCAGCAGGTAGGCTGTAACGGGAGTGATCTCTCCGTATACCTCATCGGGGAATGTCGTGTACACTCCGTTCACTTTCGTAAAAGTGCGGAGCATTATATCATCCGGACACTCTTTCGACAGTGTATCATATGTCTCCTTCTCGAAGACCTCCGCGCTGGAATAGTAGTCTTCAGCACCGAACAGATGCAGCAGTTCATGTGCAAAAACTGTAGGAGTCTCATACTCATACGTCGGGGAGTACATATCCTGAAGATACAAAAGTGTCCCCTCGTTCCAAATATAGTCTCCGTCATCTATGAAATGAATGGATGAATAGGAGCCGCCTTCATGAGGTATCAGATACAGAAAACCTATGGAGGAAGTGTTATACTTCAGGCACAGATCGCGATAACCGATCTCTTCCACCCACTCCAGCTCAAGCTGATCGTAATGGCGCTCTTCCTCTGTGGTGATATATGCCGGTACATCCTCATACAGACGTATACTCATCGACAGATCGGGATCCTCGGTCCAGTCATATATGAGTTCCACATCCGTATCATAGTTTTCCTTCATATAATCCGCCACGAATCCATATGCGATATTGCAATTATTCAGGATCACCTGCTTCTCTTCCTCGGTCCAGAAATCCTCTTCCTCATTCACGAAGATACTCACCAGTACGGTAGGCTCCCATATATAGGATACAGAACCGGTATGACGTTCTTTCCAATCCTTCTCGGTAGGATATCCGGGCAGAAACTCCTCTTCGGGCACTTCTTCCACCACCTCAGTGTTTTCATCCGCGGGTGTTTCGGTTTCTTCTTTTTCGTCTCCCGTATAAGGAACGGCCTCTGCCATATGCATATCCTCGACAGGAACGGCTTCCTCTTCGACGTCTGCCAGATCGGTATCTATATCCTCATATCCCTCTGGTACGGGCACTTCTTCGGCAGCACAACCGGTGACTGTCCCGAGTGTCGCCAGTATCACTCCGCCTGTTACGATGGTTTGTTTGATCCTGTTCATATATTTTGCTTTTTTCGTAGTCATAAGTTGCCTTTTTATGCATATTAAACTATAATCAACGCGCAACTCATATGATAACATATATAACTCAAAAGGAGAAATGCATGTCTTTCGAATTCCACTCAAAACTCCCCTCTCCGTCCGAGATACGTGAGGGATACCCTCTCTCGGATGCGCAGAAGGAATTAAAGGCCGAGCGTGACGCACAGATATCCGATATCATCACCGGCAAGAGCGACCGTTTCCTGCTGATCATAGGTCCCTGCTCAGCCGATAATGAGGACAGCGTATGCGATTATGTATCACGCCTTGCCCGCGTTGCCGAGGAAGTAAGCGACCGCCTGATGGTCGTTCCCCGTATATATACGAACAAGCCCCGCACAACAGGTGAAGGCTATAAGGGCCTCTTCAGTCAGCCCGATCCGGAGAAAAAGCCCGATTTCCTGGCAGGTCTGATAGCCATGCGCAAGATGCATATCAGAGCGATCGCCGAATCAGGTCTCACCGCAGCTGACGAGATGCTCTATCCCGAAAACTGGGGATATGTGGAGGACATACTCTCCTATGTCGCCATAGGTGCAAGAAGCGTTGAAGACCAGCAGCACAGAATGGTCGTAAGCGGATTCGATGTGGCCAGCGGTATGAAGAATCCCACCAGCGGCGACTTCGCCATCATGCTCAACTCCGTATATGCGGCACAGCATCCACACGCTTTCGTCTATCGCGGCTTCGAGGTACAGACCTCCGGCAATCCTCTCGCACATACCGTGCTCAGAGGCTCGGTAAACAAGTACGGCAGATCCCTGCCCAACTATCACTATGAGGATCTGAACACACTTCTGATGCTGTATAATGAGCGCGACATCATCAATCCCGCCTGCATCATCGATGCCAATCACAATAATTCCAACAAGGAATACAAGCAGCAGATACGTATCGTAAAGGAAGTCCTGCACAGCAGGCGTCTCAATCCCGATATACACGACCTGGTAAAAGGTGTAATGGTGGAAAGCTACATCGAAGAAGGATGCCAGAAGATCGGCGAGGGGATCTACGGCAAGTCGATCACGGACCCCTGCCTGGGATGGGAAGATTCAAAGAAGCTTATCTACGATATCGCGGAACTGGTCTGATACCGTCCGGCGATAGATACAAAAAGGGCTCACCCTCTCGGGTGAGCCTTTGCATATACTTCTCGCAAATGATTCTGATTCATATGTGCGTATATCTGTGTAGTCGATATATCCGAATGTCCGAGCATCTCCTGAACACTCTTCAAGTCCGCTCCGTTCTCAACCAGATGAGCGGCGAAGCTGTGCCTCAATGTATGCGGTGTGATATCTGCTTCGATACCGGCCTTACGGGTGTAATATTTGATCAGCTTCCAAAAGCCCTGACGGCTCATCGACTGACCGGAGCAATTGGCGAAAAGGACCTCGGATGATTTATCCTCCAGCATATTCTCACGGGTGCCGTCCAGATATCTGGCCAATGCATCATGCGCGGGCTTGCCGAAGGGTACGGTACGCGTCTTCTTGGAATCGGCCAGAACTATGGTTCCGTTGCTCATGTTTACATCGGATACCTTAAGAGTGATAAGCTCGGTCACACGAATGCCGGTAGCATACAGCAACTCCAGCATGGCCTTATCCCTGATCTCCTTGGGAGAATCTCCGGAGGGTTGGGCAAGCAGTGCATCTATCTCTTCCTGAGTCATTATCTCGGGTGCCTTCTTCTCTATCCTTGGCGCATGAAGAGATACAGATACGTCCTGCTCCACAATTTTCTGTGCCTTGAGATAATGGAAAAATGCCTTGATGGATGCGATATTTCTTGAAATTGTAGCTGCTTTGAAACCTTGTGCTGTCAGATCAGCGATATAGTCCTTAAGATCCTGTTCGGTTATGGATTGTAATGAGCTTATACCTCTGCGAGCCAGAAACTTATCGACCTTCATCAGGTCTCTGCGATAACTCATTTCGGTATTAGCTGAAGTATCCTTCGTTTCATGCATATATGCTATGAAATTCTGAATGCTTTGCTCCATTCTAAATCTTCTTTCGTAACTATTAACTCCCGCTTTTGTCTGCTTTATGTCAATAAAATTATGTCAATCACGGGCGTCTGAAAATCATTATACGCATGCAAAAAAAGAAAATCAATGCGATTTTTTTGCTGATTCTGCGGTAAAAAAAGCAATAACGGACCGATGTACAACATATCGGCCAGTCAGTTTTTTTACGCTACTACATGTTGGGATGATCCGGCAAAAAATAACGCTGATTTTTTATACCGGATCCGGTTTACATCAAACCAGCAATTTCTCCACATAAGCGAGTTTAACGCACAACGTGAAAATGTCGAGCGCCTGAGCAAGCTCATCTATCGGAGGGAATGTAGGTGCTATACGTATGTTCGAATCATCGGGGTCCTTTTTGTACGGATAGGTAGCGCCCGCTCCCGTCATGGTCACGCCGGCATCCTTACACAATCCGACGATACGCTTCGCACATCCGGAGGGTGCATTAAACGATACGAAATAACCTCCGTTCGGATGAGTCCAGCTGCCGATCTGAAGAGGCGTCAGTTCTTCATCGAGACGCTTAAGTACAAGATCAAACTTCGGTCTGATGATCTCCGCATGCTTACGCATATGAGCGTGCATACCCTCTATATTCTTGAAGTATCTTACATGACGCAGCTGATTGAGCTTATCATGTCCGATGGTCTGGATGGTGATGAGCTTTTTAACATAAGCGAGGTTCTCCTCGGATGCGGCCAGAGCCGCGATACCGGAACCGGGGAAGGTCACCTTGGAGGTCGAGCAGAACTTCCATACCATATTGGGATTGCCGGCTTTCTTGCACTCCGCGAGTATCTCCAGGAGCTTATCCTCCTTGCCATTGTAGAGATGGTGGATGGTATATGCATTATCCCAATATATCCTGAAATCCTCGGCGGCAGGCTTAAGATTGGCAAATCTGCGTACCGTCTCATCCGAGTACGTTACACCGGTAGGATTGGAATACTTCGGCACACACCAGATACCCTTTACAGCCGGGTCATTATTTACATACTGCTCGACCATATCCATATCAGGGCCGTCATCGTTCAGCGGTATGTTGATCATCTCTATGCCGAACTGCTCGGTGATCGCGAAATGTCTGTCATATCCGGGTACGGGGCAGAGGAATTTGACCTTATCAAGCTTACACCAGGGAGTGGATCCAAGTACACCGAAAAGCATTGATCTGGCCACGGTATCATACATGATATTCAGGCTCGAGTTGCCGAACACTATGATCTCCTCGGGGCTGACCTCCATCATGTCAGCCATCAGCTGCCTGGCTTCATGGATACCCGTCAGCTCACCGTAGTTTCGACAGTCGATACCTGCTTCCGAAAAGAAATCACTCTGCGGATTAAGCGTGTTGAAAAAATCGGCTTCCATATCAAGCTGCTCTTCACTGGGAAGGCCGCGAGCCATATTAAGTTTAAGACCTTTGCCCTTTTCATCCTCATAAGCTGCGGTCAGTGCTTTAAGCTCCTGCTCGAGTTCGGCTTTAGACATTTCAGAGTATTTCTTCATAATAAGTCGTATCCTTTCATCAAATGTATACAATTATACAATCTCAACTTTTCATATTCTAACTCATTGCAGAAAAAAAAACAAGGGCGGTCGTTATCGACCGCCCTCACCTTATTTAGCATAATCAACAGCTCTGCTTTCGCGGATCACGTTGACCTTGATCTGTCCGGGATATTCAAGCTCTTCTTCTATCTGCTTGGAAATATCACGCGCCAACAGAACCATGTCAGCATCATTGATCTGCTCAGGAACTACCATTACACGAATCTCTCTGCCTGCCTGTATAGCAAAGGACTTATCAACACCCTTGAAACCGTTCGAGATATCCTCCAGCTGTTTAAGTCTGGTGGTATAAGTCTCAAGTGTCTCGCGTCTCGCACCGGGTCTTGCGGCTGATATCGTATCAGCTGCCTGAACGATGCATGCGATCAGGGATGTGGGTTCACAATCACCGTGGTGTGATGCCACGGCATTGATCACGATATCCGATTCCTTATACTTCTTACACAGGTCAACACCTAACTGTACGTGAGTACCTTCCATGTCATGATCCACTGCTTTACCTATATCATGCAGCAGACCTGCTCTCTTGGCTATACGAACATCGAGTCCAAACTCGGAAGCCAAGATACCTGACAGGTGTGATACTTCGATCGAATGTTTAAGAACATTCTGACCATAACTCGTTCTGAACTTGAGTTTACCCAGGAGTCTGACGAGTTCGGGATGAAGACCATGCACGCCGACTTCAAGCACGGCATTGTCGCCCTCTTCCTTGATCATAGCCTCAACTTCACGCTGAGCCTTCTCGACCATCTCTTCGATCCTGGCGGGATGAATACGACCATCTACGATAAGCTTCTCAAGAGCTATCCTGGCAACCTCACGACGGATCGGGTCGAAGCCCGACAGAACGACTGCTTCAGGTGTATCATCAACTATCAGATCAACACCCGTCATGGTCTCCAGGGTACGTATGTTACGTCCCTCACGGCCTATGATACGGCCCTTCATGTCATCGTTCGGAAGCTGTACCACGGAAATCGTGGTCTCGGATACATGGTCGGCGGCACATCTCTGGATTGCCGATATTACATACTCTTTGGCTTTCTTATCGGCTTCCTCTTTCGCCTTTGCCTCCATCTCCTTGATCATTACCGCGGTCTCGTGTTTTACATCATCCTCTACCGCTTTCAGTAAATAATCTTTTGCCTGTTCAGAAGTAAGTCCGGAGATTCGTTCGAGTTCCTGTATGCGCTGCTCGTTAAGCTTGGACACTTCAACACGCTGCTTCTCTAACTCGGCTTCACGTGTTGCTAGCCCTGCTTCCTTTTTCTCGATAGCCTCAGCCTTCTTATCGATGGTCTCTTCCTTCTGCTGCACGCGTCTCTCATAACGCTGTGCCTCAGCCCTGCGTTCCTTGATCTCCTTGTCGAGTTCATTCTTATTGCGAATGTTCTCCTCCTTGGCTTCAAGTAAAGCTTCACGCTTCTTGGTCTCCGCAGTCTTCAGAGCTTCATCGATGATCTGCCTTGCTCTCTCTTCGGCATTGCCCATGGTCTTCGTATCGCTCTTCTTCTTGATCGAAACAGCCGCGAAGTATGTAACGGGCACTGCGATGATGAGAGTCACGACTACCGCGATTATTACTGGCATCATCTACAGGAGCACCTCCTTATATTATTTTCAAAGTACAACATATTTATATTATATAATCTGTAAACCGTTGTCAAATAAAAGTTTACATAAGACGAGCCAGTACAGTTTTATACCAGGCCGCCGGTTCACGCAGGTCCGAAGGCTCATATCCTCCGGTGTATTTATCACACTCCGGCACAAAAGATGCACTCGTCTCATCACGATTCGAGATGTTCCACATCATATAACCGGTGTCATTCTCATCGAGAAGCTTAAACCACTCTTCCGTCTCGGGAACGTTATGATCTCCGGCCCCGTCTGCACGGCAGGTTCCAAACTCTGTTACGAATACGGGAAGCTTACGTGCTATCGCATCTCGATAAACCTGTCTGAGCTCATCCCGGTGAGTATCTGCATAGAAATGAAGAACATACATGAGATTATCATCTATGGTCACCGGATCGGCACATGCTTCATTCAGTCTCTGACTCCACTTCGGAGTACCGACGAAAATGACCGCATATTTATCGTTGGCTCTGATCACGGGAATGACTTCCTCTGCATAAGCCTTGATGTCCGCCCATGTACAGTTGACATTGGGTTCATTGCATATCTCGTAGAATACATTGCCGTAAGCGGCATAAGCCGAAGATACATCACGGAAGAAATCGACCGCCATATCCTTATAGATCAGTGGATTGGAATCCTGAAGGATATGCCAGTCTATGATCACATACAATCCAAGCTCGGTAGCAAATCTGACACCTCTGTCAACCACCTCGCGAAGCTTCGCTCTGTTCGCATCATCTCCTACACAGTAACCATCGTCTTCATCCGTATACATGGCCAGACGTATACAGTCGATATGCCACTCATCTCTCATATACTCAAGGAAATCCCTGTTTACATACTCGGGATACCAGCTGAGATTATGTGTGGAATATCCGTGCAGAGCAACCACTGTCCCGTTGCGGTCAACAAGCTTACCGCTTCTGTCCACGTGTAGGGCTCCATATTTATCATACTTGGTCTTCATAAAACATCCTCGCAAACATATTATTCTTCAGTCAGGAATATCACGAAGTACCCGTCGTATGATATCCGCACTGTATCCCCGTCCCGTCAGATAGGTGCAGGTCTTTCTGATCGTCTCGGGGTCAGCCAAAGATGCAACAAAACGCCTCTTTTCCAAGAGACGTCTGATCTGTGCTTCCTCGTCAACTTCATCTATGGTTCCCTCTGTATCAAGCAAAACCTCGTCGATGATATCTTTGGAGATTCCCTTGGCCATCAGATCATATGTCAGACGTCGGATACTCTTGTCCTGACTGTGGCTCACGATATAGTCACGTGCATAAGCACAATCGTCCACATATCCATATCCTACCACATAATCTATGGCATCATCTACTATATCATCGGGATATCCGCCCTCAACAAGCTTCTCTCTGAGCTTATGCTCTGTGAAACTGTGTTTCATCAGCAGATTCATGGCACGGAGGCGCGCACGCTTGGTGAGCACCTCCGTCTTGATCTGTTCGCATAACTCATCGGTAATGACCCGGCCCTCGACTATATCATAGGTCGCCAGCTCACTCTTATAGAGGACACAGAAGACTCCTTCGTCCGTATAGATGCGATATCTGTTATTGCTTATGGGTTGTATGCGTGTGACTGTCACTTGTCACCGGCATTCTTCGATGCCGCAGGTGCTGAAGCGGCTGCAGGAGCAGCTGCCGGGGCAGGCTTATCTCCGTCGGTGCTTAAATCAAACAGCTCGCGAAGCCTCTTCTCGATCTCGTCACATACTTTGGGATTATCCTTCAGATACTGCTTGGCGTTCTCACGGCCCTGACCGATCTTATCACCCTCATATGCATACCATGCACCGGACTTGACTATGATGTCATTATCGGCAGCCAGATCCAGAATGTCTCCGTACTTGGATATACCCTCACCGTACATGATATCAAACTCCGCCTCCTTGAAAGGAGGAGCGATCTTGTTCTTAACGACCTTAACTCTGGTGCGGTTACCGATAGCTTCACCGGCCTGCTTAAGGGTCTCGATACGTCTGACATCAAGTCTGACGGATGAGTAGAACTTCAACGCACGTCCACCGGTAGTGGTCTCGGGATTACCGAACATCACGCCGACTTTCTCTCTGAGCTGGTTAATGAAAACGACCGTGCAGTTGGACTTGCTGATGACAGCAGTCAACTTACGCAGAGCCTGAGACATGAGTCGCGCCTGCAGACCTACGTGTGAGTCACCCATATCGCCGTCGATCTCTGCCTTCGGAACAAGTGCCGCAACCGAATCGACTACAACTATATCCATAGCGCCCGAGCGTACCATGGTCTCTGTGATCTCGAGAGCCTGCTCTCCGTTATCGGGCTGCGAGATGTACATATTATCAATATCCACACCGATGTTCTTGGCATATACAGGATCAAGTGCATGCTCCGCATCTATGAAACCGGCTATACCGCCTCTCTTCTGTACCTCGGCGATCATATGCAAAGTAACGGTAGTCTTACCTGATGATTCGGGGCCGAAGATCTCCACGATCCTGCCCTTGGGTATACCGCCCAATCCCAGAGCTATGTCCAGGCTGAGCGATCCGGTGGGAATAACCTCGACATTCATCTGTGATGCAGGATCACCCAGTTTCATCACGGCACCCTTACCGAACTGCCTCTCGATCTGAGATAATGCTGCTTCCAATGCTTTCTGCTTCTCGTCTCTTTCCATTAAAAAACCTCCAAAATATGAACGTATAAAGCATGGGGAACGTTTGTTCTCATACAAATATAAAACAAATGTTCGATTGTGTCAACACAATAATATCAAAAATGCTGAAATAATCGATACGACTCCGGCGATACGCCCCGAAACAGCGAACAACTGTATTCAGAAATCAGATATATGACTATGAACACCGTAACCATATCATAAAAAAAGGGACGTGGCAATACCCGTCCCATCATGCATACTTTATTTATCAGTCAACTCCGCATAAAGCAATTCAAGAGCAGCATCCACGGAACTCTGCCGCACCTCTTCACGGTCTCCGGTGAACTGATATCTGCGCACACAGGCTTCTTTACCTATACAGCATCCTATGTATACGGTGCCGACCGGCTTGGTATCCGTGCCTCCATCAGGTCCGGCTATGCCAGTGATCGATACTGCTACGTCGGCATCGGCTGCTTTGGCTGCTCCGAAGGCCATCTCATATGCACACTCCTCACTGACCGCGCCATACTTTCTCAGAGTTTTTTTCTTTACCCCGAGCAACTTGCGCTTAGCTTTGTTCGCATAGGTCACGAAGCCCATCTTATAGACATCGGACACACCGGGCACACTGACCATCGTTGCGGAGAGAAGTCCGCCCGTGCACGATTCGGCGAATGTAATGCTGTACTTTTTCTTTTTAAGTATCTTTACTATATCCTTTGCGGGATCCTTACTCATCAGATATCCTTTCCCATTACGCCCCAGTTCTTCACCAGGTAATCAACCAGGCTTACTATCGTAAGCACAAGTGCTATGTACATGACCACTGTCGTGACGATCTGAATCTGCGGTATATCGGCTATCATCAGGATGACCATCGCCATCTGCGATACCGTCTTGAACTTGCCCCAGTAGCTCGCCGCTATAACCACGCCGTTATCCGAGGCGACCAGTCTGAAACCGCTTATGATGAACTCACGGGCTATGATCACGATGACTATCCATGCCGGGATACGTCCGAGCTCGATCAGTGCTATCATAGCCGAGCAGACCAGCAGTTTATCGGCCAGCGGATCCATGAACTTACCGAAGTTCGTGATCAGATTATACTTTCTCGCTATCTTGCCGTCAGCCAGATCGGTCAGGCTGGCCGCTACGAATATCGCGAGAGCGATCCATTTGTCATACGGCGTAATGTCAACGAGCATAAACACCACAAAAAACGGGATCATAATAACTCGAAGCATCGTCAGTTTATTGGGCAGGTTCATTCTGTAATCTCTCCTATCAGATCATATTCTCCGGCTTCGGTGATACGTACCGTAACGATGTCACCGCTCATCCGTTCATAGTCTATCGGCATGAACACACATCCGTCCACATCGGGAGCATCTCTGTATGTTCTGCCTACATATACATCTTCTTCGGGAATGCTGCCGTCTATCACCACTTCCGTGAGCTCACCGATATGCTTCTCCGCATTATCGAGACTGACAGCCTGCTGAAGTATCATGAGTTCATCACGTCTCTGTTCTGCGATCTCCGCGGGGATCTGTTCTTCCATCACGGCAGCCGGAGTATCCTCTTCCCTTGAATACGTGAAGACTCCGAGGCGGTCAAACTCCATCTCATTCACGAACCGGTACAGCTCTTCGAAGTCCTCCTGAGTCTCTCCCGGGAATCCGCTGATCAAAGTCGTACGCAGTGCTATATCCGGAATGCGATCCCGCAGTCGGGAGATGATCGCACGCAGCTCACTCTGAGTGGTCCTGCGTCCCATACGCTTAAGCACACTGTCCGAAGCGTGCTGGATCGGCATATCGAGATAATGACATACCTTCGGGTTGGTCGCGATCTCTTCGATAAGGGCATCGTCGATCTCCTCGGGATAACAGTAAAGGATCCGTATCCAGCGTATGCCTTCCGTCTCTGAAAGTGCTCTGAGAAGTTCGGGCAATGCTTTACGTCCGTACAGATCCGTTCCGTACAGTGTAGTCTCCTGCGCTACCAGGATCAGTTCCCTCACACCTTGATCGGCAAGTCTGAGCGCTTCATCCTTCAGATGCTCCATCGGATATGATCTGTACGGTCCGCGCAGACTCGGTATGATACAATATGTACAGCGCTTATCGCACCCCTCGGCGATCTTCAGATATGCATAATGCAATCCCGACGAGTGCGCTCTGAGCTCAGAGCAATACGGGGGTGTATCCAGCGCATCAAAAGTATCGAAGCTTTCTCCCCTATATACCGCATCCAGGCAGTCGGCTATATGACCTATGGAAGCGGTCCCAAGCAGGGCATCCACTTCCGGGATCCCGGCTTTGATCTCTTCGCGGTATCTCTGGCTGAGGCATCCGGTCACGATCAGGCACCTGAGCTGTCCCGCCTTTTTGCGTTCAGCCATGTCACGAACGGTATCCCTGCTCTCAGCCTTGGCATCGCCGATGAAGCAGCACGTATTCACAATCACCGAATCGGCTTCATCGATATCGTCCGTGAAAGAGTATCCGCGCGCCGACAGTTCACCGAGCATGACCTCGGAATCTACCAGATTCTTATCGCATCCGAGCGATATAAAAAATACACATCGATCCATATCATAAATCGACAGACCTGAAATGCACCGCATCCCAGGTCTGATGTTTTAATCCTCGTCGTTTAATATCTTGATCTTGCCGGCGTTTAGTTCTTCGATCGCTACGGACAATGCTTTTTTGCCTTCGCTGTCAACGAATGCCTCATCACCGTTGTTGATCTGTCTGGCTCTCTTGGAAGTTGCCATCACGATAGAGTATCTGGAGCTTACTACCGGCTCCTCTCCGGGTTCGACATCACTGTTTACTACCTTCATCAGGTCAGTATATGACGGGTGTAACATAATATATCCTCCTCAATATTTGAATTATATATATTCCTTCAATTCCTCGTTTATCTTTTTCAGAAGACCGGAACTGCAATCAGGTTTGTGATGTGATGCCTCGATCAGGCCGTGCAGCTCTTCCACACACTTATCGAGATCATCATTGACCAGCAGGTAATCGTATCTGTCTATAAACTCCGATTCCTCATAGGCCCTGTGCATCCTCTTGTTGATGGTCGCTTCATCCTCTGTGCCTCTCTCCGTAAGCCTTCGCTTCAGCTCGTGGGCACTGGGAGGTGTGACGAATATCAGTATCGCTTCGGGGAATCTGGTCTTGACCTGTATCGCACCCTGCATCTCGATCTCCAGGATGACATCCTTTCCCTGTGAGATCATCTCCTCAACATACTTGCGCGGGGTACCATAATAGTTCCCGACGAAAGTTGCGAACTCCAGGAGTTCTCCGTTGCTTATGGCTTCCTCAAAACGCTCCTTGGATACGAAGAAGTATGACTTGCCATCCACTTCTCCCTCACGGGGCTCTCTAGTCGTCATCGATATCGACAGCGAAAGCTCCGGACTTTCCGATACGATCTTTTTAACTATGGTGCCTTTGCCGGCGCCCGAGAAACCCGATACTACGATCAATACTCCCTTTTCAGCCATATTCACCTGCCTTATTCGAGATTCTGTATCTGTTCACGTACCTTTTCTATATCTGTCTTCAGCTCTATAGCCCTGTCGGCAACCGCCAGATCGTTCGTCTTGGACAGTATCGTATTCGCTTCACGGTTCATCTCCTGGGCTATGAAATCCAGCTTCCGTCCGACCGCTCCGCCCTTGTTCAGTGTCTCTCTGGTGGCCTCGATGTGACTGCGAAGTCTGACGAGTTCTTCATCAACGCAGATCTTATCGGCATAAAGTGTGACCTCCATGAGAAGTCTGGATTCGTTGACCGAAGCATCTCCGAGCAGGTCACGGACCTTTTCCTCAAGAGACTTCTTGAACTCGGCTACGATCTCCGGGCTGCGTCCGGTGATGAAGTCCACGTTGTCGAGCATCGATGTGAGCTTATCCTCCAGATCCCTGCGCAGGTTCTCGCCCTCCGTGGTCCGTGTCTCCACAAACTTCTCGGCTGCTCCGTCCAAAGCCTGCCTGAGGATATTCCAAAGCTCCTCCTCGTCCTGATCGGCTTCGGCCATCGTGAACACATCGGGGCATCTGGAAAGGGTCGAGACCCTCACATCATTGTCGATCCCGAAATCCTCACTCATCTGGCGCATAAATCTTAGATACTCAGCCGCCAGCTCACGGTTGTATTCAACCATGCCCTCCGTCTCGGAATGATCCTCCCAGGTAATGAATACGTCGACCTTGCCCCGCTCGATATAGCGCTTGAGCTCAGTTCTAATCGCCGAATCGAACTGTCCCAGTTTCTTCGGCATCTTGATGTTCAGATCCAGATACCTGTGATTAACGGATCTGAGCTCGACGGTCACCTTGCGGTCACCGGAATGAAGCTCATACCGGCCGAAGCCGGTCATACTTCTAACCATTAGAAATGTAATCCCCTCCAGAATATAATGCGATCATGATGATCAATAAATGATTATATCAAATCACCGTACTTTAAGCAAACTCTATTGATTTAATGTATTGACTTAAGCCCGCACAGTGATAAAATCAATATCACTATGCTGAAGAATAAATACATAGGCGATAAAGCCTTCTACAAAACGGTACTCGGCATTGCGGTACCCATAATGATCCAGAATGCGATATCCAATTTCGTCGGTCTGCTCGACAATCTGATGATAGGACGGGTCGGCACCAACGCACTCTCAGGTGTTGCCATTGCGAACCAGCTCATATTCATATATTATCTGCTGGTCTTCGGTGCTGCGGCCGGCATCGGTATATTCACCGCGCAGTATCACGGTGTCAGGGATAACGACGGTATCCGATATACATTCCGCACGAAGCTGATAGTGAACTCGATCATCACGGCTCTGTCGATCGCCATACTGATGGTATTCAGTGCTCCGCTCATATCACTCTATCTGCGTGGCGAAGGATCGGCCGCTGATGTCGCCGATACTCTCCGCATCGGTCAGAGTTATATGCGTATCATGCTCATAGGTCTCATACCCATGGCATGGACACAGGCCTATGCCGGCACACTGCGTGAGACCGGTGAGACCAAGGTCCCGATGTTCGCATCTTTTGCGGCTGTATTCATCAACCTGATCGGCAACTATATCCTGATCTACGGTCACCTCGGTCTGCCTGCGATGGGTGCTTCGGGCGCGGCTCTTGCGACCGTCATCTCGAGGTTCATAGAGCTCGCGATCCTGATGATATACACAGGCACGCACGCAGATGCACATCCTTTCATCAGAGGTGCATTTAAGAACTTCCGCATTCCGGGGAATCTGATATCCAAGTTCATGATCAAATCCATCCCTCTCATGATCAATGAGGGACTGTGGTCAGGCGGCATGGCTGTGCTCAACCAGTGTTACTCATACAGATCACTCAGTGCCGTAGCTTCCATCAATATACAGAACACGCTGTATAACCTGATGGGTGTCGCTTTCCTGACAATGGGTGATGCAGTCGGCATACTCGTAGGTCAGATACTCGGTACGGGCGATATGGACAAAGCAAAAGACCATGCGCGTAAGCTCACAGCCTTTACGGTATTCTGCGGTCTGATATTCGGACTGGGAATGATCGGAGTCAGTCCATTCTTCCCCCTGCTCTATAATACGACTGATGAGATCAGGCATATGGCAGCGAGATTCATCATGATCTCGGGTATCCTGATGCCGCTCAATGCTTACTGTCACGCGACATATTTCATCATACGTGCAGGCGGACGAACAGGTATCACGATGATATTCGACTCCTGCTTCGTATGGCTCATCTCCGTGCCGTTTGCATACTACTTAAGCAGATTCACCTCTATCGATGTGACCACGATGTTCATCGCCATATCGAGCCTGGAGCTGATCAAATGCTTCATAGGCGGCTTCATGGTGAAAAAGGGTATCTGGGCCCGGAACATCATAGCCTGACCTGGGCCGTCTTCCGGCTTCCACAGCATGCCGGGCTCACTGATCGACCGGTGTAAGCTCGCTTATCCCGGGTGCTATTGCCATCGAATAGTTGGTATAGTACACCACGAATCCCGGCTTGGCGCCGGCGGGTTTCTTTACCTCACGTCTCTGCACATAATCTATCTCTACTTTATCCTGTGCCGATCCCTTGCAGTAATATGCCGCGGCAGCTGCTGCAAGCTCGAATACATGATCGGGGACCTCGCGTCCCTCGGTCTTGAGTATCACATGAGACCCCGGTATCTTCTTGGCGTGGAACCACCAGTCCCCTCCGTTAGCCACCTTAAAAGTCAGTTCATCATTCTGTATATTGTTCTTACCGACATAGATATGGAATCCGTCGCTTGTAACATAGTGAAAGGGTTTGCTAAGGATCCTGACCTTTTTCGCCGAACTCTTGCGTCTGATCAGTCCGCTCTCTATCAGTTCTTCCCTGATCTGTATCAGATCATCTTCACTGCGGGCGATATCGAGTGCATTAAGAACGCTCTCCAGATGTTCGATCTCCATAGACACTTCCACTGTCAATGCGGACAGAGCCTCATATGTCCTTTTCAGCTTGTTATATCTGTCATAATACTTCCGTGCATTCTGGGATGAGTTGAGTGTTTCATCGAGAGGGATCGTCTCCTCTTCACCCGTGTAGTAATTGAGGATGGTGATCGACTTATCTCCGGGTTTGGCACTGTATCCGTATGCATTCAGCAGCTCGCCCCATACCTTATATTTGTCTTTTTTCTCCGTGTCCTTCATCTGCTTAACCTGCAGATCGTATTTCCTGACATTGCGCTCGAGTGCGGTCGTCACTATATGTCGCAGATCGGATGATCTCTGACGTATATTGATATATGTGTTCTTCTCGGCGTAATAGTCCTGAAGCAGACGACTGATCGAATCATAGTGTCTGACCTCGCTGCCCTCATAAGAAGTCATATGCAGAGCGCAATACTCTGTCGGAGCCTCATGGTCATATATGATCTCCGGTGCAAAATCCCCGTTTTCGACTGCTTTGCTCATAGCATTTATCGAGTTATGTAAACTACCGATCTGATCCCCATTTAAAAGATTACACCCCAGATCCGAATCGATCCCGGATGCATAACACAGTTCCTGTGCGTACTGAGGACTGATGCCGGTAAGTGACGTATACAACGCTTTATACAGAGGCATGGCTTTGGATGCAAATGTGCTCTGCAGTTCTTCACGGGTCACATTCAGGGGATCCGCTTTTTCCACCGTCTCCGGCAGAAAGTAATCCTTGCCGGGGAGGACTTCACGAACCGAGCTGACAGCCGCCGATATATGCTTGATACTGTCGATGATCATTCCTTTCTCATCTGTGAAAATAATGTTGCTGTGCTTGCCCATGATCTCTATGATCAGACGCTTCCTGCACAGATCACCCATCTCATCGCGGTGCTCCATATCGATATGCAGCACCCTCTCGAGTCCGGGCTGTGTGATACTTAATATCCGCGCACTGCTCAGATGCTTACGCAGCAGCATACAGAAAGCCGGCGCAGTCGCAGGCGCCGGTTTGTTGGTATCAGTCAGATATACGAGCGGCAAAGTTGCCGACGCGCTGATGAGCAGCCTCTCCTGACCCGATCCGGTCTTGATCGTGAGCATCAGTTCATCCGGCTCGGGCTGCGATATCTTGCTGATGCGCCCGTCCGCCAGAGTATTATTCAGTTCGTGGCGAAGCGCCGCCACAGTCAGTCCGTCAAATGCCATTTCACCCTGCGATCATATCAATCCGATTCCCCGTCCGGATCCGTGTCCCGCCCCCGGGCGGATCTTCTGTCTGACTTCCGTGCGGAGCGCATCCTGTCTATACGCTTTATGATCTTAAACCTTTCATCATCTGTGACCAGATGCATTCTCTTTAGCCGGTTGTATATCGCTGCGCCTCTCGCGGTATTGGTCATCTCCTCTTCGCTGATCGCTCCGGACTGGACCACCGTGATCATATAGAAGACTACCGCCACTCCGACGGCAACAGCGAGACTTATGATATTGCTGTCGGAAACCATGTATATAAGATTATATATCAGCCTCGCCAGGCCGCCCATGAAAAGTGAGCAGATCGCGGGCAGC
This sequence comes from Lachnospiraceae bacterium, assembly GCA_017450485.1. GTDB lineage: Bacteria > Bacillota > Clostridia > Lachnospirales > Lachnospiraceae > XBB2008. The sequence continues at coordinate 58,658 of JAFSTN010000018.1, forward strand.
AGATATGTGTCCACGCTCTCCTGCTGGTACTTCATGGTCTTGCGCAGCGAGATCGCGTTCAATATGCACACCAAAAGGGCAAAAACTATATCAGCTATAACTATCGCATATATGCCCATTCGAGTCTGAGATAACAATATCCACAGCACAGCCGACTGTGCCACAAGCGCGATCGCCGCATGAGTTACGGGCTTGTGAACCTGTCCGATGCTCTGCAGCACCCCGTTGGTAATGGTTGATATGCAATAGAAAATGATCGTAACGGACAGTGCCATCAGCAGCCTGCTTGCCATCACGAGTGATGATCTCTGTGGGAAGAGCAGGTTTACTATCGGTCTTGCAAGAAAAAGGAAACCAAACACACACGGTATCGCCACCAGCATGGTCACTTTGATGGCACGCCCCACTTTTCTTCTGGCATCCTTATAGTCTTTCAATGCCCATGCACCGGCTATAGTCGGAATGATGGCACTGGACATTGCGGATGCCAGAGCCACCGGAACATTGCGGAGCACGACGGCCTTTCCGGAGTATATACCGTATTGCATGGAAACCTGAGACTGCGAAAGCCGGGTAAGCATGGTCTTCGCATATATAGTCTGGTTGATCGCGGTCGAACAGTTATAGATAAAGGTGCTCAGAATAAAAGGTGTAACGATGAGCAGGATGTCTTTGGCTATGTTTCCGTACGATTCGATATCCGTGGTCTTATCCGCCGCATATCTGGCCATTATCTTGCTTCTGTTGTACAGATACACACCGCCCACAAAAAGCAATGCTATAAGCACACCGCTTCCGGTACCGATAGCCGATCCGGATGCACCTCTCACAGCCTTGGTAGTCTCATCGATATCTATACCGCCGGCCATGCGTATAAACAGCAGCGCTGCTCCTATGCTGACACCGGCATTGATGATCTGCTCAAGTATCTGTGATATGGATGTTGGGACCATGGATCTGTGTGCCTGGAAAAACCCTCTGAACACACCCAGGAAACCCGACAGAAGTATGGTCGGTGCAAATATCCTGAGTACCGGAACAGCATTATCCACAACAAGCATACCTGCTGCCACGTACGCAAACGTCGCAGCGATACCACCCACTATCGTTACATAGACCAGTGCACATCTGAATATGCGCTGGGCATTCCTGTACTCCTTCAGAGCCAGTCTCTGCGACATGATCTTGGAGATCGCAGATGGAATAGAATATGAACTTATAAGCAGGATATTCGTATAGATGTTATACGCAAAAGAATAATAACCGTTACCTTCATCACCGATGACCGCCGTCAGGGGTGCTCTGTACAGAAGTCCGATTATACGCACAACTATACCGGCTATAGCCAGTATCCCCGCCTGCATTATGAAGTTGCTGTGATACTCTCCGTTACTGTGCTTCATCAGCACCTCGCAGCTCGTCAAACTTGGCACGCATGGTAGGATTATCCCTGGTCAGTTTCTTAACGGTCACGTCCTCGACCTTGCCCGTGGCAATGCGAAGCTGTTTGTCTGACCCCAGCAGTTCGGCTTTCACCTTCTCCAAATGCTGAATGGTCTTATCTATCTCATCGATAGCCTTGTCGAAGTGTGAATGAGCCAGATCGTAATTTCTGGAAAAATCGTTCTTGAACTTCATCAGACTGTCTTCAAAATTCGATATATCTATATCCTGGTTACGGACTTCCGCCAATTCCCGTTTATATGCAAGCGCGTTCATGGCTGCATTACGAAGCAGCGTGATGATGGGAATAAAACACTGCGGACGCACAACATACATTTTGTCGTATCTGTATGAAACATCAACTATGCCGGCATTATAGAGCTCGCTGTCCGCCTCCAGAAGCGATACAAGCACCGCATACTCACACTTTTTCTCAGTCCTGTCCTTATCCAGCTCTTTGAAAAAATCCTCGTTCTTATGTTTGGTAGCGGTTTCATCCATCTCATTCTTCATTTCGAACATGATGGATATGATCTCCACCCCGTTATCGTCAGCTTCACGAAAGATAAAGTCACCCTTTGATCCGGAAACGGCATCGTTATCTTTTTCGAAATACGCATTGGGAAATGCTGTCATACGAATACGGTTAAACTCATCCTCACAATGTCTCTCCAGACTCTCGCCCACCATCTTGGTCGACATACGGGCTTTCAGATCCTTATAATATCCGATAAGATCATCCTTCGCCTTGAGCTCCAACCGGTTTTTCTCCCGCTCCTGCTGAAGTGAATTCTCAAGCTTGTGTTTCTCATCCTCTATCTTCTGTGTGGCTTCCAGAACAGCTATACGCTGCCTGTCGGTGCTGCCATCCAGCCGGGACTTAAGATCACGTATCCTGTTCTCGTTCTCCGACAGTTTATCTTTGAGATCGTTTATCTGATCCTCATATTCTTCCTTGGTCTTAAGACGCACATCATTAGCCTGCGCGGTGAGCTCCAGCGCATGCTCTTTGCTCATATGCTCCTTTACTTCTGCCAGCCGTTCATTTATCTCTCTGTCGAATTCGCTCTGCCTGACCTGGGATATGATAGAAGCAAGTTCCGTATCATCTACGGTAAACACTGTCCCGCAATGCGGACATTTCAATTCGGACATATACCTTCCTCTTATCTGTTACGTCTGGGATGGTTCGGAAGTATCACAGAAGCCAGATGCCATATCTTCACTTCGTTGCCTTCCATACGGATCAGACCTTTGTCTATACCATCCTGAAGCCCCAGTTCGCCTCTTGTCAGAGCAACAACGGTATCGGCGGACATCGTAAGCATACCGTCTCTGTCATAATAATCATAGGGTTCCACGCAGACCGCCCTCTGAGCCACTTCAATGTAGAAGCTGCCGGCACCCTCACCTACTATATTTACCTGGATGGCGATATGCTCAAATATATGTCTTGCATCGGCGTTCTCGTATGCCTCACGCGCGATATATACTACATCTTCGTATTTCATGTGCCTCCTCTCTCCTATGAGTCCGTATCATCGATAGTAATGATATCTGTGAGTATATAATGGAAAAGCGGGTATGATGTATGCTCGTTCTCTACATACCCATTCCGCAGATCTATCGTATCAGTCGGATCATCGGGATCTACTCCAATGAAATTACCCTTGAAAACAGAGTCGGTGTTGCCGCGTCTAAACATATCAACGGCATTGTTCATGGCTTTCTCGGTACCGGCAGCAGCGATATGCGGGTTCAGATCCTCAATCGCCACCCAGCCGTATTCAAATCCGGCGGAAACATCCGTCCCATGGATATGTCCTGTCATGTTGGACTCTATATCACGATTCCTCATGACCGCATCGACAGCTGCAAGTATATAGGGATCCCAGCATATCCTGGAGGTCACGAGTGAGGTGCCGGGAGCAACCTCCGACATACTCTGATTATAACCCACGAAATACACAACTCCCGTTTCGGAGGCTTCCTCACATGCGATGGCCGGTCCTATCGTATCGGTATGCTGTGAAATGATAACACAGCCATCATCTATGAGCTGCTTCGCAGCACTCTTCTCCTGAGGATAACTGCTCCATGTATGCGTATATCTCACATGCATCACTGTGCTGGGTACGATCGAACGGGCCCCGAGCAGAAAAGCCGTATATCCGGATATCACCTCCGATGTGGGGAAGGCTGCCACGAATCCGATCCTGGCCTGATCGGGAGTTATGATCCCTTCACCTATCATCTCCCTGATCTTCATACCTGCCGCGATACCGCTCACATATCTGCCCTGATAGGCTTCTCCCTTAAAGGTATGATAGTTCTCAGGTACGGTCTGATCACTCATATCCATGTATGAAGTCTGGCAGAACTGAATGTCCGGATACTCCGGAGCAAGTTCTCTTACCAGCCCACTGTAACCGTTGAAGAATATTATCTCGCATCCTCCCTCGGCCAATTCCCGTAGAGGTTCCTCCATCTCATCATCAAGTACGTTACTGCACGTACGGATATCCACGCGATCGCCGTACTTTTTGATAAGTGCGTCACTGGCCATAGAGAAATTATACGTATATGGTGTGCTTTCATCATTGTCATATATAAATCCGACGGTCAGATGTTCTTTGCCTCCGGTGATATTCATCAGTCTGAAAAGGCCCAGAAATGCGGCAAGCATAGCCAGACAGGTCAGCATCGTTGTTATATATATCCGCTTCATTCTCCGGCTCCTTTCTCGCTTTCCATCTGGGAAGCCTGTATCTTCTTATCCTCTTCGACACGTCTGGCTAGTTCTGCCTGAGCTTCCTCGTTTTCAGCCTGTCTGATTTCTTCACGCTTCTGAGCATAGAGCTCATCCAGGTTGATCACACCCTTTTCGATCAGGCGGAAGAACGCATCGAGTGCATCGGGATCAAACTGTGTTCCACGCCCGCGCTGCATCTCTTTGATGACATAATCGGTATCCATATGATTGCGGTATACACGATTGGATGTCATCGCATCGAAAGCATCCGCCACACCTATGATCCTGCCCATAAGAGGTATCTCCTCTCCTTTAAGACCATCCGGATAGCCCTTGCCGTCATAGCGCTCATGATGATATCTGGCACCGTCTGCCACATGCTCTATAAGAGTAAAGTCCTTTAGTATCTCGGCACCTCTGGTCACGTGTGATTTCATCTGAGCATATTCTTCATCGGTAAGCCTTCCGACCTTATTAAGCACGCTGTCAGGTACACCTATCTTACCGATATCATGAAGCTGCGCAGCTTTACGCAGGTTGGATATTTCTTTGCTTCTTTTCCACCACGGATAGCATTTCATCTCTTCCGCGATCATTGCCGAGTACTCGGCCACTCGCATTGAGTGCTGATGTGTGCGCACGTCTTTGGCATCGACCGCTTTTGCAATAGCCATGACGGTCTCATTTGCCATATTCAGTTTGATCTGCTGCTGATTCAGCTGTCTCTGAACTACCAGCCAGGTAAACCAGATCATGATCATTGAAAGGAGTATCAGTATATACAGCATGAATACCGGTTGTTCGAAGAGCTCGCCTTCCTTGACCAGATCGAATTTCTGCTCTTCCAGAACTTTCTCGCCGGCACTGTCGAAAATGGCCAGATGGAATGTATAATCACCTGACGGAAGATTTGTATAGATGATGTTGGTCAGATTGTTCTGGGGTATGATGGTCCATTGCCTGTCATATCCTTCCAGATAATAACCGACATTGGGCTCCTGTATGGTATAGTTCAGTATCTCGGGTGAAAGCTCCACACGATCCACACCCTGCCCCACCACGATAGCAGATTCACGGGAAATGGGCTGTAAAACTCCATCCAGACGGACGGATGCCATCTGCATACGGTATGAGCGGACATCACTGTTATACTTATCCACGTCTATGATATATACGCCAGTATCACACGGCAGAAAGAGTTCGCCATGTCCGTTATAATAGTTCCACGAATTCGCAGTCAGAGATGTTCCGAGACCGCGGCGGGCATCCAGCAGTTCCCATGCGATCTCTCCACCTGCCACAAGTTCGTCACGTTCCACGACATATATACCCGCACTGGACATAACGAACAGGGTGTCCTCATCCTTGACCCAGATATCATAGTTATTGAAATACGGGAATTCATCCAGCACTCTGATGGTACCGTCTTCGTCGTAATAGCACAGACTGTTGCTCGTTACGATAAATACACCCTCCGACTTGGGGTCCTTGATCATACGCAGGATAACACCGCTGCTCAGTCCGTCGTCACGGGTGATCATATCTGTGACCTCGCCATCCTTAAGCACGGCTATGCCATCACCGTCAGTGCCTGCGAGTATGGTTCCGTCACTTTGCTCGATCAGCGTCAGGATCATGGAATTGATCAGGCCGTCCTCATTGCGGATAGTCCGGGTGATCTCATGATCCCTGATATAGCTGATGCCGGTATCGCCGGCCGCCAGAATAGACCCGTCCTTGAGCCCCGTCACAATACGTGCACGGTTACCGAAGCTTCCGCTGTCTGCATTGTATGCCCAGGATTCGCCGTCAGGCGCATATTCCATCAGCCCGCTTCCGTAAGTGCATACCCACAGATGCTCGCTATCATCCACATACATACAGCGGATACGCTTGCCGCTAAGATCCGCGGTCATCTTGTTCCTGATCTGATTACGACAGTTACTGTCCACCACATCCAGACCGGTATCCGTACCGATGTAATAATATCCCTGCCATGAAACGATCGTATTTACCACATGACGATCCATGCCTATGGAACCGTACACATCCTTAAAAGGTGACTTGGCCAGTCTTAAAAGGCCGAGTCTCGAGGATGTAAACCAGAGATTTCCCTGATAGTCATACAACATATTATCAATGGAATTATTGAAATCGTTGGTATTCAGATGATGATATCCCGCTTTATTCACATAGGATATACCGCTGTCGGATGAAATAAAGAACGTGCCGTCATCCAGGAAGTTCAGATTATTGATACCCTTGATATCATTACAGGTCTTGATATCGGTCTGCTTAAGATCATCGCCCGATACATCGAAGCTGTAGATATGATTGGTGGTCGTGCCCACCATCAGGGTTCCGTCCGGCGCGAAGGCACAGCAGTTAAACACTTCATGATCATCGGGAAGTGCGACGGATGTAAGTATATCTCCATTCTTCAGCAGAAACAGACGCCCGTCGGAAGCGACAGTCGCCACATGGCTGTCAAGATCCGCGGTGATACTGTCAGCATAGTTGATCTCATCCAGAGTGCTGACAGCCTTCAGACCGTTATTCATAACCAGGATCTGCATGCTTCCGGTCGTTCCGACATAGTAATGGCCGTCAGTTGCACGTATTATGCATCTGACGGAATTGGAGGGAAGTCCATCCGACTGGTCGAGGATATTCACCACCTTCTCACGGATCACTATCGAAAGACCGTTATCGTTGGTACCGATCCACAGACGGCCTTCTTCGTCAACATACAGACAGTTGACGTTCTTTACGGATTCATAATCGTCCACCCAGCGGAACTCCCGTCCGTTATAGCGGTACAGTCCCGCATAAGTACCGATCCAGAGCACACCGTCATTGGTCTGCGCTATATCGTTGGCTTCTCCGCAGGGGAGGCCGTTATTACTGCTGTATACACTCTGAACATAATCATTGTAATCGGGATTATCGGTTGAACCGGATGTCCCGGCTGAAGCGGTCATTGACAGAGCCATGCTTAAACCTAAGGACATGATGATCATCAAGACGGCTTTGCCGATCCCGCCCACGCTGCCTGTATTGTCGGCAGTACCCGTATTACCCGCAAGCAATGACTCTTCCTGTTTCTGTTTATCATTCCAGCGCTTTATAAGCAAAACGAGTGCCACCGCAGCGATCGTAAGAACCTTATCCGCGAACTCCAGCGCCAACTGTCCCAGCACACTGCAGATGGGTAATGGCCATTCCTTATCCAGCAGATAACCGATAACGGCATCACCCCATTTATTCCCTGTCAATCCGTCCGCAAAGATGATGTTAATCGGAACGGATACGATCAATCCCGTGAACACGGCCAGAGTAGCGGCCTTCATGAAACCATAGAAGCGGTCGAACCAGTTTCTGCGCGCTCCGATACCTATGATGATACCCAATGCTATACTGGTAAGAGAATATACTGCGGAGATGCGATTGATCACGCAATAAGACAGATTACCGGTAACTCCGACCAAAACCCCGCACAGAGGACCGCCCATATATGCCGAAAGAGCAGTGCCGAACGAATCGGCCCAGAGTGGCAGTTCCAACCACGACGAAATAAGCTTCCCGCCTATATTCATGCACACACATATAGCAGTAAAAAAAGCGATCTGCCAGGTTTTCCAGTTTTTCATCCGTCTCGATCTCCCCCGTTCTCCGAGAAAAACTATATCCGAACTAATCTATTATACCATAGTTTTTGCGTCCTATCCTCATAATCATCTCTATATCGCTCTTTATGGTCGACCCGGATGTGGTCAGCATATCTCCCGTAATGGTTGCACTGGCGCCGCTCATAAATGCCGCTTCACCGTTGCCGCGGATCAGACTCCTCCCGGCACCAAGTCTTATATCCGCCTCGGGATTGATATACTTGAATATCGCTATGGTTCTCAGTATCTCGTCATTTTCGAGAGTGGGCAGATGTTCCATTGGAGTACCCGGGATCGGTATCAAAGTGTTTACGGGGATGGACCTGATACCGAGTTCGGACAGAGTCAGAGCCATGTCGATCCTGTCATCCATGGTTTCTCCCATGCCGATTATTCCGCCGGAGCATACATTAAGTCCGGCTTTCTGCGCACGTCTGATATTTGCTTTCTTATCCTCAAAAGAATGCGTGGTACATATCTTCTCGAAATACTTCGGGGACGTCTCTATATTATTGTGATAGCTTCTCACACCGGCATCATATAACCGGTCAAACTGCTCCTGAGTAAGGAAACCCAGAGAAGCACACAGATTGATCTTAAGATCTTCGCGGAGCCTTTTATAGATCGATATTATCTTCTCGAAATCTTCATCCGACGGTCCGCGGCCGGAGATAACTATCGCAAACCTGTCCACTCCCGCCTTCTCATTTGCGGAAGCCAGGGCATATATCACGTCATAATCAAGCAAGCCGTACACATCACAGCCCGTATGGTTGTGTGCGGACTGGGCACAGAATCTGCAATTCTCACTGCAGGCTCCGTTCCTGCCCGATATGATGGAGCACAGATCGATGCAGTCTCCTATGAAGTGCTTTCTGATCCTGTCCGCTCCGTCACAGAGCTCCCGAAGCGGGGCTTCTTTCAATATGCTCAGGTCATCCGCTCCTGACAGCCTGCGGCCGTCAATGATCTCATCCGCGAGCAGTCCGGCATTCGACATCACGCTTCCTCCTTCCGCTTAACGGATAACAGAGACAATGCCAGGGAAATACCCATTCCGATCAGAGTCAGATAGCTCATGATTCCCTCCGGCATACCGATGCCGGTAAGAGCCGTACCGAAATACGTGCCGAGGATCCCGAAAATACCGCCTGCCGCAACCGCCGCGATCCATATCCGGAGATCGATGGGGCGCCTGTTATAAGCAAATATCGCTATCATCAGGGGGAATATGACTCCCGGAGTATAGATGCTGTATGCACCGGTCAGAAGGCTCATGATGTCCCCCTGTCCGAATACCGCCAGCATAAGTGCCATAAGGCCGGTTACTATGACAGTGATCCTGACACCGGCCACGCTTTCTTTCTTAAGGATATCCTTCACAAATATCGTGGAGGCGTTGATGATGCATGTATCCGTCGATGACAGGATCGCAGACAGCAGGCCGAAGACAAGCAGTATAGCCGCCCATCCGGGCATGATGGAAACAGCATACATAAGCGCTCCCATATCTCCCATCTCCTCCGGTGTGACATTGAACCGGATCCACATGCCGATCAGAGTGATGATGACAGAGAATGCAAAAAGAACAATGCCTGCCGTACGGGCCGCGTTTCTCGCTGACCTGCCGTCCTTTGCAATGAAGTTTCTGGACATGATATCGGGACCCAGGAAATACACTCCTCCGATCACAAACAGCTGTGTAAACAGGTTCGGTATTCCGTAATCGTTGTTCAGAAGTTCTATATTGCTCATGATGGCTGCATTATTATCCGCATGTGTGATATACAGGTAAAACATGCAGACCGTCACACCGATCAGGATGATCAGCAGCTGAACCTTATCCGTCTTGACCACGGACATCTGACCTCCGATAGCCGTATAAGCGATGACTATGATCGAAGTGATGACGAATACCGGAGTACTGCTATGCCCAAGTGCGAAGGTTATGAGTGAATTCATCGCCACCAGCTGTCCGGCTATAACACCGATCCACGAGATCACGATGATAAGCGAAATGAAGATCTCGGCAGGGCGGCCGGCGATTCGTCCCGCCAGGTCAGGCAATGTATCCGCGCCGATATCCCTTACCTTCTCCGACAGAAACACCGATTGAAGGATCAGTCCGATGGCACCGAACGCCAGCCACCATATCCCAGGGAAACCTATGTTATAAACCGTTGTCGTTATACCGATCGTAGTGGACGCACCGACCACCGTGGCAAGAAGCGTCATGACTACTGTCAGTGAATTCTGTTTTTTACCTGCTACGGAATAATCGGTGAAAGACCTGATGTTTCTGATATCCAGAATACCGATCACCATGAATATGATCAGATAAAAGAGTAATGCTGTTGCAAAAATATGATTCATGTCTAAACCTCTCCTTTTGTATAAACCACATAGAGTTATACAACGGAGAGGTTTGATTGTCAACCTTGTGCTATATAGTGGGTGACATTCGCCGGTGGCACCGAAGGACGGATTTGCGATCTATATTTTCGCAAATCCCTTCATCAGCGATGCGATCACCCTGTTCCTTGAGGGCTTGGATTCCGAGACATTCCGAAGGATATCTGCCCTGATCCCTATACCCACGATGAAACAGCTGTATATACCCGTCTCAAGATCGGATACGGCTTCGGTCAGAATGCCGCATATCTTCTCTTTGCCCATATATATCGAGTTGTCTTTTTTCTTAACTGCTTTGATCCCATACTGATCTTCCAGGACCGCCGTCACGATATCCGCCATGGTCCGTGTGACGGGGCTTGTACCGCGGAGTTTATCGGGATCCAGGATCATGCTGAGATAAATGCCACCGTCGGGTGAGTCGAAAAGCGAGCCGCGGTGACCTCTTCCGGAGCTTTGCGTCTTAGCAATGATAACGGTTTTATGTACTATATCGAAACCGTCGAGAAGCAATTCACGCCTGGCCTGGATGTTAGTGGAATCCAGTTCATCATATACATGGAGGTTATCGAGCATAACGGAAAGGGATCTGCTATGGCGCTCTTTCTCAAGACACAGAGCGATCCCGGCTTTGGAGATCATATCCGAATCTCCGGGGAGCATATATCCCTTATTTCTGACGGACTCTATCGGATATCCGTCCTTCTTAAGTTCATTGATGCCTTTCCAGACAGCGTTTCTGGATAATCCGAATTCTTCCGCCAGGCTTTCGCCCGATACATATTCACCTTTAGCCGCTTCCAGGGCTTGAATGATCTTCTCTCTGGTATTCATTCCGTTGCTGTCCCCATAAAGATCCCGGCAACACCCAGACCGAATACAACGCCTGCCGTATATCCTGCGGTAAGTCCCAATCCCCAGTTGCATATGAGCCCCATGAGAAAAGGGAATATATAGGCGCCGGACGCCTTGAGGCTGCTGACAAATATCTGCAGAAAACCGCATTTGCGATCGCGAGCGCCAGATGTCCGGTTATGATCTGGACGATGGTCTTTTTCTGCTTCATACATATACATCATATCAAAAAAGAGAGCATTGAAAAAAGAGCCTACACGCCTTTCCTTTTGCAGAACTCCTCGATGATCTCACGCTGGTGTGCTATACTCTGGCTCTCACCGTCCCGCAGGTCTTCATCCTCCTTGGACAACCTGCAGTATATGCCCACCCGGTAGGTCGGTGCAAGAAGCTCCTCATTGTATGAAAATGCCTGCCTCCGGAGTGTCCGAAAACAGGCATAAAAATAGCGGCAGAGCAACTCAATACCCTACCGCTTTATTACGATAGAATTCTTATGTGTTAATATACAGCTTAATCACTTTACTGCAAGCTGTTTATCAACCATTTTGAGTAAAGAAGGTTTATCCTCTTCAGAAATCCCTAATGCACTTATAGCTTCTTCAGCACTAAGTTTTAGGGTTTTCATAAGATTAAGTACACCCTTAATTTGAGTTTCTATAACTGTTTTTTCTCTAATTCCTTCACCAAGATTACACATAACATTCGCCTCCTCACACATTTCAACCGACATAGGAATATTGAACTCTCTTTCAAGTATTGCCCTCTTCTCGTCCGTTTTCGTATCGACGGATAGGTTCCTTTCTGCCTGTATAGGCGATATAATGCTTGTAATTAACTGACGGACCGGACAGACTTGCGATTTGCGGAATGAACATGATTGATAATTACCGTCAAAAACTGCAAATAAAAAAGCGCTGACGATTTCTTCTTCATCAACACTTTTTAATGATCGCTCCCACGATAACTACTGTATGAACTTTTCAATAATTCCCTGATTCTATTTTACTTCTGCACTGTCCGGATCATGCTTATTCTTTCTTTGTTTTATATTTCTATCGCACAGAAAAGACTTTTGTGGTGATTCCTAAAACTGAAGGTTAATCACTATGCCTCGTTCACAAGTTTCCCTGTCATATGCTCTATATCCATCTCCAGACAACATACACGGGGAAAGGCATTTTTCATTTCCCTTTCAAGATATGCTTCATCATCCGTAAACTTCCGGCAGATGCAGGCGCATATCTCCTTTTTCTTTTCTGAGTCTGTGACCTCGCGGACCCGTCCAAACACTATCACGCTGCGGATATTGAGTGCCCACTCACCTTCTTTTCGATAGCCCTTATCCATCACGCAGTAACTTGCTTTATCGCACTTTGAAATTGCATCAAGTTTATGGCCTTCCTTTGCACAATGAAAGTAAAGCTTTCCGTCACTCTCCGAATACCAATGATCCAGCGGAACACCGTATGGGTATCCCTCATCTCCAAGAACAGACAACACGCCTCTTGGCTCGTTCTTCAGTATTTCTATGCATTCCTCATTAGCAATCTGTTGCTTGAAGCGCCTCATTTCTCTGAACATAGTACCTGTAACCGCTCCTTTGATTTATTCAGGAAAAGTCCACCGTCTCCGGTGTACATGCCTGTAATTCTTCTTTAGGTATCGTCATGAAGATAGACGCTATATCCGGATCAAGCTGTGATCCCGCAACTTCATTTATAATCTCCATGGCTTCTTCATGCGTCCTCTTATCCTTATATGATCGTCGCATAGTTATGGCGGAATAAGTATCGCATACAGCTATGATCCTTGCCGCCATCGGAATATCATCCCCCGGCAATCCGTAATATCCTTTACCGTCCATCCTCTCATGATGGTACAGGATCCAATCCTTTATCTCATCAAACGAGGGCAGTGTCTTAAGCAGATCCATGGCTATCTTCGGGTGTTGCTTCATCACATCCCATTCGTAATCGTCCAGTTTACCGGGTTTGTTCAGAATAGACTCCGGCACTCCGAGTTTTCCTACGTCATGCAGCAGCGCAGCATATTCAAAGCTTACCGGACTTATCCCTTCCTTCATCGATGCAGGCAGGTATTTATACAGGCACATTGATAACATCTGAACATTCCGGCTATGTCCGTTCAGATTAGGATCTCTTGCTTCTATAACACCGATCAGTGTCTCGGTAACCTCAATACTCCTGTCCTTAAGCGTGTCTACCAGATGATATAAGAGGACCAATGCAAGCGATACAAATATGGCTCCGAAGAACAGTATCCCCGCCATCAGAAGATCCGGTCTGCCCCAAAAGGCAACTCCAAGATATCCTAATAGAAAGAAAACAAGAAGTGCAAGGCCTATCTTTTCCCATATCGGTTCACCATGCTTTCCGGATAACATCACATCGGTCGAGGTTCTGATAAACCTGATATATGCAATTATGTTTCCGATCATTATGATACTGCCAAAGATTATAAGCGCTGATGTCATTTACCGGCTCCTGTCTGTTTTATCTGTTTAATATGATCTTTTGGTCTTATTTATTCCTAACGAATCCATCAATAACATGCCACACATCAGATAAATTCCTATAACACATAAGGTCCGCATTAGGATCTGCAAATACTCTTCCAATTTAACCTTCTATCCGAGAAAATTATTTAAATAACTCTTCACCAGTTATAATTGATTGCAATTCTCCCGTATACTCATTTTCTATCACACCATAATTGGTGATCAAAGTAGCATGAATGGCATGTTTGGTTCTGCTATCAATAAGATAGTCCGATATCTTACGCTTCATATCTCTGTCAAATTCCGCGTTAACATGATAGTCTGCTTTTGAATACTTGGTTTCACACACGTTAGTAATCTGATCGTCTCTAACAATCAACAAGTCTATTTGAGATCCTTGTAACCCCTTCCCCTTATCTGCTTCACATTGCCATGCATTGACTTTTGCATGCACACCGGCTATCCCCAAGGCGGCCTTAATCTGAGGTATATGCTCCAGACACACACGTTCAAAAGCCACCCCACTCCATGCGTTTATTTTGGGGCTGTTATTATGAACTTGCCAATAATGCTCATCATATGTGTTGTTCTTTATAAATCTCAGATAAAAAAGTGTATAGTTGTCTATTAATTGGAAAATTGCATTCCGTTCCTTATAACCATCAGGTATATATCTCCGTATAAATCCACAGTCCTCCAGCTCTCTTAATTTTTTAGAGAATTCGCCTGAACTGGCAATTCCGGTTTTCTTGCATATATCTGCTCTGCTGATTCCTTTGTTCTCAGCACTTAATGCTTCTATTATCTTTATATACTGATCCGGTTTTTTAAATAGGGCTCTGTACAGGTTCGTATACTCTTTTCGAAGCGGCGCATCCTCCGCGAAAAAAAGCGCGTCTATATTTTGAGGAAGGCTCTTTCCTTTCTTCAACAAACTCCAGTAATATGGAACCCCTCCCATAATCATGTAACACTGGATAATCTGATGTCTGTTTAACAGTATTTTTTTTGCACGAAGATATTCTTCACATTCTTTCAATGTGAATGGTTTCAGATGAATCTGTCCCGTCAGTCTATTGTGAAATCCCCCCTTGTCATTTACTATTTTTTCCATGACCCAATAAGTAGCGGATGCACAGATGATCAAGATTACATCTTTCTCCTTCCTTGCTGTTACCCAGCCATTCCAAAAATGCTCAAGTTCAGTTACAAGACCGCTGTCTTTGGTATCCATCCATGACAGTTCGTCAATAAATATGACCTTCTTCTTTTCTTTTGACTTTTTTATTAC
>JAFSTN010000019.1 GCA_017450485.1 Lachnospiraceae bacterium
GTAAATCTTTGTCGTAAGGGGCGGTGTCAACCGTCCCATGATGCGACCCCACGGAAGTTACACCGACAAAATGTAGGAGTTATTGCAACGAACTACAGGGGAGTCGCAAGCCACGTACCTTTAGGTGCGTGGTAGTTGACAAACCTCCCTAAAACGGATATTAATCTTCCTGCTTGAGACTTTCTGCCATATCGACTCTGTCCAGCTTACGGTTTCCGAAGATAAGTGACACGATATAGGCGCACACGACTATAAGGAAGTACAGTATCAGAGTAACTGGCTTCACCACAACATCGATATACACGCCCGAGTGTTCTGTAGAGCCCATCATCATGAGCTTCGTCATGTATATCGTTACAGGAATCGCCAAAATATAGCAGCAGGGCAAAAGCAGGTGGTTCGGGCGAAGTATGATCTGTCTTATCTCCGATCCGTGATATCCCAGCACCTTCAACATAGAGATATTTCTCTCATTTTCATCAATCAGCATACCTGAGAGAAGGTTGACCATAAGAATACATACGATGATCCCAACCGTCAGAAGTATTGCATATACTACCTTTGTCGTGGCAAGCGCCTCCTCAAAGGAATCACGGTATGAATCAAAATCCGCTATCTTAAGTATATCTTTTGCAGGCACATCGACAGGTACAGCACTTAATATATTGTTATATTCGTCCGGTGACACACCCACAATTCGTGCAGCATTTTCCTTGCTCGTAAGCACCAGGCGGAGCGCATCATTATCTATGATATCATCTATCTTAACGGTCGTCTTTTCTCCGGTTATCCTGTGAATGAAGGTAAAATCGTCACCGGCATCGATACCGAAAATATTCGCTGCGCCGCTTGTCATATAATATCCGCCGTATGTGAGAGGCTCTCCGGACAGGGCTTCTCTTTTCAACAGGGTATTGTCCTCATCGTATCCGATCAGATTGAATGCGATCTTAGTATCCGGCACCTCGAATGTGACATCGATGAGCGTCTGCCCGTTATCAACGTTTCCCGTACGGAAAGATTTAAGCCCGGTCTCATATTTAGCTTCTCCCATCATATCGGGAAGTACATTATCAAGTACGTTTTGCTGTGAGTCCTGACACATTCCTCCGAGAAGTATGATCATGCTCGCTACGGTCATACCGATAATGAACACCAGAGTCCTGACCGGATTACCTGCAAGGACTCTGAGCATGTATACGGTCCTGAATTTAAGATCCGAACCGCTGAAAAGTTTTCTGACCTTTCTTACGGTCTTTCCTTTCTTCATGAGGACGGATGCATCCCTGCGGAGTAAAACAGATGTAACGATAAGAGTCACCGCAGCATTGAATACTATGGGCAGAATGAATGCGATGACCATGATAGCGACGCTGTATCTTACACTGTAAGGGAAGCTGTCGATATCATTAAAAAAATACGCTGAAAAAGCCCGCGAAAACGGGACCCCCGCAAGGATTCCGAGAAGGCCTCCGGTCACAGACGGGATCAGAGCATAAAGAACATAATGTCTGTTAAGTTCGCCCTCCTTATATCCAAGAGCCTTCAGTGTACCGATGTTGACCGATTCGCGATCCATGATGCGCGAAAGCATGAATGCGACTATAACCGTGACGAGCAGAAAAAGGATGATGCTGTAGGAAGAGAATTCCTCCCTTAGCATGATAACCTCACCCCTGAGCATGGATATCCTTGAGTTCATATCCGAATTAAAATACTCGATCGGTCTGTAGTCGGCGTAAAGAGTCTGTCTGAAGGAATTGATCTTACTACTGTCATGAAAGATCACGCTGTAATAAGCATTATCCGTAAGAGACGGATCAGATTCCAAGACAGCTTCATATGTCTTGGCGTTTACGATCGCTGTCGTGAAATGAGAATAGTCGCCTATGGTCTCCGTAAGATCTTTAAGCGTATTCAGATAATCGGGACGAAGGGCGTAACCGCTTATGGTCAGGGTTTCATTCCCGGGCAGGAGTCCGTCTCCTATGCGAAGACCGTTGGCCTCTCCGTATTTTTTGCAGATATACACGTTACCGTCAGGAGCATTCGAAGGAACCACATCATGTACAGCATCGTCTTCGGTCTCGAATATCCATGAAAGATTGACCTCGGAAGATTCCCTGAACAGTCTTATCGTATTATCCCCGTTCGTGATGTCCGTATAGTTTTGCCTCTCCAACATAAGGTCGAAATCGGTCTCGTACCGTGTGAGGTCTTCATCCGTTATTATCTGCTCAGTCACAAACTGCGCATCTTCGACATACAGATTTCCGTATATTTCCTCACAGTTATCTCCGATCGTTCGAGCGGTCGTAAGCGCACCCGTGAGCATGGTCACGGCCACGACTGTAAGAAAACAGGTGACAAGATAGAAGGACAGATTTTTACGGACGGATCTGAAAGCTTTAAGGTCAAGTGTCATATCCCGAGTTCCTCTGCCTTAAGTCTTTCTTTGGTGGTATTCTCCACAACCCTTCCGTCTTTAATGCGCACCAGTCTGTCCGCCATGCCTGCTATCCTCTCGTCGTGTGTGATCATGACGATAGTCGTGTGATACCGCTCATTTACGGTCTGAAGGACCCGGAGGACATCCCTGGTAGATGCGGAATCGAGAGCACCCGTCAGTTCATCGCAGAGCAAAAGTGCGGGATTTTTCACGAGAGCCCGTGCGATCGAGCACCTCTGCTGCTGTCCTCCCGAAAGCTCCGAAGGAAAATGCGTCATGTGTCTCTCAAGCCCCAGCACCTGAAGGAGTTCCGTCTCATCAAGAGGATCTTTCGCTATATCCTTAACGACTCTGACATTCTCGATCACGTTCAATTCCGGGATGAGATTATAAGCCTGAAAGACCATGCCGATTTTCTCGCGGCGGTAGTCCGTAAGCTGCTTCCTGCCAAGAGATGTGATCTCAAGGCCGTCCACGGTTATCGTACCGCTGTCCACTCGGTCAAGTCCTCCAACCATGTTAAGCAATGTACTCTTACCTGAGCCGGAAGGACCGAGTATCACGCAGATCTCTCCCTTTGCAATATCCAGACTCACATCATCCAGTGCCTTGACTGCGGACTCGCCCTCTCCGTACTTTCTGCAGGTGTTTTTGACAGAAATATGTTCCATGGTATCCCGTCTCATTTCTTCCATTCATTGATCGCGCGGGAAATCTTAATATCCAGATCTTCTCTTGTCTTCCTGCATTCTGTGGGGTAGTCTTTTCCCGCTTTGAACAGGCGGATAAACAAGCTGCTGCCTATGGGAAGCATCATTTTAAGAAGACTCTCGGGGAAGATAAAATGGGTTCCGTGCTCATAGATAAGGATTTCCGGAGTGCACGCATTCTCCTTTTCGTTAAGTCTCGCCTCCATCCGTCTTATATACTTTGCAGTGTCCCACAGAACATCGTCCTCGGCTCCTATCAAAAGAAGCTTTCCCTGTATCCTTTCGACCTTGATCTTCTCTTCTTCCCTGACAGGATGAAGTCTCTCGGACTCATCGAACATTTTCCGTGAGGCCAAGAAATCCCCGCCTGCTTTCGATTCTTCCTTTATCTTACGGCCATACTCAGGATGCCGGTAAGCATAGGGCAGATACGGCAGGGGCTTCCCCTGCCAGCTGAGAGTAGATTCATTCTCCCCGGGCCATTCTGTATAACCGTCCCTTTTGCCTTGATAAAATCCCTCCATGACAAAGTCGCTTGGTGAAAGTGCCATAGTAAGCGTTATCACCGGATAGTAGGACGCAGCCACAAGTGAAAGCATTCCGGTAGTAGATGCGCCGACGATACCGAATTTGCCGATCCCTTTTCGCCTCATATATTCGATGGCATTGCCGATACGCTCCAGAGGCATATTGTGATGGCCATAGTCCTTGTGAGCAGGTGACAGAGTCATGACACTGACTCCATATTTTTTATGGACCCACTTTACGGCACACTTTGCCATATAGTCTTCACAATCATCACCGAGCATCGCAATGAGTGCTGCATGCGCTCCATCATACGGCCAGTAACAGCCGTAAAAACCTTCGGTTATCTTTTCTTTGATCATCTTTCATTCTCCAGATGCCTTTCGCGCTTTAAGACTGCTTCTTCTTATATCCGCAGTCGCAATAAGGACCGCCGGATGCCAGTGTATATTCCCTGACAAAATCGGAAGCGCCACCCAGTTCACTCATAGTATAGTCCAGATGACACATCGCGGGAACAAGATCATAAAACCCGTATTCTTTCATGAGCACGCATATTCCGCATTTATAGAACCTCGCCTCATACCCGCTCCCGTCATCATACGGAAGATAATCCATGTTCCACGAATAAGGATTACGGTCAGCGGCTTTTAAGACAGCGGTCTTTTTCATTCCTTCGATATCGCTGTTGGTGAATTTCTTCTTACCGCCCATACGGCAGAATTTCTTGGTCGCCGGATTAGTCATTGCATGCTCATAATACCGGGTCGCTTCTTCTACCGATGGTCTTTTGTTCATGCTTAGAAGAAAGGCTGTTAAGACCGCACAGTTTACGATGTTCGTCTTGAATCTGTCTTCCGCCTCAAACTCGGGAAGTTTTGCTATGATCTCCCTGTATTTTGGTTTTGCGGCCTTCGTTATCCTCTTTGCATCTGAAAGGCTGTATCCCAGATCCCCTGTAAGTGCCTTTCTAAATGAATTCTTAAACAGGATCCACATCCCTGCCGGCATTCCACTGTACTTCATCTCTGTTCCCTTTCTTTTTCACTTTCCACATTTCCTCAGAGGTTATCCGATAGGCTTCTTCCTCGATCAGTTCATTCACCCTGTCGTAGATATCCTGTTTTATATCTTCAGGCAAGCGCGGTATGTAATTCCGGTATCTGCTGATGGCGACCATCTTCTCCGGTATATACTTTTTCATATCATCTTCTGCAGACGCTCTCGATTCCCCTGACGAACTTCTCCGGATTAAACGGAGCCAGTCCGCCATGGCCTACGTTATCTATCTTTCTGAATATCGTATGCGGGAAAATCTTCCTGATATACGCGACATCCCAGCGTCTGTCATGTACTTCCCTCTCTGCGACCCAGTATTCAATGTTCAAACAATCGGTATGGACATCCTCAGGCATGGAGTAATTGTTGCATGAGTCGAAGGTATTCCATATAGTCCGGGCACTTATCATATCAAGCACCTTTGCCGCATACTGCACATCCTCCTCAGACAGCTCATCGGTCGAAAAAGCCTTTTCAAGCAGCTTCGCACCTCCGATCTTGCCTGTGCTTATCATCAGGAAATCCCTGACAGCGATAAGCCGCGTGATGAATCTCGGCAGCTGATACGGTGTGATCCCTCCGTCTATTACCGCATTTCTGATATGAAGCCTGTTGTCGGCCAGTATCCTGGTCACTATACTGCCCCCCATAGAGCAGCCGTATATGCACGTCACATCTGTCAGGCCTTTTTCGATAAGCTTATCTTCCAGATCCTTTGCGATCTCTTCCACGCTCGTAAAGTCGCTTTTTACATCGGGGTCGTATCCGGGGATAGCCGGGATGACCAGATGATATTTATCCTCCATCAGCGGGATCACGTACTCGAAGTAATCCCACATCACTATGGACGGATGTATCAGCACGACAACCCTGCTGTTTACTTTTCCGAATTCATGTAATGTCATGCCGGCTCTATTTCCTTCCCACCAGCAGAGCTGAGCCGGAGAGGCCCATCCAGGCAGCTTCAAATCCGGTCATGAACTTACCTTTTGTCGTATCTATCAGGTGAACTTCTTCATATCCCATATCTTTGAGTTTATGGACGAATTCCTGCATGTTCCCGTATTTCATATTCGACATGATGTCGTGTATGGCGAAGCATCCGCCTTTCTTCAGAGTGCGCAGCGTCTCAAGCAGGATCGCCTGCCGGCCACGGCTCGGGATATTATGATATACATAGTTGCTGGTCACGGCATCGAACGTCTCGTCTTCAAACGGAAGTTTTACCGCGTCACCCTGCATAAAGGTCGTATTGCTTACACCTTCGGCTTTGGAATTGTTCTCGCACAGAGCCTTGTTAAAGGATGCATACTCCTTGCCCCATCTGTCTATTCCCGTAAATGTCGCGTTGGGATTTCTTTTTGCGCATGCTATGGTAAGCGCCCCGCTTCCGCAGCCTATATCAAGCCCTTTTCCTCCGTCGGGTATATTCACATATGATGCAACTCCGTCTATTATCTGCCTGGACATCTTCCTTTTGCCGTCATATGAAAAAGCTCTGTACATCAGGAACATCCAGACCGTTACGATCAGAAAGAAGATCGTTGCGACACCAGAAATGACTACCGTAACTGTCTTTACGTTTGCGGATATCGGTAAGGCCGCAAATACTATGGTTAGGATCAGGAATACAGTTGCTGCGCATGCAAATCCTGCAACCATCCCCTTCGGCATCCAGTTCTTATAATCTGCTTTCATATGATCTTACACATCCTTCTTATGAACGTCACATTATTGCCATAAAACTGCGCATCGTATACCCGGCCCGCGATATTGTTTCGGAAATCTCGCTCTCTGTTTCCTCATGCTTCGACAGCAGGTTTACCTGCTTCCTTGCCACGTCGGCAGTTGCCCATCTTCCTTCGGTCTTATTTAACGCATTTTCAATCCTCCGGGCACAGTTTGAGCAATGCATGCCATCGACATCCAGAAGATACCTGTACGGATAATTGGCAGTGTTCTTATCCTTGATTTTTATACGTTTTTCGTTCGGAGTCTTAGTTCCGCAACATGCAGATCCGTACCGTATCCTTCTGACCGTGCCGTATACCGCAGCCGCAACTATCAGGATAAGTATTGCTATTATAATCGCATTTCCCATAACTTATTTCCTCCCGTCTTTGATCTGTGTTTACATAAGCTCAGAGCTGTATTCACTCCATGTTCTTAAGCGCCTCATTCAGAGGTATTCTTCTGATACGTATATAATCGACAACCGACACGGCAAGATAGCCGAATAACAGGTATCCGACAGACAGGATCATAGATGACGTCCTCATATAGTACGAAAAATATCCGTCCATCTTGAGCATGAATACCTTAAACACCATGGTCATGAGAAAATATCCGGCCGCAAACCCCGCTACCGCGCATAACACAACCACGAATGCGGTAGGTATGATATAGAGAGAGCCTATCTCCGTGTTCTTAAATCCGAGGATCTTGACCATGGAGATCGGGCGTTCGTTTCGCTCTATGATGATCTTTGTCAGAAGATATATCAGAGCCGCTGCGAGGACGATCAGTACATATTTAAAAGCATTTACGATCCCTCCGAGAGAATGGTCGAGCTGGGTGGCGACCTTGGAAATATCTTCGGCGGTTATCACCGTGGCAATATCCTGTTCGTCTATATCGGTTATTTCGTTTCGCGAGAAGTATCCGGTAAATTCGTCCGGCTTTTTGTCAAACACCTCGAGAAATGTGTCCTGATCCATGAATACCGCTATACCGCCCTCGTAATCTATCGTGCCGTATACCGTAAATTCATACGTCTTATTCTCATATTCTTCGTGCAGAGCGATAGTATCGCCTGTGTCCAGCTCGAATTTCTCCATGAATGCGGACGACAGATATACATTTTTTTCCGGAAGTTCGCCGGGCATGTTCACATATGAGCTGTCAGGTAAGATACCGTATACTGTCACGCTTTCATCCTGGCCGCTTCCCATGCCGGTGCGGAACGAACCGGCCTCCTTGGGGTACAGCAGGGTCTTCGCACTGAAACGCTCGGCACTGCTCTCAGAGGTTTCGATCACATTACCTTCAGAATCCTTATACCCCATCAGCATATACTGATAATCTGCGAATATCATCTCCGGTGCCCTGCTCCCATAATGGTCGAGCGAGTCCGGTAAACCAAACGCAAAACACATCATCAGTTCTATGAATATAACTCCGAATATCAGCACGACATAGTTCGGCAGATTCTGAAGCATGACTCTTAACCTGAATCTCCTGAGGAACGACCATGCCGGTATCCTCCTTGCCTTGGAATGTCTGGCTTTCGTAAGATCATGTCTGAGAAACTGAAGCGGAGATAACTGCAGTTTCTTCACAATGACTATGAGATTGATGAAAAACATCAGGACAAGAGGAATGACAGTCGTTTTCACAAGTGCAGTCGGACTCCATACCAGATGACATGACGGCAGACTGTAGCTTTCATAGTAAAGTGACACGGCCAGGCCTCGAAAAGCGGTATATCCGAGCACGTTTCCGATCACGGCACCTATCAGCGTAACGGCGACAGGCAGGGACATGTAATGAAATGCGAGCTCATTTTTGCTGTATCCCGAAGCACGAAGAGTTCCTATCACGGAAGCCTCCTTATCGATGGTGTTGCTTATGGTGATCGCAAAAATAAACGCGATCACGGCGATAAGGATGTAGCAGAGGATGCTCGTTGCACTCGAATCCCCCTCGATGTCGGAAGGTGCGAAATTGCTCGCCTGCCTTAAATATTCCGGGAGATAGCTTTTGAGCTCATTATCATGAACGAGAGTCTGAGTGATCAGGGATTTAAGGAAATTCTCCGATGTATCGGCCTGTTCTATCTTATCCGCGGGTTCGGTCTCATACACATACGCATAGTTATAATGGATCCTGGCCCGCAGCAAGTCAAACGCTTCCGGAGTCACCATTCCGACATCAAATCCGAACGCATCAAACATGAGATCCGTATTGGATTCGTGCAACGTCAGATAGTGGACATAGGACAAAAGTCCAACAACGGTAAATTCCTTACCGCCGACAGTGATCGTATCTCCCAGACTTATACCCATGTTATCGGCATGCATCCGGTCGATGGCGATCTCCGATCCGGTCACGGGAGCACGCCCTTCGTTAAAGGACGCCTGATCGATCGACGTATCACTTCTGAATACCCTTACCGTCGCATCCTTGGTTCCGTCATTGTCGACATCCTCGGATTCGTCTCTGTAGAAATCTTCATAAATGCTTACCCGAACGGCCGAAAATCCTTCGTCATCAAGACCATATTCTTCCGAGATCTCATCCCATTCATCATCAACCGCTTCCCTGACCGCATCATGTGCTTCTTCGTAAGCCTCGTCAGAAGCTTCGGTAAACTCATCGGATTCTCTCGCCTCTTTTATCGCACTGTCATAGTTTTCATCTACAGCTTCATCTATCCGGTCAAGGATCATATCCTCATCGGTAATGCCGTATGCTTCACACTGCGTGCGGACAGCTTCTTCGATAGTATTTCTCACCTGTTCATCGAGTTCTTTTTCGATCGCTTCCGAAACCTCGGAATCTGCTTCCTCCATGCCCTTCTCCAGATAATACTGCCGCACATCCGCCATTTCACCGGTACTTATATCTGTAAGGAGTTCGGGATTGGCCTTTTTTGACAGCTCAAAGGAACCGTCTTCGAGCTTAAGCTCCTCTTTTCCCTGTTCGATCGAAGCCAGCATGCTGTCATGACCAACATACATGCCGGAAACAAGTCCGATCATCAGGACAAGAAAAACTATGATCACAAGGTACTTATGCCAGTCGGAGATCAGTTCCCTTGGTATACGCCTTATAAGCGGATTTTTCATTTCATGCCTCCTTACCACTCGAGCTCGGAAGCAGGGGTTTTGACTTCGTTGATGTCATTATGACGGACAACCCCGTCCCTTAATTTGATCACATGATCCGCCATATACCTTATGGCTTCATTATGAGTGACCATGATGACCGTACTGCCGTACTTGCTGTTGCAGTCTTCTATAAGTGCAAGGATCTCCTTGGACGTCTTATAGTCGAGTGCTCCGGTCGGTTCGTCGCACATCAGAATGTCCGGATTCTTTACCACTGCCCTCCCTATGGATACTCTCTGCTGCTGACCTCCGGACAGCTGGTTCGGATACTTATATTTATGTTCCTGAAGACCGAGAGTCGTGATCACCTCTTCAACATCCAGCGGATCGTCGGAAAGATAGGCGCCGACTTCGATATTCTCTTTAACATTCAGATTCGGTATGAGGTTGTACATCTGAAAAACATAACCAAGATGCTTTCTTCGATATAACGTAAGCTGTTTTTCCGTCATATCCTCGAGTTTGTCTCCGTTAATGCTCACATATCCGGAATCGGGTGTATCGATACCGCCTATGATATTGAGCAGAGTGGATTTCCCGGAGCCGGAGGGACCGAGGAGCACGCAGAACTCGCCTTTCTTCACCGTGAAATCCATGCCTCTGAGCACATCCTGTTTTGCTTCACCGGAGCCAAAGCTTTTGTTCAGACTCCTAATCTGCAGAAAACTCTCATCCATTCCCCGTTGCCTCCATCCTGTTGTCTTTCGTTCCTATAAGGTGCGTCATACTCTTCAGTCCTATCGCCACGGTAGATCCGTTATGAAGCATCGCGGATGTCGCGGGTGGCATAACGCCGGCTATGCCAAGTCCTATGAGTGCCGTATTGAATCCCACTATGGTTCTGTAATTGAACCTGATCCTTTTCATCAAAAGAGTACTGATATCTCTTAATACAACAATGCTTTCAAGATCATCGGAGCCTATCGTGATATCAGCTATCTGCCTGGCTATTTCCGCGCCGTCGCTGATTGCTATTCCTGCATCCGATGCGGACAGGGCCGGGGAATCGTTGATCCCGTCGCCCACCATGATCACCCGGTGTCCCTCTTTCTTCATTTTCTCCACATATCCGGATTTATCCTCGGGAAGAACTTCCGAGTAGTATTCGGTGATCCCCGCTTCGGAAGCGATCCTGGCTGCGGTTCTTTCGCTGTCACCCGTCATCATCACGATATGCTCAAACCCGCGTGCCCGAAGTTTCCCGACCACATCCGGTGTTTCTTTTCTCATCGGGTCTTCTATCAGGATGCAGGCCGACAGTTTACCGTTCTTGGCAAAATACAGATGAGAGTATTCGTCCGGCAGTGCATCGAACAGCTCTCTCCTGTCATCATCTATGACAACTCCTTCGTCTTCAAACACAAAATGATAGCTTCCTATAACGGCTCTTTCATTACCGATCTCGGAAGCAATACCATGCGCAACTATATATTCCACACTTGTATGAAGTTCATCATGCAGCAGACCTTTCTCCAGTGCTTTGTCAACCACGGCTACGGCAACGGAATGCGGGAAGTGTTCTTCGAGACACGCTGCCTGTCTTAACAGCTCGTCTTCGGATTCAGCGCAGAACGATACAACTCCCGCCACGGCCGGTTTTGCTTTTGTGATCGTGCCGGTCTTGTCAAAAATGATCGTATCCGCATCAGCTACAGCTTCAAGAAACTTTCCTCCCTTGACGGTCATGTCATACTCCGCTGCTTCTTTTATGGCGGATAATACCGATATCGGCATCGCCATCTTGAGTGCGCATGAATAATCAACCATGAGTACGGATACCGCCTTGGTAACATTCCTGCTTATCGCCCATGTCAGCCCGGCGGCAAGCAGAGTATACGGAACAAGCCTGTCTGCAAGCCTCTCTGCTTTGCTCTCCAGAGATGACTTCAGTTTCTCGGACTCCTCGATCATCTTTACTATCTTGTCAAAGCGCCCGCATCCTTCGGTCTGGGTCACCCTGATGGCCAGGTCGCCTTCTTCCACGACAGTTCCGGCAAATACGCTCATGCCGCATCCCTTGTGTACCGCTGCGGACTCCCCGGTCATGGAAGCCTGATTGATCATTGCATCACCGTCAACGATCTCTCCGTCAAACGGGATCATATTTCCCATTCTCACAACGACTCTGTCGCCGCATTCGATCGCGGATGCATCTGTCTGTACTTCTCCGCTGTCCGTCAGCAGCCATACCGTGTCGATGTTCAGAGACATCCTTCTCGCCAGATCGTCAACCGATCGCTTATGCGTCCATTCCTCCAGAGTGTCTCCGATCTTCAGGAGAAACATTACATTTGATGCGGTATTATAATCTCCGATCAAAACTGCGGAGCTGATAGCGATCGCATCCAGCAGTTCAACCTGCAGACGTCTGTTTTTTAGAGTCTTAAGCCCGCGCCATATGTATCTGACTGTTTTAATGATGTCCAGCACTCTGCGTATGGCAAACGGGAGTATTAAACGTCTTGCATAATGGAGTATCACCGTGGTCACCACCCTGTCGTGGTAACCGGCACTGAGTTCTCTGCCGGAGTACTCAAATACGCGCTCCGGCACCTGAACGTCATCAAACGAAAAAGCTCTGACTATCTCTGTGATACGTGACCTGTCACAGTCAAAAAAGATCACCGCATCCGCTGTCCGCTCGTATACACGGACATCGCTTATCTCATCAAAGCCCCTTAAGTAGTATTCGAGGATATCCGCTTCTCTGAAGCTAAGACGTTTCACGGGCAGATGCAGACGTATCCTGTTTTTTAGTTCATGTCTGATCGTAAAGTTCATTCTTCGCCTGAATCTTCCTTCCCGGCTCTCTCCTCGTTTATCGCCTTGGCTTCCTCGTAGATATCACTGCAGTTTTCCTGCAATGTGGTAACCTGATCCATCACACAGTCTTTGGCTCTCAGAACCCCGGCTGTGCAGTGTGTATATATCTTCTTGGCATCCTTGGAGGACAAAAGTTTGATCCCCTCCAGTCCAAACAGAGTTCCCAGTGCAAATAATCCGACACCTTTCAGTTTCATATGATCATCCTCCTATCATCCTAAAAACGGCAATGCAATGTGATATACGATACAGGACAGGATCAACGCGGCCAGAATATAGAATCCGGCAGTTTTAGCTGTCCACTTAAGCGAATGAGATTCTTTGTACGTAGTGGAAAGAGCCATAAGGCAGGGAACACTGAAAGTGCACGCAAACATAAATGCCAGTGCCTCGGCTCCCGATATGGTCTGAGTCATCATCTGCGAAAGAGCCGATGTATCCACGCCGCCCGTGGCAGCATTGAATGCAACATCAGCCACATTACTCTGTCCGGCAAATACGGCATTCAGCGTACCGAGTACGGCTTCCTTGGCAAAAGCCGCAGTGATGAATGCCATGAACGTACGCCATCCCATACCGAAGATCCTGGTCACGGGCTCAATGAATGTTCCCACCTTATACAGCAGAGAACTCTCTACATTTCCTGAAGGGCTGAACGAGAACGCCCAGAAGATGATCGATACCAGCGTGACTGTCTTAAGTGCGCGTTTGAACATGTCGAAGCACTTGATCCATGCTTCCTTGATGATGTATTTCCAATGAGCTTTATGATAAGGGGGAAGTTCCATGATCATACCCGACCTGGTACTCTCGGGTACAAGTTTGCCGCCGAATACACGGGATACTATAAACATCAGTACAAAGATATAAAGAATAATGCCTATGCACACCAGTGCTGTTCCCCATGCAGGGAAGAACATACCGGAAATAACCGGAATGATGCTCCAGATCGAAGCGCAGGGTACTGCCCATACGACCATCATAGTGAGCATCTTCTGGCCCCAGTTGTCCATGACTCTGGTCCCACTCGCACCGCCGATAGTACATCCCATGCCCATCAGGATCGGAGCAACAGCTTTGCCCTGAAGTCCGAGCTTGGACAGCGCACCGTCAAACTGATAAGCGGCTCTGGCCAGGAATCCTATCTCCTCCAGAAATCCGAAGACCACATTTACACCGAAGACAAATGCCGACATCGAGATGCAGAAATAGAATGTATTGGGAATGAGCAGACTGAATACGGATACAAGCCAGGGATGAACATTCAGGCCGTTCAGGAACCCGGCTATGGGAGCACCAAGTACCTGAGGAAGCATGCCTGCCACACTCATGAAAGGTGACATTATCAGCATCGCAGCGAGAAATCCCACTAAAATGATCAGGATCGTCATCACTTTTCCCCAGAAAGGTTTAAGCATGATCCTGTCGAATCCGGATATCGTATAGGTCTTTTCGGATGTGCTTGCTGCACCTTCAAGTATGCTGTTGATCCAGGCATATTTTGCATTTGCATCTGTCATAGACTCAGTCACGAGCTTATGCGGTGTCTTAAGTTCACCTGCGATCAGGGATTTTAATCCGTCAAAGCCTTTCCCGTCCGCAGCTGTAAAAGGAAGCACCGGTATGCCGAGTCTCTCCGAGATCAGCTTATCATCGATCTTTTTGCCCTGTGATGTCGCGACATCCATCATATTTAATATCAGGATCGAAGGAACATCCATCGAGGCGAAATCCGCGAGCATATACATGCTTCTTTCGAGCTGTGAAGCATCTACGAGAACGCATACCAGATCGGCCTGTCCGCTTTTGATGAACTGCTCCGTAATGATCTCCTCATCGGAGTTTCCCGACAGTCCGTAGCTTCCCGGCAGATCCACTACCGTGTATTTTTTGTTGTTATAGCTGTATGTGCCTTCGCTTTTCTCTACTGTCTTGCCCGGCCAGTTACCCACGTGCTGCCTGGATCCGGTCAGCTGATTGAATACGGTTGATTTACCGGAGTTGGGCTGTCCCAACAGTGCTATACAGTTCATGCCTCTACCTCCGCTACTTCGATCATGTCACAGTCTCTCCTGTTGAGCGCAAGAAGTGTCTCTCTCGCATACACGAGTACCGGCATCTTCCTGTCGTTCTTCACCACCTGAAACCGGGCACCCTCGGTCAGACCGACTGAGGTGATCCGTTTTAAGAATCTCTCGTCTCTGCCGAGAGACTTCACCGTTCCGGTCCTGTCAGCTTTCATTTCACTTAGTTTCATTTCTCATCCAGCCTTTCTTTGATCATGTCATTTTATGTATATAAATGCCTCTTTGGGTTAGTCTCGCATCAGACTCGGGTTAGTTGCGGCTAACCCAATGGGCAAAAAATACCGCTGTTTACCGGCCACGTCCGGGGTATCTATACAAACTGTACGCAGATCCACGCGGCAAGTGCAGAAGCCGCCGGGAAGATAACAAGAAGCTTCAGTAACTGGCTTTTGATGTTATACCCGTATTTCCTGCCGCTGTATACGCTGTCCACTTCCGGAAAATAATACTGAAAGAATTTGAACTTCGTGAGCAGAAAATAATCAAAGCAGATCATGTCGTATAGCTTGTATATGGTAAAAATGAGAACAAATCTCAGAAAGAACTGAAAGAACGTAAAACCGCTGCGTATGCCGTCCCATATGGATATCACGCCTGTACCCAATATCATGAGGATACTGAATATCATGAGCGTCCAGCCTATAGTCCTGGCTCCGTAGAACAGTTCTTTATCCCTCGGAACTATCAGTTCCTGAGCTTCCTTTGGTGCCGAAGAAAAGAACTTCTTGTCCTGGATAAAGGCAACCGCCGAAAGCAACATCAGGGATATGGCAGCAGAAAAAACAATTGCGAGAAATATGGTCAGTAACATGGAGTATCCTTTCTGCGTCTCACGGGGTTAGCTCTGGCTAACTGTGGGCCATAAAAAAAATACACCAAAGTCATATCTTTGTCAAGGACACGGGAACCGATGCATCAGCCGAATGTATATGTATGCTTGCCCTGTTTTTTGGACTCATACAGCGCTGCATCAGCCTTTTCATAGAGATGTTCCTTATCATTTACGCTTTTGCCGTTGACTATACCGACACTGATCGACGCAGCCGGCAATCCGTCATCGGGGTTTCCCAGCTCGTCATTTATCTGAGTTATCTTGGACTCTATCAACCTCCGCTGCATACCGGCGGCATGCACCATGAATATAACGAACTCATCTCCTCCCATACGGCATATACAATCATCATCCCGGAAAACACCCTGTAGTATACGAACAAGCTTGATAAGTATCTTATCGCCTGTTTCATGACCATATGTATCATTAATACCCTTGAAGTTGTCCACATCAAGCATCATCATACAAGTGGTGGACAAGTCCAGATTATCCATGAATACATCATATCCCGCGCGGTTATATGCTCCGGTAAGTTCATCATGACAAACCTTATAATTCAGCCGCTCCAGGCTGGTCTTATTACGGGAGTACATTCTGTTGTAAGCCAGTGCAAGATATCTGAACTCACTGGCTCCGATCTCGGGGATAGGACGGTCAGACCGTATGCTGTCCGCAGCCTTAAGGATCGGATTGATCCCCAGATGTGTAGTCAGCCACAGCATAAAGATAATACCTGTCGCATGAATTATGATTATGATCCGAACGAAGTTCAGATTTTCTTTCAGTTTTCCGAGTTCAGTCTCTTCGGTTTCCCGGGCAAGCTTGTCAATTTCATTCAGGCTTTCCTGCATCTCCGTACGTATCCGGTCCTTCTGCTCAAAATAGTCATCATTCAGGACCAGCTCGGTTGCATGGCTCAGTTTATTAAACGGGGAAAGTGCGGCATCTTCCGGAGTCAGTTCAACGCTGTCAAGCACCTCGGGATAATCGGTATAGCCCTTGGCATCGATCACAAGGCGCATCGCATAGTATTCCTGGTTCATCAGATCCATGGAACTGTCCATGGCGGCCTGGAGACGTGCGACTGCAGCATCGGTTCCGGTACCGGCAGCCAGTCTGTCCACCGCCTCCTCCCGCCGGTTGGATTCAAATGCCTCTGTAAAATATTGATTAAGAAACCGGATGTCTCCGCTGATGGTAAATCTCTGTACCTGTTCGGTCAGATAATCCGAAGCATCCATGAGTTCACGTGCGGCATCCTGGAACTCCATGCTTTCCTTATATGCCGCCGTGATCCTCAGAAAAGAACTTGTAAGATGAAACGTTGCATAAACAACCGTTCCGGACACTAGTATCAGGATAATTATCAACATGATATGGATCCTGCGCAGAGACAGATCTTTTTTCAGTTTGCTGACTATATCCTTCATTGTGGGTATCAATGCGATACAACGGTTACATCCGATACATTTTTCGTTAGTCTCCACCAAGCTCATACTTATCATCCATCAAGTAAGAAAAACAAGGTCTATGCTTTCAGGTCTTATCTTACTGCTTATTGAGTACACTCTTCAGTGGTTTCCAGATGATAAAGAAATATACAAAACCGATAAGCGCCGTAACAAACTGCGTGATAGAAAAAGTCGTCTGGAATACGGGCATCTTCTCCCTGATCGGAGATGCTTCGGGAATAAACGTCGGAAGCAGCCATAGAGAAATGGTCAGTCCCATGAAACAGCCTTTGGCGAGAGCGGATAAAACAGCCATGATCACGGAACGGACATTTATAAAAGAACCTTCTCCGGATATGGCCGGTTTGAACAGAAAATGAACCATCACGACCAGAACTGCGTTTCCCAGCATAATGAGCGGGATGATACCGGGAACTGCATTCATCACAGGCGAAGATGCGATGATAAATGCCGTAACGGGTGTTATGACTGCCAAAATGATGCCCCACATAAGGCCCGCCGTTACTGCGGCCAGTATCAGGCACAGATTAATGATCGGTCCGGTGATATATACACTAAAGGTCTTGAATATCTGGCTTGCGATACATACCGCCAAAAGGACAGCGGTTACTGCGATCTGTTTTGTAAGAGGTGTTTTTGTGTCATTCATTTTCAGTTTACTCCTTTAGTTTTATTCATTCACGCTGATACTCTGAAGCCCACCCGAGAATGAAGTATTCTCTGGTCTCGCACCGTATAAAACGGGCGTTCCGGATGCAAGCTTGATATTACAGATCGAAGTCTTCGACTTTATGGTGGCGTTCATATCCCTGGTGCCGAGTGCAAGCACATTATTCCCTTCGCCGCGCAGATTGATCACGGATTCTGTAAACCTGATAACCACATCTCCTTCAGTGGCCCCTATCAGATAGAGTTCCTGACCGTTGGCAAGTATGGATACTTCACTGTCGGATATCTCTATATTGCCGCTGCTCTTACCCACGCCGCCTATGGCAGCGATATGGGATCCTGCACACAGAATATTCATATTCGCATTTCTGATGAAGGTATGCTGGTCACCCTCCATGCTGCCTATGCCTATGCCCTTCTCTATCTTGACGTCCAGCTGGATCTTGCAATCCATGATCTCTATCAGCGGCTTTCCGCTTACTGCACCCAGCGCAACGGCCTTGCCGCTGGCAGGCTCTATCCTGACCATACCCGAAAGAATATGCACACCGCTGTTTCTGCCGAAGCAACCTCCGCCGATGCCTATCCCTTCATCTGCTTCCACAAGGATATCCAGAGCTCCTGTGCCCCGCCAGGTAATATCTCCGACCTCGGAATTGCATGCATTGCCTATGGCGAAGCTGGATACGCCCTGTGATCTGATCTGCAGATTACCGTCACCTTCTATGATCAGTTTACTGCTGTCAGGCACACGTATACCGTATTTTTTCATACGGCTCTCACCCTCAAGGACCAGTGTCAGCTCACTGCCTGTGCCGATCTCGATACATGGCAGCTGCTGCGTACTCTCAATAAATACATCTCTGATGGTCAGCCGGCATTTCGTACCGTCCTTTATCTTGATAGACATCTCAGCCGAATAGCCGGTATTACCTACCAGAGTAAACTCTTCCTGTTCGATCAGGATGCCCGTGTATTTCTCCAGAGCCAGTCTCATGATCGGGAGCTCTCTTTCTCCGTTTACGGTATAGATGCGTCTGACTTCCAGATTCGTACCCTTGACGGAGGATGCTATGATCTCCGAACGTATATCCGAATCTATGGATTCCAGGACATCGAATGAAGGTCTGGCAGTATAGTATCCCTGTATATAATCGACACCGAGTTCTATTACGGCTTTGAGTTCCGCGCTCGTCTCAACACCCTCTGCAAGTGTTTTGACTCCGTTTGTCTTGGCAAATTCTATAATGCTCTTAACGAAATGTTGCTTCTTGGTCTCCTCATGGATATTGGACACAAGCAGCCGGTCGATCTTGAGGAAATTCGGCAGATAGCTCAAGAGACTCGAAGTGTTGGAATACCCGGTACCGAAATCGTCTATAGCCAGTCCGTACCCATCTCTGGCACTTCTTTCAAGCAGAACGGAGAGTTCCCGGTCCTTAAACTCGGTATTCTCCGTGATCTCTATCACTACATTAGGCAAATACTCGCTGTATTTCCTCAGTAGGTCGTTATAATCCTTCTTATTTAACTGTGAACCGGGAATACTGTTGATAAATATCTTCCTGTCGCCGAACGCCGTGAGTCTCTGAACGTAGAGGTCCATGACATTGAACATCGTCTGTTTCTCAATGGTATAGAGAAGATTCTTACGCGTGGCACAGTCAATAACTGCCATCGGGGATATATTGACGCCGGCATCGGTCCTCATCAGGGCCTCATATCCCGCAATCTCTCCGGAAGCGGCATCCACTATGGGCTGAAAGGCATAGCTGAACTGATTACCGGCTATGATCTCCATGATGATGTCGTCTCCCGCTACCGCCATGTCCTCCGGCACGGAATAAGTCAGCATCTCGGGAAGCATTTCAAGCTCAACTACATTAAGATCCCTACCTGATACCATCAGCTTATCGGTAAATCCGGTCTCCGCAAATCCCATTTCCTTAAATGCTTTCAGTGAAAAATCATTATCCGCAGACAAAAGGATCGTCACTCCGGTAGCCTTCAACAATTCAAAAGCATATTTAAGTGCCAGTGAGACCATTCCGAATCCGTATCCGTGACCGTAACATGACGGATTCAGAAGGAAGAATCCCATCCGAAGCTTGTTCAGATCATTATTCGAATAACGGAGTGTGATATAACCGACCAGCTTATCGTCATCTGCAGCAATCAGCTGAAATATC
This sequence comes from Lachnospiraceae bacterium, assembly GCA_017450485.1. Lineage (GTDB taxonomy): Bacteria > Bacillota > Clostridia > Lachnospirales > Lachnospiraceae > XBB2008. Next base: position 19,705 of record JAFSTN010000019.1, read on the forward strand.
GTCTTATCATCGAAAGCCTTCCCTGAAAAAGCGTTAAAAGTATCTACGTCTAAAGGGTAATCACCCAGCTCACCCAAAGACCATTCAATAAACGTTTTCTCTGAATCGATCCATGAGACCACTTCGGGGGCATCAGTATTCTTATAAGGTCTTAATCTGAGCATCTTCTATCCTCTGTAATCAGACTTCACTGATTCCATATCGGCATCCGAATCTGATTACTTCATACACGAAAAGCTAAAAAGCAGCATAAATTGTAACAGATTTTACGTTTAAGTGCCATACATGATACACTTTATTTTATGAAGATCAGGCAGATTTCCTACTTCGAAAACTTCAAATGTCTGGAGGGAAAATGCGGGGAGACCTGTTGCATGGGTTGGCTCATTCCGCTGGACGATGACGATATCGCCCGCTACAAGGCCGAAAAGAGTGTCCTGCTCAAGACACGGCTTCTGCTGGCCATGTCCGAGCACTCTGTACCCGTCTTCAACTCATCCTGCGGCGAGTGTACCTTCCATGGCAAAAACGGTCTATGTTCCCTCCAGCTGGCACGCGGTCACGAATACATACCCGAGACATGCCGCTCATATCCACGCTATTATCGCAACTACGGGGATTTCGAGGAGCGTTATCTGGACCTGTCATGCCTGGAAGCCTCCAGGAACCTCGTCAGGCATGCAGATGAACTGATGATCACGGAGACCGAGGGCCCGGAGGACTGCGAGAAAACGATGACCAACGACGACAGTACCTTTCTGAACACTCTGGTATCGATCCGGGCTTCATTCACGGATGCATTGCAGAAGGTACGCACCTACGACGAACTCATATCCGTACTGTATGCCATCGACTCCTATTCCGCTGATCTGCAGAATGCGTATCTGCACGGGGATGAAAGTTATTATGATATGCATCCGTTCGGTGTGGAGTTATCCGGAGGGCCGGATTCGTCCGGGGGACCGGTTCATTTGAATAACGCCCGTCATATATTCCCATTGTCCGCCGGAGAAGTCGACTCCCTTGCACATACCAGCCTGTACCACAACAGACTTAAGAAAACCAACCCGAGGCTGTATGAGCTATTTCAGTTGTATTTCAGGAAGTATTACAGGGATGTGGCGAGCGAGAACGGCTGGAAAAGGGCCTGCCGCGAGCTTACGGAAGAATATCCGGAGACTGTAAAGTACCTCCGGGCATACTACAGCTACTATCTGTATCAATATTGGCTTAAAACATATGAGGATTACAGCTTCCTGCGGAATGCGAGGCTCGGGATCATACATACGTCAATGCTGCTGCTCATGACCGTGATGTATGTAAAGAAGCACAGATCACTCAGCCCCGAAGAATTCGCCCATGTCTGCACGGTATATAACCGCAGGGCCTTCTTCAGCGAGGACCTGATAAACGACATGTACAGAGTGCTGGATCAAAGGTGTGAAGGAGCATTCACTCCCACGGTATGAGCGCATGCAGATAACGTGCACTATTCTTTATGAAAAGTTTATAAGCTGTTTCATTGCTAAAACGTTTTACTGCATTTATAATTCACAATATGTCGAAGTTCAGTGTTAAAAAACCCTTCACCGTACTGGTGGGTGTCATAGTAGCCATCGTACTTGGGGTAGTCAGTATGACAAAGATGCAGCTCGATCTCCTGCCGGAGATCTCGCTTCCGTATCTGCTGGTCATAACAACTTACCCCGGTGCCAGTTCCGAGAAGATCGAAGCCGAGATATGCGAGCCCATGGAAAGCTCATTGGGCACCATCACCGGTATCAAGAACATATACAGTATCTCCAACGAAAACTACGGCATGGTACAGCTCGAGTTCACAGATGATACCGATCTGGACAGTGCCATGGTCAAGGTATCCAGTGCCCTGAATACCCTCCAGCCTTATCTGCCCGATGATGCGGGCGTTCCCTCTATTATAGAGCTGAGCACCGATATGGCCGCCAGCGTATACCTGGCTGTCAGCATGGACGGCATGGAGATGGACGAGCTCTCACAGTTCATCCGCGATGATGTGACTCCGTACTATGAGAAGCAGGCCGGTGTGGCAAGCGTATCCACTCTGGGACTTGTGGATAAGACCATTCAGGTAGAGCTGAATCCCGCTAAAGTCGATAAACTCAATGATAAGATACTCGCCACGGTCGATGATACATTTGCGTCAGCCGTCGAACAGCTCGAAAAAGCCGAACAGCAGCTTCACGACTCCGAAGATACCATCAAGGATAACAAGGCCAAGCTGGCCGAATCACAGCAGGAACTCAACGACAGCAAGCAGGACCTGATAGACGGTCAGAATGAACTCAATGACTCCAAATCAGAGCTGGACAAGAACAAATCTGATCTGGCCAACAGCCGTGCGGATCTGGAAAAAGGCGAAACCGAGCTCAACGACAAGAAAGCCGAAGCCAACAGACAGATGGCAGACTTAAGCTTCCAGCTCGATCAGGCCTCGGCTCAGGTGGCCACGCTCAAAACTCAGCTGACACAGGCCGAAGCACAGCTTCCCCAGCTTAAGAGCGGGCTTAATCAGATAAACAGCGGGCTGGAGCAGATAAACGGCGCTTTGGATGCTATTCAGGCTGCAGAGACAAACGGCACGACTATTGCCTCACTGGAAAGTAATATGACCAATACTCAAGCTGCTCTGGAAAATGAGATAGCCAAATCGGATGACGAACAGAATGCCGACCTTATAAAGCAGTATCAGGATGCTCTGGAACAACTCGGAAAGCTCAAAGCCCTCATGGAAAAGAAAGATGAGTTCCAGTCGCAGAAATCCCAGCTCGAATCCCAGAAAACCGGTCTGGCAACACAGGTGACCACTACCGAAGCCACTATCTCCGCTCTCAAAAGTGCCATAGACGAGGCTCAGGGGCAGGTCGAAAGCGGATATACGGAGCTCGAACGTTCGAAGCTCGAAGCCGCCGAGTCCATCGGCAGTGCAGATGCACAACTACAGATAGGCAAGACCCAGCTCGAATCTGCCCAGGCTCAGCTCGATTCCGCAAAGGACCAGCTCGAATCCGCTCAGGAGCAGATCGATACCGGTTGGGATCAGATAGCTGACGGTCAGGAACAGATCGACGAAGGCTGGAAATCCATAGCCGACGGTGAGGAGCAGCTTCAGGACGGCTGGGATGACTATAACGACGCTGTGAAATCCTACGAGAAGCAGAAAGCGGAGGCACAACATAACGCCAACGCCAACCAGCTGCTCACTCTGGAAGCGCTGACAGGGCTGATCTATGCCCAGAACTTCGAGATGCCCGCGGGCTACATAGACGATAAGCTCGACAACTCCTGGCTGGTCAAGATCGGTCAGAACTACGAAGAAGTATCCGAACTCGAAAACATAGTCCTTACCAATATAAACAAAGTAGGCGATGTAAAACTCGGTGACGTGGCGGACATCACCGTTATCGACAACTCCGAGGACTCGTATGTACGTCTTGGTAATCAACCGGCTGTTATTTTATCCATATTCAAGACAAGTACGGCAGGTACCAATGATGTCAGCAAGACCATCACCCGGGCATCCGACGAGCTCATATCCATGCACCCGGGCGTCAATGTGACCACACTGGTTGACATGGGTGATTATATCGACCTGATCGTGAAGAGCATACTCCAGTCCATGGCTATAGGTGCCGCGCTTGCCATAGTGATACTTGCTCTTTTCCTTAAGGACTTCAAACCCACTCTGGTCGTGGCCATAAGCATTCCCGTCAGCGTACTGACGGCCCTGGTATGTATGTATTTCTCACATATATCACTCAACATGCTCTCCCTCTCGGGACTGGCGCTGGGCATCGGCATGCTTGTGGATAACTCCATAGTCGTCATAGAGAATATATACAGACTCAGGAACAGAGGCATTGAAGCTCCGAGGGCTGCTGTACAGGGAGCCAGACAGGTAGCCGGAGCCATCACAGCTTCCACTCTGACTACAGTGTGTGTGTTCCTGCCTATGATCTTCACATCCGGTCTGGTCAATGATCTGCTGACTCCCATGTGTCTGACCATAGTCTTCTGCCTGATGGCTTCACTGCTGATCGCATTGACGGTCGTACCCGCTGCGGGATCAACTCTTCTGCGCAGCTCCAAGCAAAAAGAACACAAGTTATTCGATAAAGTCATGGGATGGTACGGCAAAGCCCTTGAGTTCTGTCTGGCCCATAAATACGTACCGATCCTGACCGCTCTGAGCCTGCTCGTCCTCTCTGGACTCTTGGTATTCCGCATGGGTATAGTAGTCATCCCCGACATGACCATGAACCAGCTTCAGGCTACGATAGAGTATTCCGAAGAAACCACCCGTGAGGAAGCATACGATCAGACAGATGCCGTAATAGACAGACTGCTTGCCATAGACGGCATCGGATCAATCGGCGTGCTGGCCGGAGGAGATGAGACGCTGATGGTATCCCAGGCAGCCGAGAACCCCGACAACTTCCGGACTATGTCATTCATGATGATGACAGAAGATCCAAACGCAGGTGAGGAGGAGATCCGCAGGATCATGTCCGAGATAGAGGCTTCCGTAGCGGATATGGATGTAGACTTCAAGCTCGAGACACTATCCTCCGATATGGATCAGCTCACGGGAGGATCCGGACTGTCGATCAACGTATACGGTCAGGACATCGATACTCTCAAGGATATCACTCACGATATCTGCGACATGGTCGAATCCATCGACGGTTATACAAACGTATCCAACGGCGAAGAAGATGCCGATAAGGTGCTGCACCTGAGCATAGACAAAAATACGGCTATGAGTCTGGGGCTCAACGTCGTCCAGATCTATCAGGACATCAATGCAAAGCTGACCCATGAGAAAAGCGCCGTCACGATCACCATCGACGGCATCGACATGGATATAGTGGTAGTCAACGACCTCGACCCGCTGACCTACGAGAACATCCTGGACTATGAATTCGATGTCCAGAAGACGGACGAGGATTACGATACGGTCACCGAGACACATAAACTGCGTGAATTTGCGAAAATAGAAGTCAACGACAGCTTAAGTACCATAGACCGCAAGAACCAGTCCAGATATATGACTGTCACGGCTGAGGTAGAGGAAGGCTACAACCTCACACTTCTGACCAGACAGCTGAAGCCCAAACTCGACTCCTACACGCCCCCTCAGGGATATTCTATAGAGATGGGCGGCGAGTACGATACTGTCATCCAGATGCTTAAACAGATGGCTCTGGTCCTAGCATTGGGACTACTGCTCGTGTATATGGTCATGGTCGCCCAATTCCAGAGTTTCCTAAGCCCGTTCATAGTGCTGTTCACTATCCCGCTTGCCTTTACCGGCGGTTTCCTGGCTCTGTGGATCACACGCGAGAACCTCTCGGTTATCAGTATCATGGGTATCATCGTTCTGATGGGTACGGTCGTAAATAACGGTATCGTGTTTGTGGATTATGTAAACCAATTGAGAAAAGAAGGGCTCGACAGGCATACCGCCCTGATCGCTACGGGTAAAGCACGTATGCGTCCTATCCTGATGACCGCGCTTACCACCATACTCGCCGAATCAAACCTGATCATAGGCGATGATATGGGGGCTCAGCTGGGACGAGGCATGGCTCTCGTCATAGCCGGCGGTCTGGCATACGCTACACTAATGACGCTTTTCGTTATACCTGTTATGTATGACATTTTCTTCAAAAAACAGCCCGTTGACGTAGATACGGGCAGCGATGATCTCGATGACATCCCCAACGATGCCGAAGAATATATGAATCAGGCGGAGCCTGTCAGTCTCTCCTGAAGATATCTCTGGTATAAACCTTATCCTGTACATCATCCAGCACAGCCTCATATCTGTTGGCTATGATGGCATCACACTCTGACTTGAACTTCTCCAGATCATTTACCACCAGACTGCCGAAGAACGTGCTCCCGTCCTCGAGAGTCGGCTCATATATGATGACCGATGCGCCTTTTGCCTTGATACGCTTCATGATGCCCTGGATCGAGGACTGGCGGAAGTTATCAGAGCCGGACTTCATGGTAAGTCTGTATACTCCGACCTTGACCGCCTTCTCCTTGGCGCTGTTATATACTTCACTCTCCTCATAGTAGCCCGCCGTATGCAGCACCCTGTCTGCGATGAAATCCTTACGGGTGCGGTTGGCGTTGACTATGGCTTCTATGAGATTCTCCGGTACGTCGGAATAGTTGGCGAGCAGCTGCTTGGTATCCTTGGGCAGGCAGTATCCGCCGTATCCGAAGCTCGGATTGTTGTAATGGGTTCCGATCCTGGGGTCTAAACATACTCCCTCTATGATCGACTTCGTATCCAGTCCCTTTACCTCCGCATAGGTATCCAGCTCGTTGAAATAGCTGACACGCAGGGCCAGATATGTATTGGCAAAAAGCTTGACCGCTTCGGCCTCGGTAGTGCCCATAATAAGTATGTCTATGCCGTCCTTGATCGCCCCCTCTTCGAGCAGATGAGCGAACTCTTCCGCACGCGCCTTAAGCTCCGGATCACCCAGATCTGTACCGACGATGATACGTGACGGGTAGAGATTGTCATACAGCGCCTTGCCTTCGCGCAGGAACTCCGGTGAAAAAATGATATTCTTCGTACCGAACTTCTGTCTGACGGACTCCGTATAACCTACGGGGATCGTGGACTTGATGACCATGACGGCATTGGGATTGACCTCCAGCACAAGCTTGATTACTGCTTCCACAGCCGATGTATCAAAGAAGTTCTTCTGGGGATCGTAATTAGTCGGAGCCGCGATCACAACGAAATCGGCATCCTTATATGCCCCGGCTCCGTCCAGCGTAGCTGTCAGATCCAGTTCATGACCTGCCAGGTATTCTTCTATCTCTTTATCTACGATCGGTGACTTACGGTTATTGATCATCTCGACCTTTTCCGGTATTATGTCAACCGCATATACCTTGTGGTGCTGGGCCATGAGTATCGCATTCGATAATCCCACATATCCTGTTCCTGCTATGGCTATTGTTTTCCGGTCCTGTGACATATCTTCTCCTCGTTTATCCTGTCGGGGCTCTATCTTTATACTGCCTGTATGCTCATCAGCCTGCCCTTGAAATCACCCCATCCCCAGGGATTGAGTATCAGCAGACCGGCATTCATCAACACTTCTCCGCTGTATGTACGCCCGGGGTCATTGCCCACGGCTGCCTGATCTTCCTCATCTACATATGTTATGCGGTATTTCTTCTGCGGATCAAGTCCTTTAAGCCTGATCCTGCGCGAATGGTAATTGATCCTGTTCAATACCTGTATATAAGTCATGAGTGCTTCTGTCTTATCCTTGGATACGACCATATAGCAATCGAACTCATGATTATCATAATACGATGCTATACGATAATAGTCACCCATGCGCACTATATCGTTATATTTATGATACATTTCCACCTGTGCGGGGATCATGTTGCGGTCCTCTTCGGGGATACGTGTCACATCCAGCTCATATCCGAATGTGCCGGCCAGAGCCACATATCCTCTCGTTCTGAAAGGCGTAGTCCTGCCGAGCGCATGATTCGGGCAGTCGCTCACGTGTGCGCCCATGGTGGAAAGCGGGTATACCAGCGATGTACCCTCCTGAATGGATAATCTCTCGATCGCATCGGTATCGTCGGAGCACCATATCTGCGGGCTGTAATACAGCATACCGGCATCGAAGCGGGCTCCGCCGCCGGAACAGTTCTCCAGAAGCAGCTCCGGGAACTCCGTGATCAGGCGTTCCTGAAGTTCATATACTCCCAGCATATAACGATGGAAGAACTCTCCCATCCGCTCTGCGGGCAGGGACGCACTGCCGATATCGGTCAGCTGTCTGTTCATATCCCATTTCACGTACTCGATATTTGCGCTGTGAAGAATCGTGCTCACCTGGTTGTAGGTGTAATCCACCACTTCCGGTCTGGTCAGATCAAGTACATATTGATTACGCGATCTCGCAGGTTCTCTGCCCTGTATCGCTATAGCCCAGTCGGGATGTGCTCTGTAGAGGTCCGAATCCGGAGATATCATCTCGGGCTCGAACCAGATACCGAACTTCATGCCACGCTTGTTCACCTCATCCACCAGGTACTTAAGGCCGCCCTTCAGCTTGGATTCATTGACGATCCAGTCTCCCAGAGAAGTATTATCATCCTCCCTGTAACCGAACCATCCGTCGTCCATGACCAGCATCTCTATGCCGAGCTTAGAAGCCTGATCGGCGATGGCTATCAGCTTGTCTGTATCGAAGTTGAAATACGTAGCCTCCCAGTTATTGATGAGTATCGGGCGCTTGCGATCCTTATACGGGCTTCTGATCAGATGCTGTCTGTACAGATCATGGAAAGCTCTGGTCATTCCTCCCAATCCCTCCGATGAGTGAACCATCACAACCTCGGGAGCATGGAACTCTTCGCCACTCTTCAACAGCCAGGAGAAGTCCACGGGATTTATCCCCATCAGAACACGCAGCGAATCAAACTGGTTTACATAACACTCCGCAAGAAAATTGCCCGAGTATACAAATGAGAATCCGTATACCTCGCCTCTGTCCTGATTCGCATCATGCTCGAGCACAGCCATAAACGGATGATCCTGATGGCTGGACTCACCTCTGACGGAATTAAGGCCCTGGAAACCGGTTGTGAGAGGGCGTCTGTTGATGCGGCGCTCTCTTGCCCATGATCCGTGCAGGGTGATCAGGTCGTAATCCTCATTATCCATATCGATCGCAGCGCTTAAGACTCTGGTCAGATAAATATCATCACAGCCGTTATTTATCACCTTTACGGAACGGGCGATCGCCTCCGTGTCTTCAAATACCGTATAGTACAGGATCACATCCAGTTTCAGATCCTTGTCGGTGCATTTGATCATCAGTGTCGAGCATACGCCGTTCTCGCCGAACGTGGCAGGCAGTCCCGGTATAGCCGGCTTCCCCGCAGCTATTTCATGAGATACGTATCTTAACTGAAGCGCGGTATTTCCGCCCTTTGTCCTGACGGATATCGCATCATCCCTGAAGTCCCCGACTCCGTGTGTCGGATATTCCATCGGAAAAGTATCCAGGAATGATGTCCTGTCTCTCCCGTTTTTCGACGGTACAAAAGGCCCCTCGCCTGTTCTCATGAGATAACCCACGTTCGCATCATCTATACGGGGCCCGTAATATGCGTGACCTATGAAACCCTCCTCATCCACTATGCCGATCACATATGTGGATGCTTTGGTGTCAAGCTTGAATAATCTTTCTTTTTCGTAAAAAACAATTCCCATAATCTGCTCCTATGATCAGTCTTTGGCTATCTTCTTGCTTCTCTTCTGCTTCTCTCTGTAGAGGTCCTCATCGGCCAGTGTCAATGCTTCCTCCAGCTTCATGTCCGGCTCCTCGATCCTGTATATACCGACCGATGCGGTAATATTATAAGGCTTATCGCTGGAACGGTTAAAATCATCAAAGCTCTCCCGGAACTTTTTCTTGATGCTCTCCGGCCCCTCCGTTCCGCGGACTATACATGCGAATTCATCTCCGCCGATCCTTCCGATGACTCCGTCCTCATCTCCCAAAGCTTCATGCAGAGTTTCGGCTATCTTGATCAGAGCAAAATCACCATCGTCATGCCCATAGCGGTCGTTCACAATCTTCAGGTTGTCCATATCGACATACATTACCAGATAATGAGCATCGTCCTTCAATGTCTCGGAAAGGAATTCTTCCGCAGCTTCGTAGAATCCGCGTCTGTTATATATTCCCGTCATCTGGTCAATTCTGGAGAGACTATCTAAAAAGATATTGTTACGCTTCAGGACATCATTGGTCTGCTCAAGCTGGTCCATTATCTCCTGGGCACGGGACAGCACATGCAGCATCCTGTATGCGGCAGACAGCTGATTGACCAGTATCTCGCCGTTGTCAAGGATCTGATCGCTGACATCACACAGAATATATCCGTATACCTCATCCGTGGAATACAGCGGAAGCATGGTCATGCTGAATCTGTCATCACCCATATAATCATTACAATACAGGTCATATATGGATGTCTTCTGATTTGAGGCGGTTATATTTCTAACCTCTCCGTCCTTCATCACGGCCTTCAGATAGAAGTACTCCGGCATATCCATCTTCTCCCCATCGAGATGAACGACCGGTTTCTCCAGCATATACAGATATGCGTTACGTATGCCCATATACGGAAGATTCTTTAACGGGATCGAGTAGTTCTGATCATAGCCGTTCTCAAACTGCATGATATCCCGGGCTACCATTTTAATGGAAAAATCCATGGACTGGTTGGTCTCAACGATATCCCTGATGGTCTCCTGCTGTTTGAAGATAAGCATCCTGAAGAGATCGCTGTAAGCCTGACGGACCTCCCGGCGGTCCTGTCTGCGCTCCTCTCCGGCCGATATCCTGGTATATATCTCGTCCATCACATCCAAAAGAGTCTCCATATCCGCGTACATGAGTATTCCGGTATCGAGCGCTTCCCTGAAATCTTCTTTAAGCTGTTCATGGATGGAAACATCCTTTTCACGGGCTGCCATCAGTGACATGCAGTCACGGATGACCTTTTTATAAGCTTTATACTCTATTCCCCTGGCACCCTGCAGACGATAGAATACCTTATTGTACAGAGCCTTGATCCTGTCGGTGTCCATATCCTCCAGATCGAAGTGTTCAACCTCGGACCCGAAGGAATCTCTTCTGACCAGCATGGTGTCAAGCGATCTGCTGGGAGTTTTGCGGCCTCTGATCAGGTTGAGGGCCATATCGAAGGCCTGTCTCGACAGTTCCATCGGATCAGCCCATATGCTGGACAGCGACGGTCTCATCTGACCGGCTACACGGGAATTGTCGTAACCGAGTACATATATATCCCTGCCGGGAACAAGCTCTCTCTCCTCGAGGACATCATACATAGCCACTGCACTCTCATCATTAACGCAGAAGATCACTTCCACTCCGGGGTTATTGTCGAGCAGCTCCCTGCACGCATCATGACAATGCCTGGTCAGGTCACCCTCCGTATAATTCTTCTCGGTAAAAGTAATACGCCGCTTGGCCAGCGTCTGAACCAGCGCTTCCTTACGCTCCACGCAGTCCGTGTTGGACATGGGGCCGCCCAGCATCGCAAATTTAGTACATTCCCTTACATCTATCAGATATTCGACACCTGCTTCGATACCCTTGAAATTGTCGTAGCATATGCATGATTTACCGGGCTGTTTGCTGGCTATCAGTACACTGGGGATCTCATCATACAGATGCACGAACTCCGCTATTTTCTCACGACTCGAATAATTGCCTATACAATCGGCGGCTATGACCACGGCATCGACATTATCCTCGATGACCAAACTATAGAGTGTATTATACTGATACTCATATCTCGTCTCGGCAGACTGCGGTCTGTCCATAAACTTGCCGGGGAGAAAAACCAGATTGACATTCTCCTCCTCCGCACGCTGCAAGGCTCCCATCTCGATCTCCTTGCAATAATAGTCGCCAAGCTCATGGATCAGATACGCTATTACGTATTTGCCATTCTTCATATCTCAGTATCTCCTGATTCGCTTAAGTTCCTCATAGAAACGTTTATAACGGTTATAGCGGAGCCGGGATATATCTCCTGACCGTGCAGCCTCCGCCACGCGGCATCCGGGCTCGTGTGTGTGCGAGCAACCGGAAAATCTGCATTCCGATGCGAAGTCAGCAAACTCGGGGTACATATCACCGAGTTCCTCAGGCAGCATCGAATCAATGCTGTAAGAGGTGAAGCCCGGTGTATCCACTATGAAACTCGTTTCGTCTATGACCAGAATCTCGGCATGTCTGGTGGTATGACGGCCTCGTCCGAGCTTATCGGATATAACGCCTGTTTTCATATCCGCATCGGGACATATCCTATTAATAAAAGACGACTTGCCGGCCCCACTTGGTCCAGCTATCGCGGTAGTGTGCCCGATCAAAGCCTGCCTGAGTCCATCTATACCCTCGCCCGTTCTGACACACACTTCATAGACCGGATATCCGGCCTGCTCAAATCCCTCTCTCTCGCTTACCAGATCCTGTGCATCGTCATACTCCAGATCGGCCTTGTTGAAAACGATGATCGAATCTATACCCGTTTTCTCCATAGTAATCAGGAGTCTGTCGATCAGTCCCATATCCGGCTTGGGATCATTACGTGCGAAGAAAATGAGAGCCCGGTCCACATTGGCCAAAGCCGGACGGATCAGGCTGTTAGTACGGGGCAGGATATCCTCGATGCTGCCCTCGCGAGCTTCTGTATCGGTAACGCTGATATCAACGTTGTCTCCTACGAGCGGAGTGATCCCACGGCTGCGGAATACACCTCTGGCCTTGCATTCATACAGACATGAATCCTCGCAGAAAACATAATAGAAACCGGCTATACCCTTAATGATCTTACCCTGCATAGGTGTTACTCTGCCTCAAAAGTAAGCTCTCTGGTAACCGTTTTCTCATAATTCTGAGCCGGTGTCGTCGTAGTCTCGCCGGTCTCGGGATCAGTCACGGTCACTTCCTCCGTGCTGACTGTGAATATAAATGTAACCGTACCCGTGGATGCATTGATGCCGGTATAGTTGACATCCAGCGGGAATGAAGTCGTAGTAGTGCTGAGCAGTGATGTTCCGTCCGCTGTCGTGATCATGACCTGCACGAACATTCCGCTCTGATAGTCCGGATCCTCGGTGGGAGCCGTAATGGACCCTGAGTACTTATAGGTGGCTGATTTCGGCCCTATGCTGACACGCAGGTCAACAGTAGTCCCGGGATCCACGAATGAACCTGCGGTCACAGACTGATAACATACGTTACCTAATAATGAAGGATCGTCGTTATTCGTCTCGGATATACTGCCCATCGTCAGACCGGCCTCTGTAAGTATGGCCATAGCGTCCATTTCGGATTTGCCGATAACACTGGGCACACTGATCTTATCCGACGCGGTTCCTCCGGAAGAAACAGTGATCATAATGGTACTGCCGGGCGGCGCATATGTATCACCCTCGGGTGACTGGCTGATGACATTGCCCTTTTCCACCGTGGCACTCTCAGCCTGCAGGATCGATACCTGGAAGCCGTGCTGCTCGAGATTGGAACGGGCTTCTGCCTGAGAGAGCCCCGTAACTATAGGAACAAGCACTCCGTCGGTACTCTGGGCAACGGTCAGTACGACCGTATCTCCCTCTGCCAGCTCCGTACCTGTCGGAACACTGGCGGATATGACAGTGCCTTCCTCATACTGAAGGCTGGTCTCATACTCTATCTGAGGCGTCAGGCCGAGATCTATGAGCATCTTCTTCGCATCATCGAGCTTCGCGCCTACGATGCCGTCAGGCATAGTGATAGCGGTTTCGGCGGTCTCCTCGGTTCCATCTTCGCCCAGCCCCGATCCACCTATGAATCCGGTCACGCGTCCGAGTATCAGAAGTACGACCAAACCGACGATCACGGCACCTACCACGACCAGTATAGTGGTGAGCCTGTCTCCTACACCTTCATCTTCGTCATCATCTTCATCATCATCTTCATAAGGATCGTCGTCATACTTTTCGGCTTCATACCGGCGGCGTTTGAATTCTTCCTTTTCCATCCTGTCTCTGGTCGCATCTCTGGACGTCCTGACAGGTGTTTTGGATGACTTGGAGCCGGATTTGGACCCGGACTTGGAGCCGGATTTGGATCCGGACTTTGATTTGTTATTGCCGGATTTGGAGGATTTGGAAGAAGCGGTGCCCTCCTGCTTGCGCTTACGCTCCCTCTCCTCTTTCTCTATATCTTCCTTGAGTGCGATACCACCAACCAGGTCAGCACGCTCGTTAGAGGCATTCCGGATCTTCTTCACATCATCATCCGTGATATTACGCGTCGCCGCATCTTCATCCGGATCGGTGATCCTGACGAAATCACCCTCGGGATCCACCAGAGATTTCTTCAGATCGGCGATCACCTCACCCATGGACTGGTATCTGCGGTCAGGTGACTTCTGACAGCACTTGAGCACGATCTGCTCCACGCTGTACGGTATGTCATCCGCATAATCCGACGGATAAGGCAAAGCCTCCTGGATATGCTTGATCGCTATCGCCACGGTTGTATCGCCGTTGAAAGGCACGCGTCCGGTGAGCATCTCGAACATCGTGATACCGAGGCTGTATATATCGGATCTCTCATCAGAGAAACCGCCTCTGGCCTGCTCGGGAGAAGTATAATGAACGCTGCCCATAACGTTGGAACTGACGGTATTGTTGGTGGCTGCCTTCGCTATACCGAAGTCGGTCACCTTTACCTTGCCCTCTTTGGAAATGATGGTATTCTGAGGCTTGATATCCCTGTGGATAATGTGATTATTATGGGCCGCTTCGATACCGTTGGATATCTGAATGGCTATGCTGACAGCTTCTTTGGCCGAGAGACGTACCTTTTTCTCAATGTATTTCTTGAGAGTGATGCCCTCGACAAGCTCCATAACGATATAATGTACGCCGCCCTCACTGCCAACATCGTACACGTTGACAATATTAGGGTGCATAAGGCCGGCGGCAGCCTGTGCCTCCGTACGGAACTTGTTCACGAAGTTGTTATTCTCCGAAAACTCCTGCTTGAGAACCTTGACTGCTATATTTCTGTTCAGTTTATGATCTTTTGCCTTGTAGACATCCGACATACCGCCGGTGCCTATCTTCTCGAGGATCTCATATCTGTCCCCGAGCATCATACCGATCTTGATCATACTGCTTCTGTTTCCTTACTGCCCGGCAAACGGCTCTATCAGAATCACGGAAATGTTATCCCGCCCTCCGTTCTCGTTCGCCATATCTACAAGTCTGTGGGCACGCTCTCTGAGTGTTCCCTCAGAATTGATCATATCTCCAATAGTCTCATCATCCACCATATTGGTCATGCCGTCCGAGCACAACATAATGACGTCGTCCTTCTCGAGACTCACTCTGAACAGATCCACGTCTATATCAGCCATTGCTCCCACGGCTCTGGTTATGATGTTCTTGTCGGGATGATTGCGGGCTTTGGATCTCTCCAGACCGCCCATCTGAACCATCTCCTCCACGAGAGAATGATCAACGGATACCTGCTGCATCTCATCTGAGCAGATATACGCACGGCTGTCACCGACGTTCGCCACCAGCAGGTCATCTCCGAGACAGGTGCACGCCACAACCGTGGTTCCCATACCCTTGCAGCCTTCTCTGGTCTGAGCCTGCCCCCAGATAGCGCTGTTCGCAGCCTTGATAGCCGTCTCCAACGCCACCTCGGGTGATACCCCATTCAGGCTCTTCAGCTCATCCTGGATAACCCTGACGCATATCGCGCTGGCCAGCTCACCGGCATTATGTCCGCCCATGCCATCCGCTACTATATACAGATTAGGCAAAAGGCCCACCGGGCCGTCCGACACAAATACCCTGTCCTGATTCAATTGTCTACGACGACCTTTATCGGTCACACCGTAGGAATCGATCATCTCAAGTCTCCCGTGTATCTCTTTCGAAGTTGGCCGCAGGCTCCGTCGATATCCTGCCCCAATTCTCTTCTAATAGTAACATTTATTCCCTGTTTTTCAAGTTTATTTTTGAACGCGCGCACCCCGTCATCGGCAGTCGGAGCGTATCCGCGCCCGGTCACCGGATTGACCGGTATGAGGTTCACATGAGCCCCCGTCTGTCTGCACAGAGCGGCAAGCTTACGTGCGCACTCATCGGAATCGTTGGTATCCCTGACCAGCGCATACTCATAAGTGATCCTTCTGCCTGTCCTGTCAAAAAAGTACTTCGCCGCCTCGGTGATCTCGGCAATCGAATAGCGGTTGGCTATGGGCATCATGGTACGCCTGAGCTCATCCGTAGGTGCGTGCAGGGATATCGCGAGCGTTACTCCCATATCCTCATCGGCGAACTCCCTGATACGTTCGATCAGGCCGCAGGTGGATACAGTGATATTACGCCGGCTCAGGTTATAGCCCTCCGGCGACGTCAGTATCCCGAGAAAGGTGATCAATGTGTCGTAATTATCCATCGGTTCACCCATCCCCATGACAACCACATGGGATATGCGTTCATTGATATCGATCGTTATTCTATATATCTGATCCAGCATTTCCGCCGGAGTCAGGTTTCTGGTAAGTCCATCCATGGTAGATGCACAGAATCTGCATCCCATGCGGCACCCCACCTGTGAGCTGACGCAAACGGTATTGCCGTACTTATATCTCATCAGGACGCTCTCTATGAGCTCACCATCAGGAAGTTCAAAGAGATATTTGCGCGTGCCGTCGCGTGACTCCCGGATGTCGACGGGGGCGAGATGAGTTATGTCAGATAACTCCGGGCACGGTCTGTGTTGTGTTATGTCAACCTGGTGGTCCGACTCGGCAGACTCCCCGTAGCTGTCTTCTCCTGCTTCTCCGGCTGCCCCGGCAGTATCCTCACGAAGCTTCTCCTTCAGGGCCTTGGGGATATTCGACATATCATCCAGCGAGGCGACGCATTTCTCATGCATCCACTGATAGAGCTGCTTCGCACGGAAGGAAGGCTCCCCGAGAGAGGTAATGTATTCGGTTAATTCAGGCAATGTGTATGATTTGATGTCCCGCATAGTCTCTATAAGGCGCTTACGTCAGCATATATCCGTTGCAGGTACGCTTGGATGTCTGCAAAAGGCATCCGGCTGCATCAGTCGAGTGCAGAGGTACGTCGCGCCAGTACACATATATAAAAGCCGTCCGACTTCCATGCATCCGGGAGAATCCGGAGGCCGTGGGTGGGTGCCGGAGCACCTGCGTGGTTCCGGACCGGCATCACAAAGTCACCTTCAGGCGGGGTAATGGCCGACCCGGCGAGTGCGTTCTCCGTGATATCGCGAAAACCGTACTTCTCCATTATATATGCCGCCTGATCCTCATTCTCCCTGCGTGATATCGTGCAGGTCGAGTATACGAGCTTTCCCCCGGGGCGTACATATCTGACCGCAGTGTCTATGATGCTCCGCTGAAGCCCGACCAGTGAATCAATATCAGACGGCTTAAGGCGATATCGTATGTCACTCTTGTGTCCCAGGACTCCGAGTCCGGAACAGGGCACATCAGCAATGACGATATCGGCTTTTCCTTCCATATCAGGGATAAATACCGTAGCATCATGAACTTCAGCAGTTATCATATCCTCCATATCCAGACGCCTGATGTTCTCTGTCATCCTGTCGCATCTGGATGCGGATATATCATAACTGTATACATGCGATGTCAGCAATCCTCCTGCCGGATCCGCACCTCTCTCTAGTTTACATAACTCGTCGGCAATATGCACACTCTTCCCGCCGGGAGCGGCGCACAGATCCATCACGATATCCCCGTGATGAACCCCCGCCAGTTCGCTGACCATCATGGATCCCGTGTCCTGTACAACGAAACTGCCGTCAGCATATCCGGCCATCTCCGAGACCGATCCTGTATTCTTCAGAAACATCCCATCCGGGATATGAGGATTAGGGCTTACTTCAATGCCTGCCTCAGTCCATGACGAGATCAGAGCCTGTCTGCGCTCACCGTCATCTATCCTGATCCTGACAGAGAGCCGCTTTTCTTCCATATATGATGCAAGGATGCTCTCTGCGCGGTCCGTCCCGTGCTCATCAGACAACTGACGCACTATCCACTCCGGACATGAGTACATCACAGACATATACCTGATGCGGTCATCTGTCTTCGAAGGATATCGTATGTTATCTTTATTCCGGGATATATTGCGGAGAACTCCGTTCACATAGCCTTTCAGTCCGCTTAATCCGCGGGCTGATGTCAGTTTCACGGCTTCGTTGCAGACTGCGGAATCAGGTACGGCATCCATCCAGATCAGCTGATAAACACTCATACGCAGAATCGCCCGGATCAAGGGCTTCATCCGGGATACGGGAGTTTTGGAATACTGATCCAGGATATAGTCTATCCTGAGACGGTACTCACTCGTTCCGTCCATGACTTTCTTATAGAAAGCTTTATCGCGCGGGTCTGTATGATCGTATTTATCCAGTACTGCACTCTCTTCGACAGACAGATATGTATCCGTCCGTTCCATCTCGATCATCGAATCGACGATCAGAGCGCGTATATTGATCTCATTCATATTATCATCGGAATATGCGGCCCGGTCAGCTGAGTCTGTCCCCGGCCTCCATGTGCTGACCGAGAAGGAAATCACGCACGCTCATCCGCTTCTTGCCTTCGAGCTGAAGTTCATCTATGCGAAGTATCCCGTCTCCTGTGCTGACATATACGGATGATCTATCCGTGAATATCACCGTGCCGGGGTGTGAGATGCGGTTACCAGTCTGTGTTATGTCAACCTTATTGGCGGTGATGACCGTAAGATCATCCACGCTCATGCAGGCCGTCTTCCACAATTTCAGCTGTTTATCTTTATATGTCGTATATGCCCCGGGCCAGGGATCCATCCCCCGTACCTGACGCTCGATCTCCACGGCCGGTCTTGAGAAATCTATCTGCCCCATGCTTTTCTTAAGCATGCCCACATGGTCGGCACACGTTTCATCCTGAGGAATGGGTGTAAGCTTACCCTGCTCTATCAGTGGCAAAGCCCTCACTATCAGTTCGGCTCCGAGCACGGCGAGCTTGTCAAACAGCGAGCCTCCCGTATCATCCGCCGTGATCGGGATGCTCTCCTGTATCAGGATATCACCGGTATCCAGCCCCTCATCCATCTGCATGATCGTAACACCGCTCTCCTTATCTCCCATCAGGATCGCATGCTGTATCGGAGATGCCCCGCGCAGATGCGGCAGCAATGACGCGTGTATGTTCACACAGCCGAACCTCGGATAGTTAAGTACTTCCGCGGGCAATATCTGTCCAAAAGCGGCTACTACTATGATATCCGCCGGATAAGCGCTCAACTCCGCTATGGATTCGGGATCACGAAGTCTGACAGGCTGAAGCACAGGTATACCGTGTTCCACAGCCACTGCTTTGACGGGACTCGGGATCAGTTTATCACTCCTGCCTTTGGGTTTATCGGGCTGAGTAACTACCGCGGTCACCTCATATCCTGCATCTATGATGGCTTTCAGAGGTCCTACCGCGAAATCCGGTGTCCCCATATAGATTATCTTCATATATTATTACGCTCGTTATTCTTCTGGGGTATCGGCATGATCATCCAATGCCGCGCTTCCGTCCTCATCATCAGTGTCTTCGCCGGCAGCGGCCACATTCATCAGCTCGCCTTCAACCTTTTCCACATACATATGGCCGTCCAGATGGTCCAGCTCATGAACTATGGCTCTGGCAAGCAGTTCCTCACCCTCGAGCTCGAACTCATTCATATCCGTGTCATAGGCTTTGACCTTCACATAGTTGGGTCTGGTCACGATACCGGTCTTGCCGGGCAGAGAAAGGCACCCCTCGGCTCCGGTCTGCTCCCCTGACGTCTCCAGGATCTCGGGGTTGATAAGTACATGCGGATCCTCTCCGGTGGTGTCTATGACCACAACACGCTTAAGAATACCCACCTGCGGTGCGGCCAGTCCTACTCCGTTGGCCTCATACATGGTATCAAACATATCATCTATCAGTTCTTTTATTCGGGGTGTGACCTCTTTGATCTCCTTGCATCTCTTCTCAAGTACGGGGTCTCCCATTATACGTATATTTCTCAGTGCCATTTTTGCAACCTTTCTGCTGTATGCTGCCGTTTCAATATCTCCGGCCAAATGCACGCCGTAGCTTTAATATCATATCATGATACCTAATCGAAATCAAAAAAGGTAAGTACCCGACGCGCCGGATGAGTCTGCATGTAGCTTTCTATAAGGTCCTTGATGCATACCAGCTCTTCCATATCCGTATGCTTGACATACAGAACATGCCGGTACTTATCGCGCAGCTTGATTATCGCCGCCGGAGCCGGACCGATGGAATATCCCTGTCCCGCAGCGCCTGCTATATGTTCATCGGCTATGGTCTTGTATGCGCCTGCTACGCCGAAACCTTCATCTTCATCATCGGATACCACCATGATCTCGAGCAGATGACGAACCGGAGGATATGATGCGAGCGTCCTGAACTCTATCTCTTCATCATAGAAAGCACGATAATCCTGAGATGCCGCGGACACAATGCTGTAATGCTCCGGCTGGTAGGTCTGGATCACGACCTCCCCGGGATGTTCGCCACGTCCCGCTCTGCCGGCAGCCTGTGTCAGCAGCTGGAACGTCCTCTCTGCCGCGCGGTAATCCGATATCGACAGAGACATATCGGCTGCCAGTATCCCGACCAGCGTGACCAGCGGAAAATCATGCCCTTTGACTATCATCTGTGTACCGATCAGGATATCCGCATTATGATCCTTAAAGGTACGCAGGATCTCTTCCATACTTCCGCGCTCTTTCGTAGTATCGGCATCCATCCTGAGTACTCTCGACTGAGGATACATGCGTGCCACCTCGGTCTCTATCTGCTCCGTACCTACCCTGAATCCCGCTATGTACTTCGATCCACACTCGGGACATGTCTTCGGCATGGGGGCGGTATGACCGCAGTAATGGCATACCAGCCTGCCTCCGCGATGCTCTGTCATGGACACGTCACAGTGGGGGCATTTGACCACATGTCCGCAGCTCCGGCAGGAAACGAAACCGGCAACTCCGCGCCTGTTTATGAACAGCATGACCTGCTCGCCGCGGGACAGCTTCTCATCCATCAGTTCCCGGAGTTTATCCGAGAAAACAGTCCTGTTCCCGCTCCTCAGTTCATCACGCAGATCTACGATATGTACCTGCGGCAGTGTGCCGCCTGTAAGCCTTTCATCCATGGTGAACAGAGTATAATCCCCACGCATGGCCTTGTAGTACGACTCCATCGAAGGTGTCGCCGATCCAAGCACCAGACTTGCTCCGCGGACACCGGCTATATATTCCGCGCAGTTCACTGCCTTATATCTCGGGACATTCTCAGACCTGTAACTGGTCTCATGCTCCTCGTCTATGATGATGGCTCCCAATCTCGTGAACGGCGTAAAAAGCGCGGATCTGGGGCCTATGATGACATCGATCTCTCCTCTTCTCGCTCTCAGATACTGATCATATCTCTCTCCCTGAGTCATGGAAGAGTTGACCACGCTGACTCTGTCACCGAATCTCTTATAGAATCTGAGCAGAGTCTGATATGTCAGCGATATTTCCGGTATCAGCACGATCACCTGAAACCCGCGCCTGACAGTCTCGTCGGCTATGCCGATATATACCTCGGTCTTGCCGCTCCCGGTAATGCCATGTATCAGGTATTTACCGGGGTTTCCGCGATCAAAGCTGTCTATAACGGTTGTTATTATCTCTTTCTGGCGGGGGCTCAATTCATACTGTGTGTGTGCCTGAGCATCGGTCACAACAGGATTCCTGTAGTACTCTGTCTCGGTCACTCGCAGGTAGCCCTTTTCCTCCAGGCTTCTGATGGTGGGCGAGGTGACACCCAGCTTATCTCTCACCAGCTCGTAAGGCAGAGTCGGCTCGCTCAGCAGTGCGGACAGCAGACGGAGCCTCGCAGTGTGATGCTTACGCTCGCATTCCTCTATAACGACACCGAGAGTTTCGCGATCCAGAGTCAGATCGACACGCTTATGCGTCTTCACCGTCATCTTCTTTTTCACCGGAATGACAGTCTTGAGGGCCTGGATCATGGTACCACCGTAGTGAGACCTCATCCACCATGCCAGGGCGATCATATTTCCCTCGGCACCCATCTCGCCCGATCTGATCTCAATGATGCTCTTGAGCTTATCCTCGGGATAATCGGGAGTGTCCTTTAATTCGATACAGTAGCCGCTGATAACCTTGTTTGCACGGCCAAAAGGTACATTTACGCTGTCTCCGACGCGCAGAATACCGCGCAGCTCATCCGGAACGGTATATTGGAACGGCCGATCAAGCTGCTCGTGTGAGATCTCTATGATAATGTCTGCATAAAGGGGGGCAGTCATATTATGTTAACCTATGGGGCATCCAGATCTTCGGCAGTAAAGATCACACTGTCTTCTGCCACGGCATTCTGCTCGCCGGCTTCATCTATCATCTCATCATATCCCGTCAAAGCGGCAAACGGTGCAAACTGTGCTGCCCTGTCGGACCGGGACATATGCGGATGCTTAGTCGACACATGTCGCGGCATATCGATTATATCACTGTAATCAGGTTTCATCTCGTTCATAGGATCAAATGCCTCCCGGTTTCGGTTTACATAACGCACCAACTCCCCGTCATCAGGGTGTCAGGCCTTATGCCCTCCCACCTGAGCGTTCCTGTCGCGGGCGGTAGCTCCCTCCTCGAAGTTCATCCCCTTGAGGATCGCATTCTTGCCGTATCGCTCCTTTATCGCCAGGACAGCTTCCTGCATGCGGCGTTCTTTCTCGATCGTCTCATCGTGCACCTTCTGTTCCTGCTGCATGGCCGCATAATCGGTAAACAGATCCAGCTGGACGAATTCCTCATCCTGCTTTCGGACCTCCTTTGCCTTTCTGTCCGTAAGTACACGGCAGGCAGCTATGGACATGCGTCTGGACAGCAGATTCGGGTCCGCTATCCTGTCAAAGAGCTCCATGGCCGCATCTATGATGATCCGCCCCGATGAGGTGTATTCACCGAGATTAGCCGTGCCGTGGGCATGCTTGGGAACAAGTCTGCCGTAATAATCGGCCTTCACCTCGCCTGTATAGTTCTTACGACGATCGTCATCCTTCAGGTTGGCTATATCATACCCTATGGTCAGCACTATCTGATCGGTCATCAAACGCTTTCTCACCAGATCGAGTACCAGATTATCCGCCATCTCCTTCACTATCAGCCTGGTCTTGTCATGCGGATATGGCTCACTGAGGACCTGGCCCGTGCTGATCGAATTCGCCTCCGGGCGGTAAGCCTTGATATCAGCTATGGTCGCGTTCTCCCAGCCCCAGGCGTGATCGATGAGCAGCTCGGCATTGATGCCGAACATATCGTACAGCAGGTCTTCATTATAGTAATCCTGCGGTCCCCCAAGGGAACATCTGGCGACATCTCCCATGGTATACAGGCCCTGGGCCTCCAGCTTACGGGCATATCCCCGCCCCACACGCCAGAAATCCGTGATCGGTCTGTGCCCCCACAGCAGCCTGCGGTAGCTCATCTCATCGAGCTCGGCTATCCGCACACCGTATTCATCGGCATCCATATGCTTCGCCTCGATATCCATGGCGATCTTCGCCAGGTACATATTCGTACCTATGCCGGCAGTCGCCGTGATCCCGGTCTGGCTGAGCACATCCCTGATCATGGTGATCGCCAGCTCCCTCGCGGTCATATGGTATGTATCCAGGTAATGCGTGACATCGGCAAATATCTCGTCCACAGAGTAGACGTGTATATCCTCCGGAGCGACATACTTCATATATATATTGAAAATATTCGTCGAATACTCCATATAGAGCTTCATGCGCGGCGGGGCCGTGATATAGGAAAGCTCAAGCCCCGGATCGGAGTCAAGCTCATCGGCGTCATCGGATGAAGCATGGAAAACACCGCCCGGCGCCTTCATCCTGCGCAGGGCATTGACCTCACGGACCTTCTCGACCACTTCAAAAAGTCTGGCACGCCCGGGTATGCCGTAGGCCTTGAGCGACGGCGTGACCGCCAGACATATGGTCTTCTCCGTACGGGTAGGGTCAGCCACTACAAGGTTCGTCTTAAGAGGATCCAGTCCACGGTCACGACACTCCACGGAAGCATAGAAGCTCTTCAGATCTATGGCTATATATTGTCTATCTTCATTATTCGACATAGAGTAATTATATCGGGGAACATATGTTCTGTCAAGATGTGCCCGCACGCTCTCCATACGCAAAAAACCTGCGGGGATCGCTCCTCGCAGGTTTCATCAGGCATTTGGTCATATATATTATGCGGCCGCCTTTTCGGTTTCCTTCTGAGCAGCCTTCATAATAAACATCGGCCAGACGGCTACTGCGAAGAAGTTGATCAACAGGCTCGATACCATATTTCCCCAGTTTCTTCCGAATGCGGTAACGAATATAGCCGGTCCCATGTACTGAGTCCACGAGAAAACTATTCCGACACCCACTCCGGTCATCAGAGGCAGCGACGCGGCTCCCTTCGGAATCTCATAGTGGATATAATGACGCTCTACATATGAACCGATGATCAGTCCGAGCAGACCTCCGCAGCCCATGAAGCAGTCCTTCATCATCTTCACGGGATCTACCAGCAGCTCGCCATCCACGTAATCCATGGGATAGGGCTTAACCAGTATGTAGACGAGTGCGGCTATGATGAAGATCACTCCGGCAACGGACAGAATGTCGTATACTTTCTCACTGCCGTCCGCCTTCTTGACCACTATACCGATCACAATCAGGAGTAAACTGGTCTCTGCAAAGGATACAAGCACGTCCTGAGGTGTATGCACACCGAGGAAATTCCTTGAAAAAGCAGTGAGAGCTATAGCTACTGCACACAGTACTGCCAGCCAGCGCCTTTTATCCCGCTGCCAGATGAATACACTTCCGTACATGGCCGTGGCACACAAGGTATGTCCGCTGGGGAAAGAATATCCCGTAGCTGCAACCTTCGAATCACCGGCCGGTTCTATCAGGTCGGATCGGATCCAGGGTCTGTAGGCGCATACGGTAAGTTTCACGAGCCCGTTGATGACTTCGCCAACCCATCTGACGGCCATAAACCTATACCCCCAGGCCTTATCCACAGCCCAGAAGATCAGAAAAGGCAGGAAAACCATGACATCAACAGCGATCTTGGACAAGGCATTAAAGAATTCGTCAAATATGCCGCCGGTGGCATTTCTCAGATCCTGAAGTATCAGCAGATACTGGATATCAAAACTCATAGTGATCGACTTCCCTTCTTATAGTATATGTACAGTATAGCATATATGGTTAAACAACGCTGCGTGAACCGCCAAAACGGCGTCCTGTCCCGGCCGGCCCCAGCGTCTCACCCATGATCAGGCATATCCCCAGTATCGTACCGAGCAAAGCCCTGCATGTAAAAAAATAATGGAGCACCGAGTGGTTACGAAGCGCAATGAATCTGACAAGCGGTATAACGGCAATCGCCAGATAGATGAGCACTACCCCGATACGTGCTCCGGGTCTGCAGTGCACATATCCGGCATATACACAGCCAAGCAATAAAATCACACCCGCTATCGCTCCGGCCGTTCCCAGCGAAAAAGGCAGTATCGTCCTGAAATTCTTGATCATAGGTCCGAAGAATGTAAAGTAGGCCATGTCAAGCACCAGCCCATTTACTCTCTCAGCGGCATTGCCGGTCACATGATCCAGAGCATTACCGGACAGGATAAGTGAAGCCAGTCCCCATTTGATCACAAACATCCCTGCATATCCCATCGCCCAGGCTATAGCAGATCGGATCGACAGAAAGAGCAAATCCCTCACATCCGACCCCCGGCGTGCTAAAAGGCATACAGCAAGCAACAGCGGCACAGTTAATGTCAGGGTCTCCGCGGTCAGGAAATCAAGATATGCACATACGATGCCGCTGACCATAAGAACCGCTGTGATCCTGCCGCCGGTCCCAGGCTTGGAATAACTCACTCCCATGATGACATGAGCCGATACCAGCATCACAAGATATACCCAGGTATATTCCAGGCTGAAAGGAACAAACCATGAGAAGGTCAGTACCGCACCCAATACGATCCCGACAGTACAAAAATACTCTTTCGCGCGTATGAGACGCCACAGGAGCGTGATCAGAAGCAAAAGCAAAACAACTCCCCAGAATATATATATTCCCTGCAGTGACATGATGATCAGGAGCGGACGTACCAGAGCAACGGAACCGTGCCAGTATCTGAGATATTCCCGGTTGGGAGAAAGCTCATCGTATACCGCATCACGCAGATTAAAGTTTTCATTCTGACCATCCCGGTAATAGTATGATGATTCCATCACGGACCGGATGGGATGAGCACTGTCATAGTTCCATGCGATGTTTAAGAGAATGGAGTCGGCATAGTGGTCGATCTTACTGGCCGGCACACCATCCCAAATCACTCCGAACAGCTCCGTATCACATAAATAATCCGCGGAAGCTGCCATATGATCAGCAAGCAGCTTACGCGGAATAAATGCAGACAGTACGAGAAAACCGGTAAGAACGGTCACCGTAGCGATATAGATCAGGAACAGACGAATGATGCGGGATACATATCCCGTATGCGGAGCACTCTCCGTCCGGTTGTCCAGGTTCCTGCCGGGGTTCATCGGTTATTTACCGGCAGTTCTTTCGGTAGGGAACAAAGTCTTCAGGTAAAGGAATCCCACATAGCCTTTTTCATCCAGATACGGATGCAGATCCGTACCGGCGGGTATGGTGGTGATCAGACGGTCACCTTTAAAGCCACCCTCAAGATATGAGAGCTTAACGGTCAGATCCGGCCTGCCGGAAATGGCATCAACAACAGCCTTGTTGATAACAAGCCATCTGCTGGTCTTTATCTCGACCGTGCTCCCTTTGGGAGCCTTTTCAATCTTATCAATGGAATTCTTAATAAACGCAAATATACCAGATTCGGGGATGCGATACTTCGCATCACCGCATTCGCATATGTATGCCCACTCTCCGTCTACTTCCTCAGTCGTTTCTCTGGTCTTAATCCAGGTATAGGTATGCTCGTGAGGCGGAAGCTGAAGTCCGTCTTCTTCCTCTTTTGATTCATTTTTTGCTGCGGGGCGGGACGGACGTGCAACCAAATATATTTTGCTTATAGTATAACCATTCTGCGCCAGGTCTTCTATTTCCCAATATCCAAAAGTAAAATTATCAGGACCGTTATAGGTTGGATCACCGCCGCCTTCTCTTATCTGGATTATCACTTGTTCATAACTCAACACCGTATACTTTGCCGTGTCCGCTGAGCCAATATCATTATGATCTCCCTTGCCCAGGTTTATCGGTGTCTCATTATACTGTTTTCCATCAGGAACTCTATAATATACCACTGGAAAATTTGTTACTGCAACAGCATCACCCGGCTCCCACGTAATCACGCTGCCGGAAGGACACCCTATTCCTAGAGGAAAACGGCCATTATCAAAATCAGCAATCTGTATTGCGTGCGAATCAATAACAGGAGCGCTCACCAGTAGAACGAAAACCAGCAGCAACGAAAAAAACTTCTTCCTGCGTGCTGCAATTCTCTTTTTTGTGTTTTCTAAAGAAGCATCCATATGACAGTCTCCTTAAAGCCTCAATATTATGTCATTTGTTTTCCTCGGGAAATTATACTCCTGCGTTTTCAAAATATAAACCCCGAAAACATAAATAGTATATGTTTTTTATTGATGTGCTTAACATAACAAGAAGCTATATACGCGCACCCGAAATATACACTTCACGATCTGCCAGATCACAGTCGCATACGATGAAATCGGCATGCTTTCCGACCTCTATGGATCCGACATATTTATCCGCACCAGCTACGGATGCGGGTATGATAGTAGCGGAGTCTATCGCTTCGCTTAAGTCTATGCCGAAGCTGACCGCATTTTGCACACATTTCCATAAATCCGTGGCACTGCCGGCCAGATGACCGTCAGGCAGATACGCAGCGCCCCCTGTCAGACTTATGTCCTGACCTCCGAACTCGTACTCTCCCTCCTCCATGCCGCAGCATCTGAGAGCATCGGATATCAGACATATCCTGCCCGGAAAGACTTTAAATGCCATTCTCACTACACTCTCGTGCACATGGATCCCGTCACAGATGATCTCGGTCGTGACATCATCCGATTCCGATGCAGCACCGATCACACCGGGAGCTCTGTGGTGAATGCCCGGCATTGCATTATAGAGATGTGTCAGATGCGAAGCACCGGCGCCGATTGCCCGTAAGCCTGTCTCATAGTCGGCTTCGGTATGTGCGAGAGAGATACGGCATATCTTCGATACTTCATGTATGAACTCTTCGGCGCCCTCCAGTTCCGGTGCGATATCCACTATGCGAATACGCTCGCCGGATAGCCGGTATAATCCAACGAACTGTTCAATGCTTGGTTTACATAAATCAGCGGCATTCTGAGATCCTTTTCTCCCGGGAGACAGATACGGGCCCTCCATACGCAAGCCCAGCACCCTCGCGCCGGTTCCCGCGTATCCGGCTGCCTGTATGCTCCCGGAATCTGCCCCCTCAGAAAATAAGGGCATATCCGCTATCATGCCACATGCTCTCTCCAGGTCCGCTTCGGGAAGTGTGGCCAATGTCGGCAGAAACGATGTGACACCTCTTGATGCCAGAAATGCAGCCATGGTGCGTAAACCGACCGGATCCCCATCCGAGCAGTCCGCTCCGGCACATCCGTGTATATGGATATCCACCAGTCCGGGGATCACATGCCGTCCGCCCAGGTCGATAACGTCTTCACCGCCGGTATCATCCGTGCCCGGTAAACTGCCATGATAGCGGTCTCTATCGTAGCCGCTATAGTCGTCTCCGATGTGTTCGCTATGATGGTCATCCTCGACGGATATCAGCGCAAACCGTCCATCCTCAACAACGAACGAACCGCGTCTGAATCCGTATCCGCTTTGATATATCAGTGCATTAGTGTATCTCAATCCGTTATCTCCACTTCAAGCCATCCACCGTTTGTCCGGAATCAGCGTAGCGCATAAGCCAGAACAAATGCGATCCCCGCCACCATAACATTCGTTATCAATACTTGTGCTCCGGCGAGCAGGATTCTTTTCCCTGCCGAAAATGCCCGATAAAAAGTCCTGTCGGTATATGCCGTATCATATATGCACAGCCCGCATACACCGGCAAGCATTATTGCGAATATCAGCCGTTCAAGCCGTCCGGCCCGCGACTCTGCTTCTGACTCAGCCGTCGAGCCTGCATCAGCTTCAATGTTCAGCCACCCGTCTGCCCGGCCTTTACTTATATCCCTGATCTCATATATCTCCAGATCAAGTTCATCCATATGTTCCCTGTACCGCTCTGCAACATATGCAGCCGCCTCGTCTGCCCGGCCTGATAAGACATCCTCCGACAGTGCCGGATATGATCCGTGAACATAGTCATTCAAATCATCTTCAGCCAAATATTCCGCGATGATGGGATAAACCATCTCTCTCACTACATACCCGTCCACCGAACCGGCAGTCTGGTATATCCTCGCATTCGCATCCTCTCCGAAAATAACTCCGCATGATACATCCCCGGTACTGACACGGGATATCAGTTGATCCTCACTATCCACCGGCTCGTATACAAATCCTTCCGGTGTATGTTCAGACAGATACCGGCAGCACCATTCTCCGGCGGTGAACTCATCCGGCTGCATATCATGGCCGGAGGAAACAGAGTCCGTCTGCTCTCCGGAACCGGAGGAAACGGCATCCGGTGCATACAGCAGCACCACCGTATCTGCACTGTACTGTCCTATCACCCGCCGCATCAATATCAAAGCCAGTGCCATAAGTACGGTCATCAGCCAGAACGAAACACTTCGAATATTCACTTTCATGCGGGTTACAACCCATCTGCACAACAGTTTGGCCATATGTGTCAGTATATTTAATCGTGTTTTAATAATTCCCGTCTATACAGTAAAACCGCTATTCCAAGCAGGATCACATCGGTTATAAGCGTAACGATCAATCCCTCTATACTGCTCATTCCTCTGAGGCGCCTGCTGTTCCACATCCCGGATATCAGCATCCTGTGTAATGCTCCCGCAGGGAGGTAGTCCGAGACAGCCCGTACAGGCTCCGGGAGGTAGACGATGGGTATGACAGCCCCCGCTCCGATCAGCATGATCAAAACGGTAACCACATATGTCACACGGAAGTGCGGTGTATCCGTTCCTATGATCGAAGATATGAAGTGTATCCAGACAGCCACTGACAGTGCGGTTATCCATATTGCTATGTGGAAACGCACACCGGAGGAGAGCCTGATAAGCTGTCCGTCCACATTGATATTTGCTTTTATTAAAGCCAGTTTTAATAAATATCCTATAATTTCTCCCCATATCCCCAAGGATATCCACATGGCGCATACCTTACTGACGGTAGCGGAAAGCAAAGCTAACCGGCCGCCCCGGCATATCGCGCTCTCCAACCTGATATCCTGCCTGCCGTATATGCCGAACAGGGTCACGCTGCCTATGATGATCATGCACAGCACTGCTGCCGTCAGATAGAACCTGATTACATCATAAGAACCGTACGCGGATACATTTTCCACATCTATCCTCTCAGTTCTGTCCGTGAATCCCGCATATGTGGCACTCAGCAGCTGCCATTCCATATCCGATCTTGCTACAGGCATGTCATAGGCAGCCATTCCGTCATACATGCTCAATATTTCAGCATCAGTGATCTCCATCAGTCCCGTGACGCTCCCGAGCATGGCGAGCAGTTTATACTCTGTTTTGGTGGGCTTACCGTCCGTATATATGATCAGTCGGGCATCTCTCATCGACGATGCCTCCTCATAGAAGTCGTCCGGTATCTCTATGATCATGCTCACATCACCCGAACTCAGGTTATCCACAGCCTCATTCATGTCCATTCTGACCAGACTGCATATCCCGGTCACGCCGGAGATATCTTCCGTCAGGCCGAGTATGTAATCCGTAAAGACCGTATCATCCGACACTACCGCCACATCTATCAGACCGCCCGATCCGTCACTCTCCCGCATTCCACCGTCACTCATATCGCCGGACAATGCGGTTCCGCTTTCGGTATCTCCGCTTGTCGTCGCTCTCATATACACTCGGAAAATGCCAAACAGCACTCCAAAAAGGACTGCCATGATAAGCAGTCCGAGTGTTACTCTCCTAAATGATGATTTAAGCTGAAGGATAAACAGTTTAAAGCTTCTCATTGATACCGTCGGTTATTCTATAACATGTGTTACACATATTCAGCTCATCATAATCATGGCTCACCAGAATGACAGTCGTACCCATCTCGGCCATACGGCGCATATCACTCCGGATCAGCTGTTTATAGTGCATATCAAGTGCGGCCGTGGGTTCATCCAGGATCAGAATATCCGGGCGCGATACTGTGGCACAGGCTACCGATACTCTGCGTCTCATACCTCCCGAGAGCCTGGATATCTTCATCCGGGCGATCCCGTCCAGCTCATAATCATACAGGGTATTGTCCATGTCCTCCCGGGATCCGGCCCACAGCTTCAGGCATTCTTTTACCCGCAGTTCTCCGGGCAGAGGATCTGTCTGTGGGACATATCCGATACGGTCAGTCAGATTACGGATCGCATATATGCTCCTGCCGTCAAGCTTCACTTCTCCCTTATCCGGTCTCTCCACACCTGCCAGGATCGAGAGCAGGGTACTCTTACCGCAGCCGTTATCGCCGGAGAAGCCGATGATCTCACCACCCGCAGCTTCGAAGCCGATCCCCCGCAATATCACACTGCGGCCGTATGCCTTTCTCACACCCTTACACACAAAATCCATAATCTGTATTATATCATATGCCGTATCTCCATATGTTATAATACAAAGTATAAAAACACCACAAAAAGGAGTCACATATGAAAACCCTTAAGCATCTTCTCTCCGGTCTCACATACACCTGCCTCCACGGCAATTCCGATATAGACATATCATCCGTTATCTATGACTCCCGCAAGGTTAATCCGGGCAGCCTGTTCATATGCATCGTGGGAGCCAACTCCGACGGACATAAGTTCATCCCCGACGTAGTTGCAAAAGGAGCTGCCTGCATAGTGGTCTCCCGGGATATCCCGGAGATTGAGGCTATGCTGATTGACGGAGACACTCCGTATATGATCCCCGACACCGTCACCGTCATCAAGGTTGAAGATACCCGCTATGCCATGGCATTCATATCGGCCGCCTGGTTCGGAAATCCTGCCGAGAAGCTGACCGTCATCGGTGTCACGGGCACGAAGGGCAAGACCACGACCACCTACATGGTCAAATCCATTCTCGAGCATGCCGGTCTTAAATGCGGACTGATCGGTACCATAGAGATCATAATAGGCGATGAACATATCCATGCCGAAAACACCACTCCGGAATCCTATCTCGTACAGGAATACTTCTCCCGTATGGTTGAAGCTGGGATCACGCACGTGGTCATGGAAGTATCTTCTCAGGGTCTGATGCTCCACCGTACCCAGGGATTTATCTTCGATATAGGTATATTCACGAATCTGGAGCCCGACCACATCGGTCCCAACGAACACAGGGATCTGGATGATTATATACATTGCAAAAGTCTGCTGTTCAAGCAGTGCAGGCACGGCATATTCAACACAGACGATTCACATACGTCACGGATCCTCGAGGGACATACCTGTGATGTCCTGACTTACGGCATCACTACGGATGATGCGGATATCAAAGCCGATAACATACAGCTGATCAACCGTCCGGGCATACTGGGAGTTGAATTCGACGCACGTATCCCCGACAGAGAGCAGCCGGTACACATCACCCTGCCCACTCCCGGCTACTTCAGCGTATATAACGCACTCTGCGCAATATCCATATGTCACATGCTCGGGATAGCCGAGGGTGTCATGCAGGCCGGGCTGGCGAACACGAAGGTCAAAGGGCGTGTAGAGCCTATCCACGTATCGGATGACTACACCCTTCTCATAGACTATGCACATAATGCCATGGCTCTGGAGAGCCTGCTCACCACACTTAAAGCTTATGATCCCGGCAGACTGGTATGCCTCTTCGGATGCGGCGGCAACCGTGCCAAATCCCGTCGTTACGAGATGGGGGAAGTCAGCGGCAGACTGGCGGATCTGACCATCATCACCTCCGACAACCCGAGAGACGAGGAGCCTCAAGCCATCATAGATGATATCAAAACCGGCATATCCAAGACTGACGGAAAATACGTAGAGATATCGGACCGCAAGGAAGCGATCGCCTACAGCATGAAAAATGCCCTCCCCGGAGACATCATCGTACTCGCAGGCAAGGGCCATGAAGATTATCAGGAGATCCACGGTGTCAAGCACCCCATGGATGAACGCGATCTTATCGCCGATATTCTGAAGGAGCTATGAACGTCCCTCCAGAAAACTCAGGAACTCTTTGGCGGGTAGCGGCTTACAGAAATAGAATCCCTGCATAAGCTCACATCCCTGGATCAGATCAGCTGCAAGATCCGAGAACTTACGGGCTACAGCTTCCTGCTCGACACCCTCGACCAGTACTTCTATGCCCATTTCCTTGAACATCGCTATGGTATCCTGTATCACTATGCACATCTGAGGATCATCTATCATATCCACGAAACTCTTATCCAGCTTGACCTGATTGATGGGCAGGCCGGTGGTCCGCTTTATATTGGAATATCCGGTACCGTAGTCGTCCAGGGCTATCTGCACACCGAATTCATGTAACTTATGAATGTTCATATCCACGATCTCGGGGTTCATGTCGGTAGCCGCTTCGGTCAGCTCGAAGCTCAGATGTCTGGGTTCAACACCGTGTTCAAACATCAGCGAACGTATCTTATCGACCAGATCCACCTCTATACACTGTGATGCGGACAGGTTCACCTCTATATATCTGAGACCCAGCTTATCCATATCCAGTGTGGAAATGAATCTGATGACGTCTTCGAAGACAAACTCTCCTATGTCATGTATATATCCGTTGATCTCGGCTGCGGGAATGAATAATGCCGGCGGGACCTGACCGTAAACAGGATCATTCAGACGGATCATAGCTTCTGCAGCCACGAATTTCTTCTCTTTTACGGAGTAGATAGGCTGATAGTACATCTCGAAGCCGTGATTCTCTACAGCTCTGCGCAGGATCTCGTCCAGATCATTCCTGACCTGATATTCCTTATTATCCTTGAAATCCCTGTAATAATGCACTTCTTTGGTGTCGGGAAGTGTACGGTGGAAGTTCGTGCTCAGCGAGAACAGCGTCTGGGCATCATGTACATCCTGCGGATGGAAGACCACACACATCCTGACATCCGGGATAACCGTCAGATTCGCAAAATGAGTCTCGGCGGACAGCTTCTCCATGATCTGCTCTGCCGTACGGGATACACGCTCCTCATCGGTGCCTTCACACACCACTGCATAGAGACCGTTCTCCATATAGTAGATATCGTCATTCAGTCCGTTATCCATGCACAGCTTGTGGGTCTGTCCGGTCACGAAGCTCAGGAACTCATTATGCCCCTTCAGTCCCAGATACATATGCAGGTTGTTATTGTTCATGATCTTTACGAAGATCAGCGATATGGGCTTCATTGAATACGAGTTCTTGGTCATGCGTTCCGTGAAGCTCGTATATTTCAGCGCGCCCGTGATGGGATTGACCTGATTGTCATCCCTTCTCTCCATTACCATGAAGAAAAGTACCGCCAATGCTATGGAGTAGCACTCTACAAGCATTACGGAGTAGAACATCTGTATCGTAAGTCCTACTAGCACTATCGAGAAAAGGAAAAAAAGCGTGGTCATTTTTCTCCGGTCTATATACTTCCTGTATTTGATGAGAATGATAAATACCCAGGCAATATAGACGGCTGCCACCACATAGAACACGCTCACCCACGGTCCGCGTTTATATACCACATCGGGTGTTATTGTAAATACCGTGATAAACGATCCGTTCAGCAGGAGGACTATCACATCTACGATCACAAGAGTCCACCACAGTATCCTCTGATACCTGCTGTTCATGAACAGATGCCATATATCTATACTTGAATAAACATACAGCACATAGAATGGCAGGAGCAGATTGTGGGCCGCAAAATAGATATAGTTGAACAGATATGCCAGGATTATGTTATTCTCTCCGCCCGATACATAATTATTCATGGAAGCGGCACCCAGATCCGCCGTCACTGCGACAAGGACAAGGGTGAGCATCCTGAACATTATTCGATTGGAACGGGTGGTGTGCTCTTTACGCGCTATTGCCGATATCCAGAACAGCAATACTATGACGAAAGCACACTCATCAAATGTAAGTATCTGTTGCATTTATTCACTCCCGGCAGTCTGTGCATTCCTTTCACGCACAAACTCCAGATAATCTTTCGCAGGCAGGGGTTTGCTGAAATAGAAGCCTTGGATGTAGTCACATCCTATATCGATGAACTTATTCAGTGCTCTCTTATCTTCCACGCCCTCAACCAGTATCTTTTTATTCATTCGTTTGAGCATTCTGACTGTATTGCATATCACTGCCCACATGGACGGTATGTCCATATCATCGACCAGTGATTTATCCAGCTTCACTATATCGAGCGGAAGCTGTACCACCCGGGTGATATTCGAATACCCGGTTCCGTAATCGTCAAGAGAGAATCTGATACCGTCTGCGGACAGTTTGTTGATGTTCCTGTCAGTCACTTCGGGATCGTAATCGGCTGCGGTCTCGGTGATCTCCAGGTTAACCTGATCGGGACGTACACCGTACCTGTCCATACTCTCGCGAATGCGTTCATACAGATCGTTCTCTATACATTGCGCGGCAGAGAGGTTGATCTCGATATAATCCAGGCCGAGCTCTTCGAAATTCAGAGAACCTATGAACCTGCAGACTTCATCGATCACATAGTCGCCTATATCATGTATGGCACCGCTGTCCTCAGCCGCGGGAATAAAGATACCGGGAGACACAAATCCATATTCTTCATCAATAAGTCTGATCAAAGCCTCTGCGGTGGCGAACCTGCCCTTTTCCACGGAATAGATAGGCTGGTAATACATCTGGAACTTATGCTTCTCTATCGCACGGCTGATGATGGTATCCATATCGCTGCGTATACGGAAATCTGAATCCTTCAGGAGCTGCGACACACATACGACACGGTCGCTCCGGGGTATCTTCGTATTATAGGTACCCTCGAAGTTAAGCAATCCGTCCTCGGTATCGATATCCTCGGGACATCTGACCAGACAAATGGCCGTCTCGAGCATGACCTCCATATGGTGAAGAGCAATGGGATGCGACACGTAGGAGTTGATAGCATGACCTGCATTCAGGATATGATCAAACATATGGGCGGCACCTGATACGACAAATGAGCCCTGCTCCAGATAATATGTCTCAAACATGGGACTCACGGATGCGGATATCTGGTTTATCCTGGTGGCTATCGCTCTGATGAGCTCGGTATAGTTATTCATCCCCAGGCTGCGGCGAAGGAGCCTGTAATTGTTCACACGGATCATCAGATAGTTGATCGGTGCGGATGAAGTATAATCCCGGTGAACCGCGCTCAGGAAAGCCTTGTAGCTCTGCATGTTCATCACTTCATCCACCATATCCTCTGGGCGGTGAACGAGTATCGCCAGGCCCATACACATGATAGTCGTGGCGAATATCTCTATACGCAGAGCGGGAATAAAGTACTGAACAAATACCGCGATACCGTTAAGCGGCAGAAAAAGCAAGAGGAGCCAGAAAAGAGCCCCCCTCAGAAGTCTCCTGTAATGGATCAGAACACCGATCTCAAAAAACATGTAAAAGATTGCAACGACATACAGCATCAAAAACCACGATCCGTGATGGAACTCCAGATTCTGATCGTAGTAGAACATCTTGTGATTGGCCACATTGATGAGCAGAAGAATGATATCTATGTTATACGGCACTATCCACAGATATATAAGCGGACCGCCGGAGCGGAGCTTGTGCCATATACCCATAATGGATGCTATATACAGGAAATACAGCGGAGCCATCAGGTTATGAAGCAGATAATAAGCCAGATTCAGAAAATATCTTATTGGTGTAAGTCCCGGGCGTACGCCGGCGAAATGATCCATGTATTCGGACCCGATATCGAACAGGCCTGCCAGAAAAAGGACAACACAAAAGAAGAGGAACAACCTGT
Organism: Lachnospiraceae bacterium; assembly: GCA_017450485.1. Classification (GTDB taxonomy): domain Bacteria; phylum Bacillota; class Clostridia; order Lachnospirales; family Lachnospiraceae; genus XBB2008. The sequence continues at coordinate 56,730 of JAFSTN010000019.1, forward strand.
TGTTTCTTCCCTTGTACAAGCCTCTTGTGATAAGTGCCATAATGAGCGTTGCAAGCGCAACTACGGCACATACGTTATACATCAGATATATCATATATCTACCGTGATGATCAGATATCGGTCTCGTGCCCGTTGATGACTATGGAATCATCATCGGTAACGGGGATCAGTACGAATTTCTGATCATCTATGATCCGTGAACTGATGCGTCCCTCCAGGGACGGGTCTACATTGACTATAACATCGCCCTCAGTGTTCGTCACGGATAATCTCTCTTTAAGCTGTGCGTTTTCTTTGACGAGCTCTCTCTCCCGTCTCTCAGCTCTGCCCTTCTCCAATTCCTTCTCAGTCACGAGGTTTTCAAGCAGAGGCGCTTCATCGGCAAATTCATCATGACAGATATCTTTGATCGACTGAGCCTGCGAGCCTTTTACATCATTTTCTTCAAGGATCTCATCGATGACCCTGTCATTCAAAACGACCGGAGATGCACTCGAAACACCGTTCTCGGCATCAGCGCGCAGCTCCTCGACACGATTGCCTATGCTCTCGGCTATGTCACTCAGCACCAGCTTCGCCTGCTCCTCATCCCGCCCGTAAGCACTCTTAACGATCGCTTGAAATTTCTGTTTAAGCTCGGTAGCGGTACGTCTGACACTGCATCCCAGCACTTCCTCTATAAACTCGGGATGTGAATCCTTCGCATCCCTGATATAATAATCAGCCTTGTGTATATCGGAACTTCTGTCATTAAACGCGGGAAAAAGGAATCCGGTCTCCGGAGCACCTACGATCCAGTCTCTGATACGCGCTCCGATCCTTTTCTCATCCTCCCTGTACCCCAGACCGGGCTTGGACAGATCCACGGGACATATGCTCACCAGGATATACTCATATACTTCCTCGGACTCGTCCAGCTTCATATTATCGCTGGTACGGCTCATGATATCATAGGTGTCCTTGAATACGAGGATCAGATAATTGCCGGTATGAACATAGTTCTCGATGATCAGATCATAGAGCCTCTCCAGCAGATCCTCGTTCTTTAAATCACTGCTCTTAAGCCCCATGTAGAACTGCTGACGTCCTCCGGGCTCCTCTTCTTCGCCGGGGAAGTCCAGCTCCAGCAGGTTGTTGCCTATGGTTCCGCCCAGAGTTTTCTTGGCCAGATCCATATATTTATAGAACTCCTCCTCCGGGAGGTTTAGGAAGTTCTCATTAAATGTCAGCAGCTTATTCTTATATGCGTCCACATAGCACCCTGCCAGACGGCTGATGGTGCAGTTATCCTTCTTGAATCTGCGACGCAGCTCCATCACATCGCGTTTATTCATCTGCTGCCTCGCTCTCAGGTAATTCTATCCTGATATGTACGTCACGAAGCTGCTGCTCTCCCACCTCTGCGGGAGCACCCATCATGATATCGCAGGCATTCTTGTTCATCGGGAAAGGAATGATCTCCCTGATGCTCTCTTCACCGCAGATGAGCATGATCATACGATCCACTCCGGGCGCAATGCCGGCATGCGGAGGCGCTCCGTAGCAGAAAGCATTGTACATGGCGGGGAACTTCGCCTTCACATCATCTTCTCCGAGACCTACGAGCTTAAATGCTTCGATCATGATCTCGGGATCATGGTTTCTGACAGCACCGCTCGACAGCTCCACTCCGTTGCATACGAGATCGTACTGATATGCCAGGATGCTGAGCGGATCCTTATCTTTAAGAGCATCCAGTCCTCCCTGAGGCATCGAGAAAGGATTATGACAGAACTCAAGCTCTCCGGACTCCTCCCCTATCTCGTACATCGGGAAATCCACGATCCAGCAGAACTCATATGTGTCTTTCTTCATGTGCTTATCGGAAGCGGCACCGAGCAGTTTGCGCAGTGCGCCCGCGCTCTTGAGCGCTGATCCCTTATCTCCGCAGGTCAGTCCCACGAAATCTCCGGGTTTGATATTCAATTCCGACTTCACGCTGTCGGCACGATCCTGCAGGAATTTGGCTATACCGCCTGCTATCGCACCGGACTCATCCACCTTGAACCAATACCCCTTTCCGCCGGATGTTACCTCGACCTCAGCCATGATCGCATCTATCTGCTTACGGGTAGCTTCAAAGCCGTCTACCACGATGGCCTTGATCACATCAGCTTCATCGAAGGGTCCGAATCCGCAGCCCTTCATCAGGTCTGTTGCGTCGGTAAGCACCAGATCTATACGCAGATCGGGCTTATCCGTGCCGTACTTCTCCATGGACTCTAAGTAAGGGATCCTCTTGAACGGCGCTTTGGATGCCGATTTATATACTCCGTGCTCCTCGAAAACAGGCGGAAGTACCTGCTCTACAACCGCAAATACATCCTCCTGTGTGGCAAAAGCCATCTCCATATCCAGCTGATAAAACTCTCCGGGAGAGCGGTCAGCTCTCGCATCCTCGTCTCTGAAGCAGGGTGCTATCTGAAAATATCTGTCAAAGCCGGATGCCATCAGGATCTGTTTGAACTGCTGAGGAGCCTGAGGCAGGGCATAGAATTTGCCCGGATGATTACGTGCGGGTACGAGATAGTCCCTGGCACCCTCCGGTGATGAGCAGGTAAGTATAGGAGTCGTGATCTCAAGGAAGTCCAGATCGTTCATGCGGCGTCTGAGTTCCGATACTATACGGCTGCGCAGAACCATCTTGCTCTTGACCGCAGGATTTCTGAGGTCCAGATATCTGTACTTCAGTCTGGTATTCTCATCTGCCTCGGTGGATCTGTTGATCTCAAAAGGAAGCTCGTTGTAGATGCATTTGCCGAGTATCTCTATCGCTTCGGGAACGACCTCGATATCACCGGTAGGGATATTGGAGTTTTTGCTTGATCGTTCTCTGACGATACCCGTCACCGACAGAGTGGACTCATTGTTCACCCCGTCTATGATGTCCATCATATCCTCGGTCTCGATGACCACCTGTGTAGTGCCGTAGAAATCCCTGAGTATCAGGAATCCAAGGTTTTTGGACACCTTACGCAGATTCTCGTACCATCCGACGATGGTGACCTTCTCGCCTGCGTTCTCTATTCTTAATTCATTACAGTTATGTGTTCTGCTTTGCATGATGACTCCTAACTCATTCTCATATATATTGCCTGCCGAAGGATCATTTCTTCAGCTTGCTGTCACGATAGATCACATCGCTTCTCTTCGGTCCGTTGGAAACCATGGTGATCGGATATCCGATCTGCTCTTCAATGAAGTTTACATAATTCTGTGCTTCGATCGGCAGTTCCTCGAACTTATTGATGCCCCTGATATCACATTTCCATCCGGGGAATACCTTAAGTACAGGCTTGGCTTTCTCCAGCAGACTGGTAACGGGGAACTCCGTGGTGACCTCACCGTCTATCTCATATCCCACACATACAGGTATCTCATCGAGATATCCGAGCGCATCGAGAACCGACAATGCCACATCGGTACAGCCCTGCAGGCGGCATCCGTATTTGGAGGCCACGCAGTCATACCATCCCACTCTTCTCGGACGTCCCGTGGTAGCACCGTACTCTCCGCCGTCTCCGCCGTGATCGCGAAGCTCCTGGGCGGCGTCATCGAATATCTCCGATACAAAAGCACCTGCGCCTACAGCCGATGAATATGCTTTGGATATAACTACTATCTGCTTGATCTCATACGGAGGGATACCTGCTCCGATAGCGCCGTATGCTGCCAGCGGTGATGATGATGTGACCATGGGATAGATACCGTGATCGGGATCCTTCATGGTACCGAGCTGACCTTCGAGCAAAATGGTCTTGCCTTCCTTTATGGCCTTATCCAGATAGAGCGATACATCCCCGATAAAAGGTTTTACACGCTCACGTACCGACTTGATCCAGTTCAGTATTCCGGCCTGGTCGAGAGGGTCGGTATTGTAGAGGTTCACAAGCAGCGCGTCCTTGATGGCTGCTATGCGGGCGATCTTTTCCTTCAGGACATCATCATCCTGATAGAACTCGTTGATCTGCCAGCCGATCTTTGCATATTTATCCGAATAGAAAGGAGCGATACCGGACTTGGTCGATCCGAATGACTTACCTGCAAGTCTGGCCTCCTCCAGAGTGTCAAAAAGTACATGATACGGCATCATGACCTGCACACGGTCAGATACCATGATCTGCGGCATCGGTACATTCTTGGACGTGATATCATCGAGCTCCTTCATGAACTTCTCTATATCAAAAGCCACACCGTTTCCGATGATGTTCATGATCTTCTGATGAAAAACTCCCGACGGCATCGTATGGAGCGCGAACTTTCCGTAATCGTTAACTATCGTGTGACCTGCGTTGGCGCCACCCTGAAAACGGATAACTATATCCGCATCCTCAGCGAGCATATCGGTAAACTTACCTTTTCCCTCATCTCCCCAGTTAGCGCCTACTACTGCTTTAACCATCTCAATCCTCCTATGTATCCTCAGACATTGATCTCGGCTGATGCACCGAGCATACTCTCATGCGAAGCGCGTATCGGATCTACGACCGATGCGATGAATTTGTCTACCTGCAATTCGGATCTGCCCACATATTTAGCAGGATCCATAGCTGCCTCAAGCGACTCGAGGTCGGTACAGAAAGCTTCATCGGCAGCTATCAGCTCGAGCAGGTTATTCTCAAGTCCAAGCTTCTTGACATTATTTCCGGCTTCCATAGACAGCTGACGTATACTCTCATGCAGCTCCTGTCTGTTACCGCCGTTCTTGACCGCATCCATCATGATGTTCTCGGTAGCCATGAATGGAAGCTCACTCATCAGATGCTTGTGAATGACCTTATCATTGACTACCAGCCCGTCTACGACATTCAGGCACAGATCCAGTATACCGTCCGTAGCCAGAAATGCTTCCGGAATGGATATCCTCTTATTTGCCGAATCATCCAGCGTACGCTCGAACCACTGTGTGGCCGAGGTGATCGCGGGATTCAGCGCATCTATCATCACATATCTGGACAGCGAAGCTATACGCTCGCTCCTCATGGGATTACGCTTATAAGCCATCGCGGATGAACCGATCTGACCTTTTTCAAAAGGTTCTTCAACTTCCTTCAAGTGCTGCAGAAGTCTGATGTCATTGCTCATCTTGTGAGCCGATGCCGCAATACCTGCAAGTATATTGCATACTCTGGTGTCGACCTTACGCGAATATGTCTGTCCCGATACCGGATAGCACTCTTCGAATCCCATCTTGTGCGCTATCATCGGGTCGATCTTATCTATGGTCTCCTGATCTCCGTTGAAGAGTTCCTGGAAAGATGCCTGTGTACCTGTGGTGCCTTTGGAGCCGAGAAGTTTAAGCGTGCCGAGTACATACTCCAGATCCTCTAAGTCCATAGCGAATTCCTGAGTCCACAGCGTCGCTCTCTTGCCCACAGTGGTAGGCTGTGCGGGCTGGAAATGCGTGAATGCAAGTGTCGGCAGCGCCTTATACTCATCGGCGAACTTACCCAGCTCGTCTATAACACACACCAGTTTGCGGCGTATCAGCTCGAGCGCTTCCCTCATGATGATGATGTCGGTATTGTCCCCGACATAACAGCTGGTAGCTCCGAGGTGAATGATGCCGGCAGCTTTGGGACACTGCTGTCCGTATGCATATACATGGCTCATAACATCGTGACGTACCACTTTCTCACGTGCTCGTGCCACATCATAGTTGATGTCATCGGCATGAGCCTTGAGCTCATCTATCATCTCCTGGGTTATGACAGGCTTACCGTCCTGTGACAGCCCCAGTTCCATCTCGGTTTCCGCGAGTGCTATCCAAAGCTTTCGCCATGTGGTAAATTTCTTGTCCTGGGAAAAGATATACTGCATTTCCCTGCTGGCATATCTCTCCGATAAAGGACTGGTATAAACATCTGTAGGCATGATCCGTCTCCTTCTAACTTATCCGGGTCCAAAACCCCAATAAATACTACCAAAGCTCATATCGAGCGTCAAGGAATCTCGAAGCCGCCGAGCGCAGCTCCCGATTCCGAGTTGAACCTCGCTTCATATTCGGCTACAAGCGCCATGATCTCGCCGGAATACTTGGGATAAGATTCAACCAGATCCTTGATCTCATTCTGTGCGTTACCGGCTACGACCTCACGGTTATACTCCATACGCTTGCGCAGCGACTGTCTGCGGACTATCAGACTGTGACGTATCTCGACCATCTCCTTGTGATCCAGGATAGCATCGGTCTGATTTAACCATATCGCGGTATCACCTATCTGGTATCTGCGGAGTATATGCATGAGTTCGTTTTCACACAGGTCGAGTGCCATTTGCGACTGACGCATGGCGGCTCTGCGTTCTTTCTCCTCATTGAACTGCTTCCACAGCTTGTTCAGCTCCTTGGCGGAGTCTACCCTGTACTTCATGCAGAGATAATCGAGCAGGTTCGTATTGTTGACATACCTGATCTTGACACGGTTCTGAAGCATGATCAGTCTGTTCGTCTCTGCACGCAGCTTCTTATATTCGGAGGAAGCCTCCCTGTATTTATGGAAAACAAACAGATAGAAAATGGCGGCGCCGCCTGCTGCCAGCACGTACCCCATAGACGCGTTCATCTTGAAGCCGAACTGCAGGACAATGAGGGCCAGCATACATACCGCTACCGCTACGGTACACACCACGGTCATCCCCTGGCAGTCCTCCATCTCGCCTATCAGTTCGCCTCTTCTGTATCTGAACGCACCCCTCTCATTATCCAGGCGACGCAGATCGGCCTTTATCTTCTGCTGATATTCTTCGGCTTCGTTCAGCTTGCGGATACCGTCTTCCACATCCGAATCAAGCATCATCAGCTGAGCATACTTTGCATCCGACATACCCTTTTTGAGTGCCTGGGCATCCTCTTTGGCACGCTCTCTGCGGATCGAGGATACCTTCGCAGCCGCAGTCTCAAGTGCTGCCTTTTCCTCGACGGGCAGATTCTCGATCTCCTCCATATCCTTCAGATATGAGGTGACCATGTTGTACTCGTACTCCAGATTCTCAAGCTCTCTGGTCGCTTCGGCTATCTGCTCGAGACAGCTGATCACATAGTCATGTCTCTGCTTGTGGTCATGGATATCTATATGCTCGCGGGTGTAGATGACCTGTTCCCAGTCTCGTCCGCCGATGCCGGTCGCATCCGAAGGATCGCCGTCCCCGTAGTCTTCCTTCTCATCAATACTGCTGTCGGCATCCCATTCATTCCAGTCATCTAAGTCATCCCAGTCATCGGAAAAGCTTGATATTCTTTTTTTGAAGTTATTCCATAGACCCATAAAACTCCGATCAGCCCGAAACCATCTCACGATACGAACTCTTGAGCTCATCCAGGAGCTTATCAAGCTGTTCGTAGTACGGTGTGGTCTGTTCGCCGTAGCTGGTAGATTCTTCGCGAAGCATCTTCATGGTCATGATCGAGCGGTATTCGTCGGTTCCCACAAAAGCTCCCTCGGCCTGGCTTATGCTTTTCTCCACCCTGTGGGACATCTCATAGAATTCGGGATGGCCCGCTATATAATCCAGATATTCCTTATCATCCTTGGACATCCTGAGTGCGGTCAGGAACTGTTTGAGACTGTCATCCTCAGGCAGAGTCTTATATGCGCAGTAATATGCTTTGGCCGCCTCCGCGAATCTGAACATTCTGGTATATGCATATCCGCAGTTGTGCCAGATCGAAGCACGAACCTTTTTTTCATTCTCGGGTATGGACTCGAGCAGCTCGTTATATGCGGACAGAGCCATGGTCACACGTCCGCACATCAGATAGTAATCCGCACGGGCTTTACCTTTCTCATAAGTTGACAGAGAAGCGTTGTCGCGTATCACGGCACAGGTCTGGTCTATGTCCTCCGCATCGTAGAATCCCACATACTCCATGATGATACGTGCATACATATCCACGCTGCTCTCGCGTCTGACCGCATCCGTGAGCTCTGAGCACAGATCCTCCAGACCGCACTCTTCACCCAGCCATTTAGCCAGTTCTTCACACGCAAAGCTCTCATCGAGGAGATAGGCATCCAGCATGATACAATAGCAAAGCTCCTCCGGAGAATAAACCCGGATCATCATCTTCTCGATCAAATATGGATTATCGGTCCTGTGTCCACAGGCTAATCTGACCTTATCCATGTACTCACACTTCTATCGTAAAGTCCCACTCTTTCTGACTCGAGGGGAATAACTCGCCGAATCCGATGTCCTCGATATGCATATGCACAGTGGAAACATCACTCATTGACATCACAAGTTTCATACGCAATGTATCGGGATCACGCTCAGGGAGGTCATACAGCTCTATATCCCTGACATCATGCTCTCCTCCGTCGAGGGGTATGATCTCCAGACTAAGCACCCCGTCCTCGGGAACGAAAAGCTCATACTCACATTTCACGTCGTACCAGTTGATACCCGCATCGAGCAGTGCCAGGTATGATCTGCGTCCGCGTCTGAGCACGTTCATGCCGATATTGCAGCGGAGCTTGTCCACGCCCAGATATACGTGCGACTTCGCATTCTCATCAGGCTCATACTTGTCTCTCAGGCTGTAGCAGGCTCCTCTGCTGAAGAGATCGTTGCCCACGAACAGACGTCTGTTGTGCGCGAGCAAACCTACGGACTTCGTATACCACTGCTCCTTAAATCCGTCACCGAGCAGATATATACTGGAGAAAAACTCTTCGCCCAGAGCATCCCGCATATGATCCGAGAACTGCTTATCCAGCCTGTCATATGCCGCGGGGCGCGCGTCCTCGCTCACTATCTGCGGCATAGGCATCCTGTAGGGATCGGATGTATCCACAAAAGCTACTACAGGCTTCGTCCTGGGATTGCGGCTGAATACATAATCGGTCACATCCGTCCCGTCATAATATGTGCACATCACATTATCACGCCAGAGCTCACGATCCTGATGGATCATATAGTGATATATGCTCTCGGCATAACTCTGGAAATACACATTGCAGTTAGACAGCTGCAGGCCCTCGGACACACGGCCCATAACATCCACCACCTCAGTGTCCAGCCTTTCACAGGTGAACATGATGTCCGTGATGGAACCGCTCACTCTGGAACCGCCGAGGATAGACAGGCTGCGCTTGATAAAGAGGGTCAGTAAAGCTATGCCCTCTATCTCTTCGCCGTCAACATTTTCACGTTCGCCGCGTATCGCTTTCTGCAGAAGGCCGTCCACCAGGAATCCCTCTCCGCGTTCGTGCTGTCTGAGAGCTTCGCGGCCATAGAACCACTGATTGACCCCGCGCCTTTTGCACAGGACCATCGGAATGTTGAACACCTGAGATCCTATTATCTGCTCTGCCGTGGCAGGTTCATCCATGCCCGAGCGATAATAGCTGATCTGCACCGTATACCTGCCGAGATCAAATCCCACTACCATAAGCCTAACCTTTATGCATTCCAAACAGTCTGCCGGACATATACTCCTGGCGGTAATACTCTTCCATGAGAGCATCCACCGTGGAATAATCCCTGAGCGCCCTGCCTATGCACATATCATCTATGAGACCGAACCTGCCCTTTGCGACCGAATCACCCATATCATTCCTGATGAGGGTGTTGGACTCGGACAGTTTCTCTCTCTCGTTATCGGATCCCTCGGTGATGTAATACATGATCTTCTCACCGAAAAAGATCGTGAACACCTTTGAATAAACGCCCTTATACACTTCATTCATCGGCTCGGCGTTATAGTCATCGTCCTCGCTCTCCACGATATAGTGTATATCCACACGTGTACCGGGAGCGGTACGATACTCAACTATGACACTGTCCGCAAATCTGGACATGGAAGGCATGAAGTCTGCCAGCTCCTTGAAACAGGAGATGACGACATCGTCTGCCAGCAGTCTGTGCAGGACATCCCGCAGGATCGGGCGTGTACGCTCATCTATGCGGGTCATATCCTCCGACATATATCTGGCATAAGCCAGATCGCATATCTTGCCGAGCCCGAGTTCACTCTCATAAGCATCGGTCATTACGTCAAAGGTCTGATCGGATATAACGGCTCCCTCCACGAAGTTCTCGTAGGATGCGGATGCGAGCGCGGCGCGCAGCACATCCTTATCGGGCTCATGATATGCGTAGTCACGCAAGATCTCTGCTTTTTCTTTGACATAAGCACCGGTATAGAGAATCTGGATCAGGATCTTCTCTTCTATGCCACGGCGGTCAGCCTGCAGTTCGCCGGCTCGGAACCATGTGTCGCGCAACATCCTGAGAGTACCGTTTATATGCTCACATTCATACTGCACCGCAGGAAGTGTCACGCGTCCCGAATCCAGACACGAGAAAACCAGCTGTGTGAGCAGTTTCTCATACTCACCGGGTTCATCGCGGTGTATCGGCAGCCATCCGTATATCAGATCGCTCAAGACGACCTTGTCCACACCTTCGGGACCGTATCTGTATATCCAGTCTATAGCTTTGTCATATAGGTTTCTTTTGACCAGCATGCGGATGCACTCCGCTCTCTCATACTCGGCCACATCCTCACTCCTGAGTTTATCCAGAAATGAATCCAGCTCTTCGGTCTTATCCTGATCATAATAGAATCTGGCCAGCTTCATGGTGACGTTACGCGCATACTCGGGCGAGAATCTCTGCTTCTCCAAGAGATGTCTGAACCGGAACTCGTTCTCGGGCTTCATATCGGCGATCGTACGATGCTCGATACAGCTATGGGTATCTATGCCTATATGATCCTTTACATTGAGCTGGAGTGACAGAAGTATGCGTCCGGGCGGCATCAGCATAGCCGGTTCCATGGATATGGTGGCAACAGAGCGATTGCCGTATGCATCTTCTGCGGCGATGCAGTGGTCATCACTGTAGATCGGCAGATACGCATGTCCGCCCGTCACGGGATAGCTTTCCTCGCCGTCACGGTGGTCATAGCACAGTATCACATTCCTGATATCGGGATACCCGGTCAGATCCACTTCATGTATGAAATATATGTCGGCGACCTTCGAGGCCGTCTCGGGGTCATCGAGCATGCTGTTATCTATGACGTCGCGATATAGCACCGACAGATACCGGTTATTGCGGCCGGCGCTGAGCTGATCGGACACGAACTCCGTGATCTGTCTCAGATACTTCGAATACATATCGGGATCACGGTCACGGTTGTTCACGATATAGGCATACAGATATGCATTGGTCTCATAGTCGAGATCCGACTGGAACGAGAAATACATCAGCACGATACGCGGTATCTCGGACTGTGTGTTCATATCGATGCTGTACATATAGTACTCGTAGAGTCTGGTGATCTTCAGCTCCTGCATGACAGCATAACCGTACCATCTGTGTGCCGCGTGATCTCTGCAGTTCCCGCGTATGAGCTGTGTACATATGATCGTGAGCAGCTCATCATTGGGATAATCCTGATAGCAGAAAGCAAGCAGACGGATGAGCGACGGTGAATACTCTTTGATATGCTCCGCTATGGTCCGGATGATCATGGCCAGCTCATTATTCATCAGGCCTTTTTTGCACATATACCTGATGACCTGCATATCGAAGCCCTCAAGCTTGGATATGATGGTCGGATTATCCTGAACTATGCGCGCAGCCTCGAGAAAGATAGCCGGTGATTTACATCCGCGCTTATACGCTTCCTCATACATCTCCCATCTGTGCAGGCCATTGCGGTAATCATCGCTCATGACGGACAGCAGCCAGCACAGTCTCCAGTTATCGGGATCGGTCTTATAGCAATACTCCACCTCTTCGGTCAGGGTATCGATATCCATATCACCCTCTTCGATAAGCGAATTCAGATACAGGTAATAGCACCAGAGATATGAATTCTCACTGCGGACCGCCTGTGCCTGCTCCTTCACTTTCCGCAGGTTCCATAAGGCTTCGTTGCTGTGGCCCCTCGTGATCATCAGATGAACCTGATACAGTCTCGCGCGCAGATCCTCGGTATCCCTGGTGAGCATCTCCCTGACTATCGACTCGCTCTCATCAAGCCATGTACGGGTGGATATCTTCTTCAGCCTGTGAGACTCGTAGTATTCCATCAGCGATACCACGCCTCTCATCCGGTCATGTACCATATCCATCAGGTGCTTGCGTTCTCCGGTCACCTTGACCGTAACCGGTATGACCTGTTCCTCTCTGTCGGAGATCAGATGTATGGCGCCGAAATTACGTCCAACATGCAGACCCGACGGATCTATGTAGTAATACATCTGATATCTGTTACCCAGGAAGGAATCGTAAGTGACTTCACTGTCCTCTACGGAAAGGAAATCGCCTTCGGCTTCGATCCTGAATCCGGCATATCCCCATCCGTTCCTCACGATATCCATGCTGTATCTGCTGGGTTCGTCGGGATCGTTTATCTCTATGCTCTTTTCCGCGGGGATGAACTCTATCGGTGTCTTCTTACGCAGCGAGATGAGGAACTCATCCATGTTGCGCTCGGATCCCTTCACGCCGGAGAGGCATCTGTACAACGACAGGTACTCACGATCGGATCCTGTGAAAAGATTGATAAAGTGCGGATCATAGAACATCTGCACCGCTTCCGGCCATTTAGACCTGGCCAGGTTGGTGAAATGAAAAAGATTACGTATCGGTCCTACGGAAGAATCCAGGGCATCGGCATCGGCATGTATGCAGAAAGGGATCTGATACTCACCGCGATTTGTCACCAGGATAAAGTTACCTCTTACCTCCTGTCCGGGGATCATGTCGCCGGTACGGAACCGGTAGGCTATCTCATCCTGCACTCCCGAGAATTCGGTAGTGATACACTCCATCCGGTAATCATCGGAGTAAACGTATCCCTCGGTCAGGTGATGCTCTGCGGCCGTAACACTAAAAGAGCCCTCGCATACCGCGCCGGGCAAAACAGTGTGTTCTATACTCATGACAGAGAATCCGAGTGTGCCGAAATCCCTGTCTATCTGACCATTATTTATGTCCTCGATAAATCTTCTCATAGTTATTGAAATTATACCAAATCTCAGCTGTATAAACAAGAAAAAGCCCCTGCGATTTCCGTGTTTTCGGGACACCCACGGATAGTCGCAGAGGCGTGATCTTAAGCTTATTTCGTAAGCAGCATCATGATATCGTTGCTTCGCTGTACGAATCTGGTCATTGCATCGGCTTCAAGCGGCGCCTGCTGCAGCATAGCCAGGTCATAGAGCTGCTCACAGATCATCTCGGTGTTCTCGCCGTCCTTATGTTCAAGGATATACTGTACCAGCGGATGGTTGGCATTGAGTACGAGTGTCGTGCCCTCACCGTCCTGACCGAATCCGCCCATTCCCATACCGGGCATGGAGTACATCTTCATCATATCCTGCATACGTCTGGTCTCCTCGGACAGAGTGAGCAGTGATGAGATCTTCTTGTTCTTGAGTTTCTCAACCTTGACCGCAAGTTCCTTTTTCTTCAGAGCTTTCTTCACTATGCCCGCGATCTCCTCGGCCTGGGCATCGAACTCCTCCTGAGCCTTCTTGGAAGTACGGGACTTAAAGTCATCCGTGATGTCCGCATCGATACGCTGGAAGTGTATACCCTCATTCTTCGACTCAAGCTGTGAGATGAACGGCTGGTCGATATTGTGGGTCAGCACTACGGCATCCATCTTGGCTGCCCTGAACATATTGATATACTGGCTCTGCTGCTGGGGATCGGTCACATAGTAGATGGTCTTCTCTTTCTTTTCCTCATCTGCTGCCTCTCCGTCTGTCGTACCCTCATCACCGGAGGCATCTGCGGGGATCTCCTCGGTCTCTACGGTATTGCCGTTTTCATCGGTGGCTGCACTCTTATCTCCGTCGGTCTGCTCGCCGTCTTCGCCGACTTCATCGGGATCGATCTTGTTGACCTCGAGGCACTCGGGCAGAGTCAGATACTTGCCGTCGATGTTCTTGAAGAGGATATAGTCGGTCATCTTCTCGCAGAACTTGTCATCTCTCAAACAGCCGTACTTGATGAAGGGAGCGATATCGTCCCAGTATTTCTCATAATCTTCCTTCTCCGTCTTGCACATGCCTGACAGCTTGTCAGCCACCTTCTTGGATATGAACTCGGATATCTTCTTCACGAAGCCGTCGTTCTGCAGAGCGGATCTGGATACGTTAAGCGGCAGGTCGGGGCAGTCGATCACACCCTTTAAGAGCATCAGATACTCGGGAATGACCTCCTTGATATTGTCAGCTACGAAGACCTGATTGTTATAGAGTTTGATAGTGCCTTCGATCGAATCATACTCTGTGTTGATCCTCGGGAAGTACAGGATACCCTTCAGGTTGAAAGGATAGTCCATGTTCAGATGGATCCAGAACAGAGGCTCCTTATAGTCATTGAACAGCTTGCGGTAGAACTCGAGATACTCTTCTTTGGTGCAGTCATTGGGATGCTTGGTCCACAGGGGGACAGTCTCGTTCAATGTGTCGTATGTCTTCGGTCTGGTCGCATTCTTCTTGTCATCATCACTCAAGTCATCATAAGCTTTCTTCTCGGCTTCGATCTCCTCGAGAGTCTTGGCCAGGTATTTATCCAGCTCATCAGCCTCGTCAGCCTTGGCCAGATATATCTCGAAAGGCATGAATCCGCAGTACTTCTTGATGACCTCGCGGGCCTTGTATTCATTGCAGAACTCGAGGCAGTCCTCATTCAGGAAAAGGGTGATGGTGGTACCTATTTCAGTCTTATCGGAATCCGACATCGAGTACTCGGCTCCACCCGTGCACTCCCAGTGTACCGCCTTTGCTCCGTCCTTATATGACAGCGTATCGATATGTACTTCATCGGATACCATGAATGACGAATAGAATCCCAGACCGAAATGACCTATGATCTGGTCGTCGCCGGTCTTGTCCTTATATTTCTCGACGAAATCGGTAGCACCCGAAAATGCCACCTGATTGATGTACTCCTCTACCTCATCGGCAGTCATACCGAGTCCGTTATCGATGATCTTGATCGTCTTATCCTCGGGATTGACTATTACTTTGATACGGGGTTTGAAACCTTCGGGGAGTTCGTACTCTCCCATCATGTCCAGTTTCTTCAGCTTGGTTATGGCGTCGCATCCGTTGGAGATCAGCTCCCTGTAGAAAATATCGTGGTCGGAATACAACCACTTCTTTATGATCGGGAACATATTCTCGGAATTGATCGACAGATTGCCTTTCTTGTCAGCCATTACTATCATCTCCTTGTGATTTGGTTATTGTAAAACGGTTAGTGCAAATACAGTTGTTCTGAACCCTGAGCATAATTTTAGCACTCACAGGCGGTGAGTGCTACTAAAATTTTTATAAACTATTGATCCATGCAAATATGCGGGGGATCGTCAGCTTCGGGATATCACCAGATTCTCGTCGGCTATCTTAAAGAAATCGCTGGTATCATATTCATCCCCGTGCAGAAAACCGATCTCACTCCACAGCTGATCGTTGAGCTTACGTGTCAGATCGGCCACATAGGCGTCATATGTTTCGGAGAATACGCTCTCCCTCTCACGCTCGACTATCTTGATCTTGTTTAAGTCGGTTTCCTCGAGGTTATATGTGCTCAGGCAGCGTGCTATCAGGTATCCGTCATCGGTCGAGAGCACATCTGATATCTCATCATTCGACAGATCGAACAGCGCATTTCTGATGTAAGCATTCGATATATCGTCCTTACCCAGGGACACGACCATGTCGGATGAATCACTGTACTCTGCCACCAGAGAATCGAACTCCTCACCCTCCATGGCTCTGGCATGAGCTTCATTTGCCCGGGCATAGGCTGCTTTGTTCTCATCCTCTGACATGTTGACCCTGCGTCCGGTTCCGTCTGTGGTGAATGTATAGATATATATGTATTCGATGGTTATATTGCGTGCTTCATCGTCACTCACCTCGGGATTCACATCCGAGATGATCTCACCATATACCCGCTGTGCGATCAGATACTCACGATAGAGATTATAGATGGTGTCGCGATTGATCCCCATCCCCTCTATCTCGGCATTACTGAGAGACCCGTAGTAGATGTCCGTAGCGCTATCGACCGACTTGAGTTCCTCCGGTGTCAGCGTAACGCCCAGCGATCCGGCCATCAGATTCATGGTCTTGACCTGTGCCATCTTGGCTAGAGCATTTTCTTTGACGCGTTCCTCCAGAGTCGTGCCGTCCGCCTCGGTCTCCCATATCCTCTCACCGTACACGTTTTCATACTGGTTCTGGATATTCGTGATATACACCATCATCTCGGGACGTGTACAGCTGATAGTCTCTATGCGAAAAACTTCATCCTTATTCAAGCCGGTCGTAAGAACTATCTTTGTGTCGGACAGATCGGATCCGCAGCCGGCAGTGCACAGCATCACCGCACATAAAAGCAGGCACAGAAACCCGGTATTTGATTTTCTATATCGGTCATTTCTCATGCCTGCTCACTTTCGTACTGTAACTATAACTGTAGTTGTCGGTTATCCGACTATTTGATTGTGCAGATCCAGCCCTCGGGAGCTTCGATGCGTCCCATCTGGATACCGGTCAGGGTATCATAGAGCTTCTTGGTGACCGGTCCCATCTCGGTCATACCGCTGGGAAGACGGATCTCTTTGCCATGATCCACGATGCATCCTACGGGTGAAATAACCGCAGCGGTACCGCACAGGCCACATTCTGCCATATCGGGAAGCTCATCCAGGAACACCTCTCTGTGCTCTACAGTGAGACCCAGATACTTCTCGGCAACTATCATCAGAGAACGTCTGGTGATGGAAGGAAGGATGGAATCCGACTTGGGAGTTACTACCTTGCCGTCTTTGGTCACAAAGAGGAAGTTGGCACCGCCGGTCTCCTCAACCTTGCTTCTGGTAGCGGGATCAAGATACATATTCTCATCATAACCCTCTTTATGAGCGGTCACGATAGCATGCAGACTCATCGCATAGTTAAGTCCGGCCTTGATATGTCCGGTTCCGTGCGGAGCCGCACGGTCGAAGTCGGATATCTTGATGGTCAGGGGCTTAACACCGCCCTTGAAATAAGGTCCCACGGGAGTCACGAGGATACGGAACTGATACTCATCGGCAGGCTTAACACCGATAACAGGGTTGGTACCCATCATATAAGGTCTGATATACAGAGTTGCACCCGATCCGTAAGGGGGAACCCAATCTTCATTGGCAGCTACGACTTCCTTGACTGCCTCTATAAATCTGCCCTTGGGAAGTACAGGCATCTCAAGTCTTTCACATGACTGATCCATACGCTCTGCATTGAGGTCAGGTCTGAATGTAACGATATGTCCATCCTCTGTGGTATATGCTTTCAGTCCCTCGAAACAGGTCTGAGCATACTGGAATACACCGGCGCACTCGTTAAGTACGATGTTCGGATCATCTATGATGGCACCGTCATCCCACTTGCCATCCTTGTAATTAGTAACATATCTCTTATCGGTAACCTGATATCCGAATCCCAGGTTAGCCCAATCGATGTCCTTTTTTGCCATAATTCATATCCTCCCGCTGATTATTTGTGTAAAATATACCTCACAGATTATACACCCGGTGTCGCCCGGATGTAAACGAGTTAAGCTCACTTGACTCTGGTGTACTTAAGAAATCTGTAGGTCAGGTCAAAATAAACCTGCTCATCGGATTCGGCGGTTATCTCCCATTCGGGTGACTCATCCAGATTCGGGAAATATGCATCCGCTTCATATTTATGATCGATCTTCGTCACATGGACGGTGTCCACATAGGGAAGCATCAGCTCATAGACACTGGCACCGCCGATGATATAGATATCCTGATCGTCGAACTCTTTGAGCTTCCTGATCAGTCCCTCCAGACTGTGTACTATGATCGCATCGCCTGCCCTGTAATGGGGATCACGGGACAGGATGATGTTCGTGCGGTCACCCAGAGGCTGCTTCTGCGGAAAAGTCTCGAGCGTCTTACGGCCCAGGACCACGACCTTGCCGATCGTCTCGTTGCGGAAGTTCTTGTGGTCCGCGGGGATACGCACCAGGAGTGAGCCCTTATTGCCGATGGCCCAGTTTTCGTCTACGGCGACTATCATGTTCATAGGTATTACCTCAAAAAAATACTAAATTGCTATCGGGATGTCCGTGATCTGTGGGCCGGTCTCGTAGCCCTCCACGATCACGTCATTACGGGTGAAAGAATAAAAGTCATGCACATCCGGATTGAGGGTGACCTTCGGAGCCGGATGCTTCTCGCGGGTGATGAGTTCCTCGATGATCGGCACATGCCTGTCATAGATGTGTGCATCCGCTATCACATGCACGAGTTCTCCGGGGATCATGTCGTTGACCTGAGCCACCATCATCAGCAGGACCGCATATTGCACCACATTCCAGTTATTCGCTGCGAGCACATCCTGACTTCTCTGGTTCAGAACCATGTTCAAAACCAGCCTGTCAGATGATGTGTCATGTGTCACATTATAGGTCGCCGAGTAGCAGCACGGATCAAGTTTACCGGTGGCCAGATCATGGAACTGATAGAGGTTCGTCATGATGCGGCGGCTGTAGGGATTCTCTCTAAGCTGTCTCAGTACGTAGTCCATCTGATCGGTCTCTTCACCCTTGTACATGAATTTCTCGCCGACCACATATCCGTATGCTGTACCGATGGATCCGTCGGGATCGGCCCACTCGTCCCAGATATGCGAGTGCAGGTCATGTATATTATTCGACTTCTGCTGATAGATCCAGAGTACCTCATCCGTAGCGGACTTGATCGCGGTCTTACGGAGTGTCAGTGCGGGAAACTCCTCGCGCAGGTCGTATCTGTTGACCACTCCGAACTTCTTGATCGTATATGCACTCTCTCCGTCCGGCCAGTGCGGACGCACCAGCTCTCCTCTGGTATCGGTGCCGTTATCCAGTATGTCACGGCACATGTTTATGAATATATCATCTGCTCTGCTCATTTACCTGTCCCACTTATCACACAGTGAATTGATCTGATCAGCGAACTTCGCCAGATCCTTGTTCGTACCGCCCTTGTTATGCGCAATGACGGCGATGAGTCTCGCGCCTGCTGCCTCGAGACGTGCGAATACCTCGGATACGATCTTCTTCTTCGTGATCGGAGCAGGCTCCGCGCGGAATATATACTCGCCTTCCAGCAGATCAAATCTCGTACCGCTGTACGGAGCATCGGCCGCGGCATTCAGGTCTGTACGTATGGACTCACACAATGCTTTGACGGAATCATCATCGCCGTGAACGATGAAGTATTTCTCCGGCACATTCGTAAATGCTGCTGCCCACTTCATCAGTCCGTCCTTATCTGCGTGACCGCTCAAGCCTGTCATCTGGCAGATGTCCGCGCGTACCTCTATGGGTTCACCGAAAAGCTTGACCTCCTCTGATCCGTCGACAAGTGCACGTCCGAGAGTTCCTATCGCCTGATAACCGACGAAGAGGATCGTCGACTCGGGACGCCACAGGTTGTGCTTGAGGTGGTGTCTGATACGGCCGGCCTCACACATACCCGATGCGGATATGATGACCTTCGGCTCGGGATCGGAGTTTATATATATGGATTCATCGCTGGTGATCGAGAGTCGCAGATTGGGGAATCTGAGAGGATTGATGCCCTTATTGACCAGGGCGAGCGCATCCTCGTCGAAGCATTCTCTGATATTCTTCTGGAATACGTTCGTGGCTTCCACTGCCATCGGAGAGTCCACATATACCGGGAAGTTATCGTGTCCGGATACGAGTCCTTCGGCCTTGATCTGCCGGATGAAGTAGAGGATCTCCTGTGTCCTGCCGACCGCAAATGAAGGTATTACCAGATTGCCTCCGCGGTCCAGAGTCTGCTGGATATATGCGGCCAGTTCCTTGACGTTATCGCCTTTTGCTTTCTCATGGAGACGGTTACCGTAGGTAGACTCCATGACTACATAATCGGCGTAGCTGGTATACTCGGGGTCTTTGATCAGAGGCTGATTGAAGTTACCTATATCACCGGAGAAGACGATCTTACGTTCCTCACCGTCCTCGGAGGCCCAGACTTCGATACTCGACGAACCGAGCAGATGGCCTACGTCGGTGAAACGGATGTCCACACCGTCCAGGATCGTGATCCTTTCTCCATAGGGACAGGGAACCAGCATGCGGATCGTGTTATCCGCATCCTCCATCGTATAAGCGGGGATCACTTCGCCTCCGCCGTTACGCTTGTTCTTACGGTTCTTCCACTCTGCTTCCTGCTGCTGGATATGTGCACAGTCACGGAGCATGATGCTGCACAGGTCTGCAGTCGCATAAGTGCAGTATATCTTGCCTCTGAACCCTCCCGCATAGAGCTTGGGCAGCATACCCGAGTGGTCGACGTGCGCGTGAGTCAGCAGAACAGCATCGATCATGGCATCCTCGACGGGCAGGTTCACGTTCTCGTATATGTTCACCCCCTGCTCCATACCGTAGTCAACCAGAATGTTCATATCTCCGACATTCAAGTAGTGACAGCTCCCGGTGACCTCATGATCGGCGCCTATAAACATTAATTCCATGCGATAATCCCCCTATGAGTCTACAACATATAGTCCCTCTATACATTATAGCTCTACCATATATTGGGCGCAAGCGTTTAAGCCAACCCGCAATTATGCGAGTGCTTCGTCCAATGCCTTAGCAAGCTGGTCGGCACATGACGTGCCTCTGTTTTTGCACAGATTTCCGCGCAGGGTATCTGCGGCGTATTGCGCATCCTGGCCTTCAAGGAGCCTGCCGATGGCCTTCAGATTACCGTTACAGCCTCCCGTGAATTTAAGATTGTGGATTTTCTTTTCATCATCCAGTTCGTACTCGATCAGAACCGAGCACACTCCGCTGGGTTTGTATGTGTACTGCTGCATATTGAACCTCCTGTATATATCCGGATGTCGATCGATATCCTGTCTGTATCATTAAATATACTTTCTTATACGACTTATGTGCAAGGTTTTTGAAGGAATCGGACCCGGTCAAAAAAACAGAGATCCCGGCATCCCGGGATCCCCGCTTTATCAATTTTTCCACAATCGGACAAAGTAGCTCTTTCTGTCTTCAGTATCGGACAGCGCGATGATTATTCAACGGATAAGTCGTGAACCGTATGTTTATTGATGTGAACCGATCATCATCACATTCAGAACGAACACATTTCCCCGTTCATCCTCTTCCTGCCTGATCTCTATCTCACCGTTGTATTTGCGTGCGATATTCCTGATATTCTTAAGCCCGTATCCGTGTCCGTCTTCGTTTTTGGCCGAATACGGTATTCCGTCATCCGACATATCAGATACCCTGCCCCCAGTCCGGTTTTTCACATTCAGGATATATGTCGTCCCCCTGACGACAGATGTGACAGACACAGTCGGATCATCAATACAGACAGATGCTTCATATGCATTCTGCAACGCATTGGACAGTACAACGCACATATCAAATGGATCGATATTCAGCTTCACCGGAAATATAAAAGATGCTTCAAACGGGATGCCGGCTTCCGCAAACCGGTCTGCAAAGCCCGATAGCGCAGCATCGGTGAACGGATTCCCGGTCCGTACGCGCGGAGTCAGATCTTCCAGGTTCTTTTGCCACCTGTCTATATACTCCGAAGCTTCACTGCGTTCTCCCGACTCTATCAGCCCCTGTATGACCGCCATATGATTACCCATATCATGTCGCATGGCACGCATCATCTCATAGGTATCCTCTATCTGTTCCATGTGATGATGAATGTCTTCCGTCTGACTTTCCAGTGCTCTTCGCGCGTACTCCTCTTCCTGCCTGTCCCTGATCTGCTGATAGAAAATGATGATCACGAGGATCGATGCATATGACAGTATGCAGAAAACGATCCTGTACGGATCGCCGGGGATATTCCCCTCGATACTTCCATTCTCGATCCCGTCCATCCACAGATAGAAATATGACTGGATGATGGGCTTTACCACCAGAAAGGTACTGGTTGGAGCAAGCAGCATCACAAACTCCCGCCACGTGAGTTCCTCGCTCTTGCGTCTGTATTTCTTATGGAGCAGCCTGAATGAGAAAAAGAGTATCACTATCGCCAGACCATAAAAGACAACATTGTATACAACGAACTCGACCACGGCCACGGTAACGCTGCTTATCATCTGCTCAAACGAAAAAACGATATCTCTTTCATAGAAGCCGAGTTCGGACAGCATCTCCAACATGATCCACCATATCAGCGAAAAGACCGTGCATATGAATACTTTTTGCAAAGGATTCCGGCGATCGTCCAGCAGAAAAAGAACCAGACACGGCAGAACGAAACCGGTTATGGCCATTATCCTGCCCACCCATTGCGGCGCGTCCGTATACCGTCCGACGAGACCGATCAGCCAGTACAGAAAAGCAGCAAAATAGGCTGCACGTTTATTCCGAACAAAAGGTCCGGTCCAATAAGCATACAAAACGGCTGTGGCCGCGAAGAAAACCTCAAGTGTTATATTCATGAAAGTGTCAAAGAACTCAACGGAGACCTGCTCTGTCATAGTCGCTCCAATCTCGTATAGTAAGACATATACGCTTTTACAAAATCGGGGTATTTGCCCCGAGCCACGGGGATGGGATTACCCATGACCGCAACGGACTTCGAATCATATGAGCTCACATATTTCAGATTGATCAGATAAGCCCTGTGGATCCGGAAGAAATCGCTTCCCGACACGTGCTCGAGCTCGGTCATGCGACCATAGAATTCTATGCACTCCTTGTCCTGCATATGCAGTACGATCCTGCGGTCAAATACCTCCGCATATGCTATGTCAGTCAGAATAACCCGTCTGTTGACACCGCCGCTTTTGACCGTAAACGATCTCGGCGGTACCTCTTCTTCATGTTCTCCCGAAAGAATATCAGCCACCGCTTTCCGCTCGTTTGCGACGGTTATTGCTTTACGGATCGCGTCTGTCAGCCTGGACTTATCAAAAGGCTTAACGATATAATGAACCGCATCCACTTCAAACGCTTCAAAGACCGCATCTTCCAGGGCCGTCACAAAAACAATGACAGCCCGGGATCCGGTGGTGCGCAGGATCCTGGCTGCCTTCATCCCGTCCATGCCGGGCATCTGGATATCCAGAAAAACGATATCGGCATCAGAGCCGTCCCTGAGAAGATCACCGGCATTCGGGAATGTAAGGATGTCGACATCAGATGAAACCTCTCTTACGCATTTTTCCAGGTAATTCCTTATGTCCTTTTCATCATCACATATCGCCAGTTTCATAATCGCTCCCATAAACCCACGGCAGCACCCGGCTGCATGAAAAGCATGCTCAGGTGCTGCCATTGTAAATGTGTACAACACAATACTCTAAACCTGTTCGTCCACGACCGCTCCCTTGACATCAGTCTCGATAAGCTTGAGCTTATTCATGAGTTTGTTTATCTCACTGTCCGGATCGGATGTGTCCAACTCTTTAACGGACATCCTGTCCGCAGCCTCGAGGATCTCTTCGGTAAGTTCCTCTCGTTCTTCCTTTTTCTCTTTTGCGGCTTCGATACGCTCTTCGAGTTTCTCTTTCTCCTCTTTGGCTTTCTCTGCCTCCTCGCGTTTCTCCTCGATCTGCTCGTCGATATGAGCCATGGCGTCGCCTATGACCATGCCTGCGACTTCTTTGCCTGCAGCCTCCATGATCGAATCAGCCCGGTCCCATGCATCACCTGCCGGATCGGTCTTCAGACGTTCGACTGTCATATCACGCATCGTCATATTCTCTATGCGTACGCCTGTCTCAGCTTCTTTAAGTTTATCCTGATGAACTTTCTTCTCACGAAGAAGAGGAAGTGCACGTTCCTGATACTCGGTCAGCCCGGATGGGACCTCCTCGTCATCAACCAGCGTCCTTAACTCCTTCTCCTCCTGTGAATCCGGATCAACGCCGTATTTCTCGCGCAGATCACTGATCTCATTATCTATGTCCTTAACAGCCTTCTGCGATTTATTTATCGTTCGGGAAAGGTCACCGATACGAGCATTACGTGCTTTCATATCCTCATCGATACTCAGGTCTCCGGCGAGAGCATCACGTATAAACTTCATTGCCTGCTGCCTGGCCTTACCGAGTCTTGCGCCTACAGGATCCAATGCCTCTGCCAAACCCGAAGCATTGACTGATCTAATATTCTTTTTTGAAGCCGGTGATCGTCCGGTATTCCCGACCGGAATACCTCCAAACTGCCCCGTCGATGCAGAGCGGTCCCCTGAATACGGGTATATTGAATTTATTCTCCCTGCCATAGTCATTCCTCCGTGAATGAAGTCCGGTGCTCTGCACCGGTTTCAGCGTACGAAATCCGTTTCGTTACTATTGGGGTTACTATTTGGAGTAATCATATCAAGGCGGCAGTCTGTTTACAATGCATATGTCGTGAACGGAAGAAAAAACGACGTGAACGGTAAGCTTATTTGATATGAGCGGATCGATCTGCAGTTTTTCCGTAAGTGATGGCATTGTATCTGCACGCTTTACGGCATTCGCCGCAGTGGATGCATTCGCGGTCACCCACGTGCTTCGTATCCATGAGGCAGTGGCTGATGCAGGCATTGCATCCCACGCATTTATCCGGATCAACGTGTATGCCGAAGAAAGCTATCGGATTGAAGAAAGAATATATCGCGCCGAGCGGACAGATAAAACGGCAGAACGCTCTGAAACAGACCATGCATATCAGGATACACAGCACCAGAATGAATACTTTCCATGAGAAAAGGAATCCTGCCTTAGATTTAAGCATCTCACTCATGGCAACCAGCGGGATGCCGGCTTCGAGAGTACCGGCCGGGCAAATGTATTTGCAGAAGCCGGGAACAAGTCTGACTATCGGGATCGCGATCACGAAGACCGCCAGGATCACATATTTCAGGCAGGAAAGGATGGCTGTTGCGCGGTTCTTTTTGATCTTCGGAAGCGGGATCTTATAGAGAAGCTCCTGGATCAGGCCGAAGGGGCACAAGAAACCGCATATGACACGTCCAAGCAAAACACCGAAGAACAGCAGCGTACCGAAGACATATAACGGAAGGCGGTATGAAGAAGATGATATCGCATACTGAAGACTGCCGAGCGGACAGGACGCTACGGCTCCGGGACATGAGTAGCAGTTAAGGCCGGGAACACACACGCCCTTAAGCTGTCCCTTGGAGATGGTCCCGCGCACGAAGCCCGGCAGATTGCAGTTGTACATAACAGCCGTGATCAGCTGGATGTATCTGCGCCGGTATTCTCTGAGATTATCCGCAAGCTTAGCCTTCATCCTATCCCGATGCACTCCATACAGATACGGACCGCACGGGCCCTCACATCATCAAAAGCTCCGGTAACGAAGCCGATGACCAGCAATGTGACAGATGTCATAAGAAGTGCCCATTTGATTATTGTTTTGAGATTTATCCCGGTTCTGTCCATATTCTTCCAATCAAGTTCAGATTACGGCACGGAGTTATTTCAGATAACTGTTTTATATTATTTCAGATAACTGTCCAGTTGCTTCATCGTCATGTTAAAATCGGCGCCGTCCAGTATGCCGCCGATCATTCGCCCCTCTCTGTCAACGAAGAATGAGGATGGTACATACTGGATATCATAGATGACATATGCCAGCTCGTCATCCAGACACAGATTGGTAAAATCTGCTCCGGCCCCGTCGAGGATCTGCTGTGCATATGTCGCGCCGGCCGTGTCGTCTTCATATACATCGCAGACTACCGCTATCAGATTGACGTTGTCGGGTAGATTCGGATATGTCCCGGCATAGTCAGGCATTTCAGAGATGCACGGCCCGCAATAGGTCCCCCAGATATGTACGATAGTGATATCGTAATCCGAGAAGATGTCCTCAGTCACTCGCTCTCCGTCCAGAGTGCGTGTGGTAAAAGTGATAGGATCTCCGCTTCCTGATGGTACGTTAGATACGGTCTGAGTGCCGGATGCGGCTTGAGTGTCGGATGCGGCCTGAGTGCCGGATGTACCTGCAGCCGGAGCCTGTCCGGATCCGTCGTCATCGTTCTGTGCCGGCATATAACTGTCCGAGAATCCCGCACCCATCACGGAGTCAATAACAGCATCGTAATTCGAATCAAATGTATCCTCATCGAACTCGCCCGATAGGATATCCGAATCAACGGCACCGGACTCCGTCTCCGATCCGTAAGCATCCGTCAGCTCATCATCTTCATCGATTATCCCGACAACGTCCGACGGCTCATCTTCAAGCATTTCGTCCAGCATGCCGCACCCTGTGAGCATGCTTGCAGTCAGTACTGCGGCCAGTATTACAGCTGTATATTTCTTCATATCTTTTTCCTTTTTGAACCACTGACTCCGTCCCCGGGGGTCATTTTTTGAAATAAGAGGTTTATGAGCACTATCTCGGCGATCACTGTCACACCGAAAGCAGCCATATATGCCCCGTAGCCATATCTATTATACACGGAAGTGAACGGTGATCCCAGAGAAGGATTGAGCAGAAACATGTAGTTCGCATGGAAATGCCTGTCAAAGATATAAACGGGAACCGCAACGATGCAGAGAAATACCAGGCTCTTATAAGCTTCCCTTACAGCCGGAACGATCTCTCCGTCCATGAGCAGAATCGCCGTATACAGTATGATAAGCGTGTGAAACAGATTGCTCTCGATCGTGATGAAGTGTATGGGCGGATACATCGTGCCGTCGGTAAAAACGATCGCCATGACCGCACCGGGCCCTAGAACCGCAAATACAGCCTGTCTAAGTACGGATACCGCATACTCCGGTAAAGCCTTTCCGAAGTACTCATAAACAAAACAGACAAATCCGGCTATGCTGCACAGATGAAGCGGCAGATCATAAATGATATTGTCTCCGGCCAGGCACACATACAGCTGGCGAAGTGCGATCAGCAGTATCATGCCTGCTGCCATGCATCGCCTCATGACCGGCTTACCGGACGAACTGAGCCTGCGATACAGGATACAGCCTGCAACGATCAGGCAGATACACAGTATCATTATCGTGATATGCTCGCTGTGAAACAGTTCGTATTTCTCACAGCCCATTCTTCAGCTCCTCCAATGATCTAAAGGGTAAGCGGGACCGTGAACACCCGCATATCTCAATTCCGGTATTTACTCCCTGCAAAACGCAAATGCTCTGTCATAGAAGTCCTTTGCCTCTTCAAAAGTTCCGTGGCCAAGCCCTTCATATACAAACAGTTCGCTGCCGGATATCCCGTTTTTCAATTCTCCGGGAGCATCGTTTCCTACCGTTTTATCATCACTCCCGGCTATGATGAGCGTCGGGCAGCTGATCTTTGACAGTTCATTGCGGACGTCAAACCGCAGGATCGCATTTGCATTTTTCAGAAAACGGTCATATGATGACGGTCTGGTAAATCGGGCAAGCAGCGGGAAAAACCTCCGGTTCTTCTGCAGATATCTGTCAGAATACATTCTTTCCGCAGTATCCACCATCAGGGCTGTGTGATCTCCGCGCTTCGCCATGTCGAACCAGGTCGAAACGGAATCTGTTGCAACAGCATTGGCATACGGAGCCGTAACAGCAAGGATCAGTCGCTCCACAACCTCCGGGTGCCTGATTGCAATGCACTGTGCGATCATGCCTCCCTGAGAAACCCCAAGTACGCAGGCCCTGTCGATCCCAAGATCCTTCATCACCATGACCTGATCATCTGACATATCCTCAATACTGTATCCTTCCGGCATAGCATTCTTCCTGCTGAACATATAGACAGTGCAGTCAGCGAAAAACTTTTTATATGGCGCAGAAAGCAGCATAGCCTTTCCTTTAACGGTTGCAAGTCCGTCCGATAAGCCCGGCAGGACAACCACTTTTTTCTCCCCGGTTCCAAAAGATACATAATACATATCGGTATCTCCGATTTTCACGCATCCGTTGACTATATTTTTACAGCCCATTCTTCAGCACCTCCAAATGACCTTTATCTACGTAAAACCCAGTGTTTTCACAGCTTAACAGATTTTTCTACCACGAAAAAGGCCCGGTTCAACAAAAAAAGAACTCCCTTTTTACAAAAGTGTTTCTATATGTACAAACTTGAATCTACAGTGCTAATTCCATCAGCCAGCAATCTACTTTTTCTCCCTCAAACATCTCATGTTTTGGAAGTGATTTAATGATTTTAAACCCGGCTTTCTCGTATGCCCTTATAGCCCTTTTATTATCTTGGTGCGGGTCA
>JAFSTN010000020.1 GCA_017450485.1 Lachnospiraceae bacterium
ACGAGATTAGCCTTGAATTTAGCGGGATACTTCCTTCTGGTTTTTGACATTTTGTGAACCTCTCTTTCTGTGCTTTTAGCATTGTATCAGATTCACTTAAAATGTCACAGATTTTTGTCTTAATCTACGGTACCATTATATGATGGCACTTTCTCAGCCTATGATGGTTATGGCTGAAGATGCTGCGGCTGTTCCGCCGGCACAGGATGTTGCAGTTGCAGCGGATGATGCAAAAGCTCTTGAGAACAAGGCTGCCGCTGCAAAGCAGGAAGTTGAAAATCTTCGGACCGAAGCTCAAACCACGTTGGCTTCTCTCGGCAATATAGGCGACATCATTGATGCGGAGAAGGAACTTGATAATCTTAGGACTCAGCTGCAAGAGCTTGATGAGGAGAACGGAGATTATGCTGAGCAGAAGGCCGGGATTGAAAAAGATATTGAAGATAAGCAGGAGGCTGTTGAGGAACTGATCGTCAAGGCTTTCATTGAGAACAGTGATATCAAGGGTACAGATGTATGCTTCACCTAAGAGCCTTTTGAAGCGATCACCGGTTATGAGAAAGATGAGAACGGCAACTATATAACTGACGAGGAAGGTAATTATATCCCGGTCAAGGATACAAAGACCTACCGTAAGGTTGTATATAACATTAAGGATGAAGACGGAAACATCGTTACGGATGCAGACGGAAACCCGGTTGAGCTTTCCAAGCTGTTCGAAGTGAATGGAAACGGTGAGCTTGTTGAGGTTACAGCAGGGGTTGTGGAAGATGAGCAGGTACTCCTGCATCACGAGGATGCAGTACAGGAGAAGCACGACTGGTATGCAGAGGGTGATGAAAACGGCTTATCCGCTCAGTACAATGAGGCTAGCAAT
Source organism: Lachnospiraceae bacterium (assembly GCA_017450485.1). GTDB lineage: Bacteria > Bacillota > Clostridia > Lachnospirales > Lachnospiraceae > XBB2008. Next base: position 878 of record JAFSTN010000020.1, read on the forward strand.
AATCTGAATCAGATAGTGGACGGCGATGATGATAACACTAAATTCGTTCCGGACTTCAACGACCACAGAGCTGACACCGACAGTAAATCTGAACCTCCGAAAAGCACTGCGACTGAAAAATATGAAGCGACCGGTGATCCTACTGTTTCCTATAGGAGAGGTGCAACCCTGGTTATCAATAAAGACGGTAATGGGACTGAAACGGTTGATGATCATACAGTCTGACAGGCTGTAAACACCGGAACTGAATAACGGTTTATCCGACCGGCCCCTTTGACAACTCAAAGGGGCCGATTATTTTGTTTTATCACTTCCCGCCCAATATATGATAGAATAATAAATTGGGAGATAGGGTATGCGAGTAGCTATTTGTGATGACAGTCAATTGGATGCAAAGCGTATAGAGTGGGCTCTTACCAGCATGAGCGCCGATGCGGAGATATCATACTATTCCTCCGGGCATGCGTTCATAGAGGCGGTAGAGAGCGGCATTCTGTATGATGTTGTTTTTTTGGATATATATATGCCCGGCGAGAACGGTGTCGACGTTGCCGAGCGTATCAGAGAGCTCTTGCCTGATATAGGCATCATTTTTTCTACTTCAAGTCCCGATCATGCGGTCGAGGCGTTCAAGGTTCAGGCGGTTGATTATCTCATTAAGCCCAGCCCGGAGATCGACATAGTCAGGGCATTTACCAGAGTGGGTCTGGCTTCGGACCGGCGATCGAATACGGTCCTGATCAAAGCCGGCGGAGAGATACTGGTTTTCAACCAGGCGGAGGTTGCCCGCATCGAGAGTGACAAGCATTATACGCATATTATCACTACGGACGGAACGGATACGACTCTGCATATGAACTATTCCGATGTGGCAGCGAAGTTCACCCGTGGCTTCATGCAGGTGAAGAGAGGGTTGACCGTACGCATGGATCAGATACAGAGGATCAGCGGTGATATGGTACATATGTCCGATGGCCTCTCTTTCAAAATGAGTCGCGAACGTAAGGATGAACTTGTGAAAATGTATCTTGATTATATGGAAGGCAAATCCGCATCCGCATCCGATAAGTGATCGCTATACCCGACCGCTAACCCCCCGCTGCATTTAAACCCAACCATACATTATCTCATAAGTATATGAAGAGTCGCAGACATATACCTGTTATCATATTTGTAGCGTCACTGCTGTTGATAGTCACATCCATGAATACCTGGATGGTCTATAGGCAGACGAGACAGCAGACCAGAGATACCGGTGTATACCAGCTCGAGATCATCAGTGACGAGTTGGAGAATATGATAGGCAATGCCGGTAATCTGACCATGGAGCTTGCCATGTCCGCAAGGGAATACCTGGATGATGAGCAGGCACTTGAGGCGTTTATGTATGAGCGGAAGGCCGAGATAGTCGCAGGTACCTCCGGCGCTTTCAATATGTATATAGCGGGCTCCGGCTTTTCGGTTTTTCCCGATTTCGATATGCCCGACGACTATGTTCCTGTGGAGCGTCTGTGGTATACGGGAGCGATCAAGACTGCAGGCAAACCTTATGTATCCCCGCCTTATCAGGACGCGATGACGGGTGATATATGCTATACCGTATCGGTCATGCTGGGTGACGGAGATGCCGTTCTCGGTGTCGACTACACCATGGAGACCATACAGAATCACATCGCGCAGATGTATCAGAACGGTTCTCATAATGCCGTGATCGTAACAGGCGAGGGGATCATAGCCGGCTGTTCGGACCGGTTACTTATAGGCTCGAAGCTGATCAGCGCCCTGCCGGACTATGCAGGCATATGGTCTCTGGCGAGGAATACCGAGGGGGTGGTGACATCCAGGATCAAGGCCGATCATCTGTATGAGAATCTCTTTGCCACCAAATCGGGTAACGGATGGTATCTGATCGTCAGCGAGAGTGACTGGGATATGTACAGCGAGTCGTATGTACAGCTTGCTGTCACGATCACGCTTTCACTGATGCTGTTCGCAGTGGTGATAGTTCTGTATATGCAGGCGGTACGTGACCATAAGCGTGCAGAGGATGCGCTGGCATCGAGAGATGAATTTATATCCGGCATCACCGATGAACTGAAGAAGCCTCTGACACGGATCCTGAACAGCTCGAGTGCGGATAATACGGACAGTATATATGATTACAGAGCTGAACTGGCACGTATTCATACGGCCGGTGAGAAGCTTTCGGAGATGATAGAGCAGATCATCTCATATTCGAGTTTGGTAAGAACTGACACCCCGAACACCGGGCATACCACAGTCCGAAAGGGAATATCCCACAGGAGATTCAGGGCGATCGTTCTGATGCTCCTGTTCGTGACTATGTTCATAAGCCTGTATATCAACGTTACCGCCACTTACAGATGGGGGAACGAGATGATGCGCAGTCAGGCCGAAGCTTATGAATTCCAGCTGTCGGAATGGATAGAATCTCAGAAGAGCATTCTGGACATGTTCGTCAGCGGCATTTCCGTTAACCCCGGCATATTGGATGACTATGAAACCACGGTGGATTATCTGGATCGTATCACGCAGCAGTATCCGGATATCTCTGTCACATATATGACCAATCCCGATCTGGATCCGTGCGTATATATGAATAACGGCTGGAAACCGGAGCCCGGCTGGAAGGTTGAGGAGCGGCAGTGGTATATAGATACCGTTTTATCCGAGAACGGATGGAATATCTCGGCACCGTATTATGATGAGCAGACGGGTGCATACTGTGTGACCGTTTCCGAAGTCGTTTATGACGCCGAGACCGGGGAGTTCCTCGGGTGCTTCGGTATAGATTTCTTTATGGATAAGCTGGTGGATATCCTGGGTGACAGCTACAGCGATCACGGATATGCTTTTCTGGTGGATACCGAAGGGGATATCATCAATCATCCTCACGGAAACTATCAGATGACGTCCGATTCGCAGACCAATATTTCACGTCTGCCTTACGGCGAGATCAAGGCTGACGGACACAGCACCAAGACGATACGCGATTATGACGGTTCACTCCGTATCATTACCGCTCTGAGGAACGAAGAGTCGCAGTTTATTGTATATGTCGCATCGGACATGTGGATGATATACGGTCGCATGATAGTGTATTCCGTGATCTGTCTTATCGTGTTCGGGATATGCATCGTACTGGTGTACAGGCTTCTGTCGAACCTCATACGCTCGCAGGATGAAGCAAATTCCAGTATGCGTAACGCTGCGGATGCGGCGATCGCGGCCGGTCAGGCGAAGAGCCGTTTCCTGGCCCAGATGTCGCACGAGATACGTACCCCCATCAATGCAGTACTCGGCATGAACGAGATGATACTGCGCGAATCGACCGATGCCGGCATCAGGGAGTATGCATCCAATATACAGTCAGCCGGCAATAATCTGCTCTCGATCATCAACAGTATCCTGGATTTCTCGAAGATCGAGGACGGCAAGATGGAGATCATACCGGTCAGGTATGATCTGGCCTCCGTGGTCAATAATCTGGTGAATTCCATAGCTCAGAGAGCCAGAGAGAAGAACCTGGAGTTGTGCGTCTATGTGGATGAGAAACTGCCCACGATCCTGTACGGAGATGATCTGCGTATATCCCAGGTGGTCATAAACCTGCTGACCAATGCTGTCAAATATACCGACAGAGGTTCCGTGTCTCTGAGTGTGAGTGAAGATCACAGAGAGGGAGATCAGGTTTACATAAGTTATAAAGTTTCCGACACCGGTATAGGCATCCGGAAGGAGAATCTTGATAAACTCTATATTTCGTTTGAGAGGATCGAGGAGACCAGAAACAGAAATATAGAAGGAACCGGACTCGGTATGTCCATAGTGACGCGCCTGCTTGATATGATGGGCAGTTCGATCAATGTGGAGAGTGTATACGGTGAAGGGTCGGAGTTTTCGTTTGTCATCAAACAGGTCATAGTCGATCCGCATCCGATAGGGGACTACAAGCAGCGTCTGGGTCTTACCGACCGCGCCGGCAGCTCCGTTCATCCCTATGTAACCGGGGCAAAGATCCTCGTGGTGGACGACAACGAGATGAACCTGAAGGTTGCCGTCGGTCTGCTTAAGTTAAACGGCGTCAAACCAAATCTCGCTCTTTCCGGTGAAGAAGCCCTGGAGCGGATGAGAGAGACTGCCTATGACATCGTTTTCCTGGATCATATGATGCCGGGTATGGATGGCATGGAGACACTTGCCGCTCTTAAAAAAGAAAACCTGATCCCGAAAGGCTGTGTGATCATCGCCCTTACCGCCAATGCCGTGGTGGGAGCCAGAGAGCAGTATCTGGAGGCGGGCTTTCAGGATTACCTGTCGAAACCCATAGACGTGGAGAAGCTGGAGGATATACTGGTTAAATATCTGCCTGCGGAAATGGTGGAGATGAAATCCTCCGGCAATGATACCATGCCTGATAAGGACGATGATGATATAGAGATATTGGAGTTCGCACCCGGTGAAGGATTGGAAGGGACCGCTACGGTATCCGATGAGGAATATGATGTCGATACGATCATATCCCGGGCTATGCGCAGCTCTCTGGATGTATCGGCAGGCATAGAGTACTGCGGCGGAGACAGGGGCCTCTATGCGGAACTTCTGTCCGATTATGCGGGTGAGTACGAGGACAGACGAGCCAGACTGGGAGAGTACTTGAAGAGTGCGAATGTCAAGAAATACCAGATCCTGATTCATTCGCTCAAATCCACTTCAATGACTATAGGCGCCGAGGAAATGTATGATGAATCCAGACGTATGGAGGAAGCAGCGGCAGCAGGCGACATCCCGTATATGGATGCGCATCATGAAGAACTGATGGACAGGTATGCGGTTCAGGTCCGTGAGGTGGCCGGCATACTGGGTAAGAAGGATAATTAAAAGGAGATACCATTTGGCAGACTGGATCATTGTGGTAGATGACGACATAGCCAATCTCAAGATGGCAGGTCATATACTGAGCAAAAACGGAATGCGCGTTACTGCTCTTAAATCGGGTGCATTACTGCTTGATTATGTAAAAAAGCACGGATTACCCGATATGATACTCCTGGATATACTGATGCCTGATATGGACGGGTTTGAGACTCTGGTACGGTTGCGTGAGTATGAGAAAGAAACGGATCAGCGTACAACACCTGTTGTTTTTCTGACTGCAGATGAGAATAAGAGCGTTGAAATGCGCGGTTTCCAGATGGGTGTTTCGGATTTCGTGCGTAAGCCTTTTGATCCGGATGTCCTCACCCAGCGCATTATTCATATCATAGCCGAGAACCGCAGGATGATGAACATCACCGAGGAGGCTACCAGAGACGGCCTGACCGGGTTTCTGAATAAGGAATCGACCAGGGACCGCATAGAGGCTATGGTCAAAAATGATACAGGCGCCCTGTGCATGATAGATCTGGATTCGTTCAAGCTGGTAAATGACATCTACGGTCATGAGATGGGTGACCGTGTGCTGGTGCTTTTCTCGGAGATACTGACCGGGCATATGGGCGAAGGCAGTGTATGCGGGCGTATCGGCGGAGATGAGTTCCTGATGTTCGGACTCAATATGCGCCGCGAGAGTGATATCAAAGCATTCAGCGAGGCCCTGAATAAGGAGCTGGTGGAAGGCGCCAAGAGGCTGATGGGTGCGGATATGCGCATACCCCTGGGTGCCTCGATCGGTGCCGTATCCGTACCGCAGCAGGGAACAGATTACGATGACCTCTTTTCCATGGCCGACAAAGCCCTGTATCTGGTAAAGGACAGGGGCAAGCACGGATATGCGATGTTCAGGAGCGACTCCGAAGATTTGCTCACGGACGGAAGCCGTGATATGGATCTGAGGACTGTCAGCAAGCTGCTGGAGGAGAGATCCATACCTCAGAGCGTCATGTGGATGGGACGCGAGGCTTTTTCAAATGTCTATCGTTATATGATGAGGTATCTGGAGCGATATGATGTGTATGCATATAAGGTGCTTTTTACACTTCGCTTCACCGGCAGGGATATCGCGGCCAGCCTCAGGGAGCGTGTAGTGGAAGCACTGCGTGATGTGATCAAGGTTTCGCTTCGTAACAGTGATATCATGGTACAGATCAGTTCCGAACAGTTCTTTCTGCTGCTTCCCGAACTGAGTCCGGAGCATGTGGACCGGGTCATCGGACGTATGGTAAATGCCTGGGAGAGGCATGAACTCAGCGAGCATACGGAGCTTAAGTATGAGTATTCCGGGGCGACCAACGGTGATAACAGCAGGCCTATGGCAACCGGCGGTAAATATCATATCGTAGTGGTTGATGATGACGGCACTAATCTCAAGATGGCCGAGCATATATTAAAGTCGGAAGGAATGGCGGTGACATGCCTTAAGTCCGGTGAGGAGCTTCTTGATTTTGTACAGGAGAATGACCCCACGCTGATACTTCTGGATATAAATATGCCGAAGATGGATGGGTTTGAGACCATGCAGAGACTGTCCTCAAAGGGCGGCAGAGTTTCACGCATCCCGGTCATTTTCCTGACAGGTACCGAAGATGACCGTACGGAAACTCATGGATTTGCCATGGGGGCCATGGACTTTATACGCAAACCGTTTATCCCGGAGATACTGATAGTCAGAGTCAGACATGCCATAGAGCTGATCAGGCTTCAGAACAGCCTGAAGACCGAGGTCAGTGAGAAAGTCGAAGAGAACGAGCGTCTCTCGATGCATATAATCCAGGCACTGGCAGCTTCGATAGACGCCAAGGACAAGTACACGAGCGGTCATTCTGGGCGCGTGGCGGAGTATTCCAAGGAAATATCCGCCAGATACGGATATGATCCCGATTCACAGAACAAAATATATATGATGGGGCTGCTCCACGATGTAGGCAAGATCGGCATCCCCGACAGTGTTATCAATAAGAAGGGCAAGCTGACCGATGATGAGTACGAACAGATCAAGAAGCATCCCGTACTGGGCGATCAGATCCTCAAGAAGATAATAGAGATGCCGGGGCTGTGTACAGGTGCGAGATGGCACCATGAGCGATATGACGGAGGAGGCTATCCGGATGGCCTGGAGGGTGGCGCCATACCCGAGGCAGCGCGTATAATAGCAGTAGCCGATGCGTATGATGCGATGAGCAGCCGCAGGAGTTATCGTGACATACTGCCACAGGATGCGGTACGCGCCGAGATCGAGAGATGCCGGGGGACGCAGTTTGATCCCGTATTTGCAGATATCATGCTTGCTATGATAGATGATGATAAGGAATACAGGATGCGTGAAGAATAGCTTATGTTATCAAAACTTCCGAAGTGATCCTGATGACCAATAAAACAAAGAGAGGTAGAGAAAATGATCAGAGACAACAAGGTTTTTCTGGGAATGGCAGATGGTGAGAGAGTTGAGTTTGACCTGAAAATGGCTAACCGCCACGGCCTTATCGCAGGTGCTACCGGTACCGGTAAAACTGTCAGCCTGAAGGTTATCGCCGAGAGTCTGTCCGATGCGGGTGTTCCTGTTTTCATGGCGGATGTGAAGGGTGATCTGGCAGGTATGTGTGAACCCGGTGAGGATAAGGAATTCGTCAAGGCCAAGAAGGATGCATTTGCCCTCGAAGAGCAGGGATTCTCCTTTAAGGGCTATCCCGTGAACTTCTGGGATGTATACGGTAAAGGAGGCATGCCGCTCCGTACCACCGTATCGGAGATGGGGCCGCTGCTCATGTCCAGAATACTGGGCCTGACCGATACTCAGGCTGCTGTCCTGACAGTTGTATATAAGATCGCCGATGATAATAATCTGCTCCTGATAGATACCAAGGACTTAAAGGCTATGCTCGCATACGTAGAGGAAAATGCGGCTGATTTCGCCATGGATTACGGTAATATGTCCAAGCAGAGCCTGGCTGTCATCGTCAGGGCCGTAGTTGCTCTGGAGAGCCAGGGCGGAGAGAAGTTTTTCGGCGAGCCCGCGCTGGATATCAGTGACTGGCTTACGACCAACTTTGACGGCAAGGGTATGATCCAGATCCTGGATGCCAGAGAGCTGGTGAATAAACCTGCGATGTATTCGACATTCCTGCTCTGGATGATATCGGAGTTGTTCGAGTCGCTTCCCGAAGTGGGCGATCTGGAGAAGCCGAGGATGGTATTCTTCTTCGACGAGGCTCATTTGCTTTTCGACAGTGCTTCCAAAGCCCTGCTTGAGAAGATCGAGCAGATCGTGAAGCTGATCAGGTCCAAGGGAGTGGGCATATTCTTCGTAACCCAGTCACCCAAGGATGTTCCCGATTCCATTCTCGCCCAGCTGGGCAACAAGGTTCAGCATGCCCTGCATGCTTATACCCCCGCCGAGACCAGGGCTGTGAAGCAGGCTGCCGAGTCATTCCGTGCAAATCCCGGATTCGATACCTATGATACACTGATCAATCTCGGTATAGGTGAGGCGCTCGTATCCACACTCGAGGCTGACGGTGTACCTACCATAGTTCAGAAGACATCCATCCTGCCTCCTCAGTCATCGACCGGAGCCATAGATGATTCTGCGAGAAAGCAGGTGATCGAGAGCGGTTCTCTCTATAAGAGATACAATGATTTCTTCGACAGGGATTCCGCGTATGAGTTCCTGACCAGGAGAAATATGGAGGCTCAGGCTGAAGCCGACAGACTCCGTGCCGAGGCAGATGCAAAGAAGCAGGCTGAGATAGAGGCAAAGGAAGCTGAGAAGAAGGCTGCCGAGGAAGCAAAGAACGCCGAGAAGGAAGCCGCAGCCGCTGCCAGACAGGCAGAGAAGGAAGCCGCAGCTGCAGCCAAGCAGGCAGAGAAAGAAGCCGCTCAGGCTGAGAAAGAAGCTCTGGCAGCACAGAAAGCTGCCGAGAAGGAAGCCGCAGCAAAGAAGAAAAAGGTTAAGAACGTCGTTTCGAGCACCGCAGGCAGTGCAGGCGGTACGGTAGGCCGTGAGATCGGTAATGCCCTGGGCAGTGCGGTAGGCGGCAAGTTCGGCAAGAAGATCGGAGGAAACGTGGGAGCCACATTGGGCAGAGGTATCTTAAAGACTCTGTTCTCGCTGTGATCCGTTTGTACCGATGCAGAAACAGTCTGGATCTAAAATATCCGATCTGATCGGAATCATATGTATATTGATCGGAGCAGGGGTCCTCATACGGACCGCCTGCTTCGTCATGTCTGCGGATATATGGTTCGATGAGCTGTTTACAGTGGAACTGGCGGTTAAGCCTCTTGGAGAGATGATAGAGTTGGCGGCGCGCGATGTGCATCCGCCGCTGTATTATATCCTGGTGAAAGCGGTTTACATAACGCTTAATCCTCTGCTCGGTGCGCATGTTGCTTCAGCGTCTTCAGCGACGGCGGTTTCGTTGACATCAGCGTCTTCGGCGGTTGCCGCTGCCAAGATCACTTCACTTATCCCATATATGGGTACGGCGTTGTATCTTCTTACTTTTATACGGAAGAAATACGGTCTGACGGCGTGCGGCTTTGCTTTTCTGCTTATAGAGACCATGCCCCACATGAGCGAATATATGGTGGAAGCGAGGATGTACTCATGGTGCGCTTTCTGTCTGCTGGCAATGTATATACATGCGGCGGAGTATGTCGGCACTCATATAACCAAACACGCCGTCTTCATGCTCTTATACGGTGTGGCAGCGATGTATCTGCATTATTATGGGTTGATAGGGGCCGGGATCATAGCTCTGGGGACCTGCGCGATCCTTTGTATTTCATGCCGTAGCGACTCCCCCAAATACGTCATATGCGCTATAGTCTGTATCGTGATCGCAGTAGTGGCTTATATCCCCTGGATACGAGTCCTTCTGGGACAGATCGGGCGGGTGGCCGGGAATTACTGGATACAGCCTGTTACGATCAGGACTCTGGCGGGAAGCGTGAAATACATATTTGAGCCGTCATACGAGAACGGGCTGCTGAGCACGGTGGCTGCGATCGCTATGATACTGGGTTATCTGTGGATATTCATGGAGTATATCCGGCATTTGTGTGGAGCCGACCGTGGAACGAAGATGAAGATAACGTTTGTTATACTTACTTCCGCAGCACCCGCTCTGCTCGTTTTATCGGGCTTTGCGGCATCATTGCTGATCAGGCCGGTATTTGTGTACAGATACATGTATCCGGCAATGTTCATATTCTGGACCGGAGCCGGAGTGATGCTGGCGGATATGGTGGAGCGCATGCTTGACGACGGCCGGCAGAACCCGGGACTACCGGATGGTGATCACGTGTCCGCCGGTCATTTTCCGCGGATCGCGACAACGGTCATTACATGCCTGCTCCTCGTTACATATATATGTGCCGGTGTCAGGAGCTTCAACCTCTTCCGCTGGGAGGAGATGAAGAAGGCTGAAGGGATGAAACACTGCGTTGATGTGTTTGAACAGATCGCTACCGAATATCCCGATGCTCTTTTAGTATGTAATTTCAATCAGGTTCAGGCGATACTGTGGCATTATCTGGACAATGATTCGGTTCTGTGGGGATATACGGATGAGACACTGATAGCTGATATCTGCGGACGGTCACCCATCGTTATGATCGGGGAGGCGGAACAGCTGAAAACCGTGCTTTCGGAGCGCGGCCAGAGCGAGTTTCTGTTCTTCGGCAGCGGTCAGGCCCGTGATGAGATCATTGCCGAATGGGAATCTTGCGATTTTTTTACAGAATTGTTACAAGACAGTTGTCTTTTGGAAAGATATTATGCTAACATATACAAGGTTGGTTTCGAAAGGTGATCCCATGCGTAAGATAAAGTTTGACTTTAAGAAAGTGATAATAGGCGCTTCGGTTGGTTTGATCGCTGCCTCGACGCTTGTATTAAGCGCGTTTGCGTTCAATGACGATGAGAGCGGTGACGCTGCCCGTGTCGTTGAGGAGATGAAAGCCGACGGATCATATATTCTCGCGGAAGCAGCCGAGCTTGAGGATATTGAGAGCGCATCGGATACCGGGTCGGAAGAGACCGCAGATGTGGATTCTCCTGTCAGAAATGTTGAGCTTCTCGGAGCATCCAAAGACTATCTGTCCAATATGAGCGATGAGGAGATCCAGAGTCTCTCATCCGAAGCTCTTACCGAAGCCGGTCTGGATACTTCGCTTGCCGACGGAGATCTCGTTACGCGCGGTATCACATTTGAGGTTCCGGAGGGATTTGAGGCTTCGCCTGATGTTCCCGGACTGTATGTTACCAAGCGCTATCCCATAGATGCAAGCAATCTTGTATATAATGAACTTGATGCAGACTATACTCTTCAGATGATGGATGAGGGATACTTCGAGGAATTGGTCGAGCAGGGCTTTGCCTCCAGATACGGTTCACCGATAGATGTGACCATCACCGAGTATCAGCATATCAGGATAGACGGTGTACCCGCCATCAGACTTATGACAGAGTATGACATCGAGGGTAATCATGTGACCAGCCTGATGATCATCATCAACGGTTCCAAGACTTATACACTGACTTACACCATGACACATGATTATGACCGCATGGAGCTCTTTGAGGCCAGCGTGGCCAGCATTCACGTGAACAGCTAGTTTGATCCGTCGTCAGACGTTTCATATAAAAGTACTTGACACGCATATCACGGCATGTTAAGGTACATTGGTACGCGATAAGCGTGTTTGAACAAAGCAGAGTATCCGCTCTCACCCGTCGGTTATTACATCGCACGGCGTCAACATATTACTACAGAGGCTTTTGCCGGTTGTACTTGTGATGTGAGTGGATATTTGTGCCATTCACTTTTTTCTTTTTATGGAGGGATACAGCCATTAGCAACAACAATAACAGTGACCTGTTCATCAACGGACAGATCAGGGACAAAGAAGTACGTGTTATCGGTGTAGACGGTGAACAGCTCGGTATTATGGATATCGCATCTGCGATGCACCTGGCAGATGAAGCGGGAGTCGATCTGGTAAAGATAGCCCCCAATGCCAAGCCACCGGTATGCAGGATCGTCGATTACGGCAAGTTCAAATACGAGCAGACCCGTAAGGAGAAGGAAGCCAAGAAGAAACAGAAGGTTGTAGAGATCAAAGAGATCCGCATGTCTCCCAATATCGACACGAATGACTTGAACACCAAGACTCAGAATGCCCGTAAGTTCCTCGAGAAGGGCAACAGAGTGAAAGTAACACTGAGATTCCGCGGCCGCGAGATGGCACACATGGCTCAGTCCAAGCACATACTCGACGATTTCGCCGAGGCCCTGTCGGACATTTCCGTTATCGACAAGGAGCCCAAGGTCGAGGGACGTTGCCTGACAATGTTCCTGGCAGAAAAGAAAAAGTGATGCTTATTTAGGAGGAAAAAGAAATGCCCAAGATGAAAACAAGCAGAGCTGCTGCAAAGCGTTTTAAGCCGACAGGCACAGGCAAGCTCAAGAGAAACAAGGCCTACAGACGTCATATTCTGACCAAGAAGACTACCAAGAACAAGAGACAGCTTCGTCACCCTGCTCTGGCAGATGAAACCAATGTTAAGAATATGAAGAAGATCCTGCCTTACATTTGATTTGGTGAGTTTGTGACAGGACAGTAGGAGGTTTAATTATGGCAAGAATCAAAGGCGGAATGAACGCCAAGAAGAAGCACAACAGAGTTCTCAAGCTCGCCAAGGGCTACAGAGGAGCTCGTTCAAAACAGTACAGAATAGCTAAGCAGTCGGTTATGAGAGCTCTGAACTCTTCATATGCCGGACGTAAGGAGCGTAAGCGTCAGTTCAGACAGCTCTGGATCGCACGTATCAATGCTGCAGCCAGACTGAACGGCATTTCTTACAGCAAGTTCATGTTCGGCCTGAAGAATGCAGGAGTGGATATGAACCGCAAGATGCTCGCCGAGATGGCAGTTAACGATGCAGAGGGATTTGCTTCTCTCGCTGAGCTCGCCAAGAAGAATTTACAGAGCGCATAAGCAGGTTTATCAGCCGTCACACTTTCGGGTGTGGCGGTTTTTTTTATATTTTCCTTGTGACGCTTCTAACTAAACTGTATAATTAAAATGTTCTATAAACTTTATGTCTCAGGAAGTTTAAAACGAGGTAAGGAATTTATGAAGAAAAAGACTGTCAGTGTCAGATTCACGGTGGCGGCTTTGGGCGTTGTAATGCTGGTTCTCGTAGTGGCCAGTATCATATTCTTCGCCAATAAGCTCAGCCAAAACGCCAAGGCTGATGAACAACTATACTTTGAGACATTATATGAAGTCAGCCAGAACCTCATCAACGCAGACAGAGACTTCTATCAGTCCATGATGGGAGCGACCCAGTATTATGACATAAAGAGCGTACCCGGTGAGATTCCAGAAGAGGAAGCAGCTGCAATGCTTCCAATTAAGATGGACGATTATGAGTCCAATTACCAGCAGGTTATAGACAGGGTCAATGAGGCCATGACTATAGCCAGCACTAACCCTGATCTGTATTCAAAAACCACACTTGATGGTGAGACCACTACTTTTGAGCAGTATGGCAAGCTTTTCCTGGCTGAGATCAATTCATGGCATGGTTCTTACAAACTCGAGATCTGTGAAGGCGACTGGACCGGGTTCATCAATGATTTTGAGGAGACCAGAGGAACACTTTCCGATATGAGTGATCTGGTTGAGAAGTGGGCCGTTGAAGAAAAAGATACAAGCATGGCCCAGATGCAGGCAGATATCATCAAATGTATCATTGTATTTGCGATCATCATTGCATTCGTAGTTGTTGTATATGTTATGGTTATCCGCAATATGCGTCTGAGCATCCAGGATATGCAGAAATCTATCCAGGTAGTTGCAGGAGGCGATTTCGCTCAGGAGGTTGTTGCATCCAGTAAGTTTACTGAGTTTAACCAGGTTGAGCAGAACATCGAGGGCATGCGCATACAGCTCCAGGAGGCATTGACAGAGGTTACCAGATGTGCCGATGATGTGGATATTAAAGCTTCCAACACCAAGACCAGCATCGGGGATTCTCAGGAGACCACTAATAACATCTCCGCAGCTAGTAACGATCTGGCTCAGGGTGCCATGGTTATGGCTGAGGATGTACAGACTACATCCGGTATCACCGTGAACCTGGGAGACAGCATCGATAACGTACAGGAAGTAGCCGATAACAATCTGAACATGGTTAAGGAACTCTATGAAGAGTCTGTTAAGATTCAGAACCATCTCGGTGAGATCAAGAAAGCCGATGAAGCTACCGATGCAAAGGCAGGCCAGGTGGCTGATTCCGTTAACAAGACCGCTGATGTCGTTGAAGAGATCAGTAAGGCTGCTGAGGGCATCATCGCCATCGCAAGCCAGACCAATCTGCTCGCACTCAATGCTTCTATCGAGGCAGCCAGAGCAGGTGAGGCAGGCATGGGCTTCGCAGTGGTTGCCGATAATATCAAGAGTCTGGCAGAGGAGTCAAATCAGATGGCTGGTGAGATCACTAACATGCTTAATGTGATCACACAGTATTCCGAGGAGAACAAGAACCTCACAGCCAGCATCAAGGAAGCTACCACATCCGAGTCCGAGGCCCTCGAGCAGATGTCCGCTCAGTTCGATGATATGCTGGCTAAGCTTGATGAGATGAGACAGGGCAACGAGCAGATCGCAGAGCTTGTTGATACGATGTCACAGGGTAAAGAGCAGATCGTCAACTCTGTAGAGTCTCTGTCCAGTATCTCTGAAGAGAATGCAGCATCTACGCAGGAAACCAGTGCTTCCATAGCACAGCTCAACATGAACATGGAGAGCGTTGTTACCGAAGCTACCGCTCTGGGAGAGATCGCAGCTCAGCTGAAGGCTAACGTAGCCAGATTCAAGGTTTGATACCTTATGTACGGATACAGATGATTTAGTTTACTGCACCCCTCCGGATTTATAAACGGAGGGGTGTATATTGTGTAGAACATAATGTTCGGAGGATTTATGAAATCTGGTGTTCTGAATAACAAGCTGTTCTTATATCTGACCGAGTTTTTTGCAGGCATGAGTGTGATGGCCGTGGAACTGGGGGCAAGCCGTCTGCTGGCACCTTATTTCTCGTCATCACAGATAGTCTGGACCATCATCATAGGTACGATCATGATAGCCATGGCTCTAGGAAACATATACGGCGGCCGGAGCGCCGATAAGGATCCCTCACCCGACAGGCTGTACAGGCGTATAGTCATAGCTGCACTGTGGATCGCAGCCATCCCGGTACTCGGGAAGTATCTTATCATTGGAATTGCTGGTGTTATTATATTTGCTGTTAACACCAATTTCCTTGTGATAGCTGCGTTTGCGGCCTGTATGATCATCTTCGTGTATCCTCTTTTCCTGCTGGGTACGGTTACTCCTTCGCTGGCCAAATATACGATGGATTCGCTTGAGGACAATGCGAGCATAGTCGGCAGGCTCGGCGCATTTAACACGATAGGAAGCATTATAGGCACGTTTGTGCCCACGTTTGTCAGCATACCCGCTGTAGGTACCTCGGTGACTTTTCTGATCTTTGCCGGGATACTGCTGGTGCTTGCCCTTGTTTACTATATCAGCAGAGGCAGATCGCATGATGATGAAAAAGGCGGAAATGCCGGAAGTGCCGGAAGTACCGGAAAGGACGCCGCCAAAGCGGTGATAACCGGTCTTATATTCGTACTTTGCGTTGTTTTCGGCCATAACACGTCTTTTGCTTTCTGGCAGGACGACCTCACGGTGGAGGATGAGTCGATATATAACTATCTGCAGGTGTATGAAAGCGGGAACCGTGTGGTGCTTTCCACCAATGTACTGTTCGGCGTGCAGTCGGTGTACCTGAAGGAAGCCGGGCTGACTGGAATGTACTATGATTACGCCATGGCAGCTCCGATCATGGCCGGATATGAGAGCAAGGATGCCCCGATGAAGATGCTGATCCTCGGAATGGGTACAGGAACTTATGCCACACAGTGTAACCGTTACTTCGGTGAAATGGATATTACCGGAGTGGAGATAGATCAGAAGATCACCGATCTGGCACATGAGTATTTTGAGCTTGACGGCAGCATTCCGGTCATCACATATGACGGTCGTGCTTACTTAAACGCGATCGATGATACATATGACGTGATCATGGTGGATGCATATCAGGACATCACGATTCCTTTTCAGATGTCATCGGTTGAGTTCTTCACTATGGTTAGGGATCATCTGAACCCGGGTGGGGTGATGGTCGTTAATATGAATATGCGCGGGCAGTCAGAAGGCAGTATCAACGACTATCTTGCTGATACGATATCAAGTGTTTTTGATCAGGTTTATACCGTGGACGTTGTCGGATCCACGAACCGCGAGCTTTTTGCCTCCAATGATCCCGATATGATCGCAAGGTTGCAGGCTTATGCAGAGACTTCAGCCGGACAGCCCGATGATACGGCAGATGCGGCGCTGAAGGCCGAACATGCTCTGAAAGCACCGGAGCTGTCGGTCATGATGGAATATGTGTATTCACAGCTTGAACGATATGAAGCCGGTGACCGTATCATGACTGATGACAAGGCTCCCGTTGAGCTTCTGGGGATGCGTGTGATCGATGAGATCATCGGCGACGAGGTGGCCCATTACAAATCCATCTATCGTGAGCAGGGTATCGGGGGACTTTTGGAAGGTTTTCAATAAAATCCGTATGAGAGGTTAAGTATCGGGGGATTATGACCGATACAGCAGATAGAGTATAAGTGTATAATGTGTTCAAAGGACTGGACACGCCGTGCGAATCGGCTATTCAATGACAAGGAGGTTATCGCATGAGCAGTATTTCTTTTAACCCTTTCCGCAGGGTATCCGAGAGTGTGCCTGAAGATCGCACACAGCAGACTCAGCAGACAAAACAGGATAATAAGACGTCCGGCTCGGGATGGAGCAGTGAAGCGGGCAGTGTGTCCTTTTCCGAGGACAGATATGCCAAGGCGGATGCTTATTCCAGAACAGGACAGGCAGTAAATAACGGTACGGCAGCATCAGGTAAGGTTAAGCCCGGATGGAAGAGCCCGATTCCCGCTGTTACCAAAAGCGATGAATACGGCTCGGTAGTGGGCGAACCCAAACTGTCGGAGAAGGCAGCCGAGTATTATAAGCAGCTTAAGAGCAAATACGGTAATCTCGATTTCATACTTGTGGACAAGAATTCGTTGCAGGCAGCGAAGGCCAATGCCAACAGCTACGGTAATGCCAATCATCTTGTAGTTCTCATAGATGAGGAGAAACTTGAGCGCATGGCTACGGATGAGAACTATCGCAAAAAGTACGAGACGATGATATCTCAGGCCGCATCGGGCGGAAGCAGACTCAGTCAGCTGGCTGCTCAGAATCCCGGTATCATGAAGGTCGGAATGAATACGAGTGATGACGGTAAGGGTTCGTTCGTGGCAGCATGCCTGAAGAATGCACCGAACCCCGGTGAGAGGATAGCAGAAAAGCGCGCCGAGAAAAAGGCCGAGGCAAAGGCTGCCGAGAAGAAGGCGCATAAAAAGCATGAAGAGAAGGCTCGCCTGGAGCGCAGAGAAGCCAGACGTACCGAGGAAGACGAACTCAGAGAGAAGATAGCCGAGAAACGGAACAGAACCGTTCTCAGTGAGGATGACTTCAGCGAATATAAAGACAATGATGATTACGAGCTGATATATGCAGACAGCATGGAAGAACTGATCACCAAGCTCGAAGCCTATAATGAGCGTATGGGATACGGCACACCGGCGCTTCAGGGCGCAGGGCAGTATATGGATTATCAGGCATAAAAAACGGCGGTTTGGGGCTTGCCCTATCGGCTGATCCGGACGGTTTGGAACCGGATATTTGTGCAGAAGTTTACGGTTGGGGTATATTATGTATACCTCGACCGTTTTATGTGTTATACTGATATTTATGATGTTTGGAAAAAATAAGAAAAAACAATCTGATAAAGCAGTTGAAGAATCACTGACCGAGACATCTGCAGAGGGGACATATGCATCTGACATGTCTGCATCCGCAGAAACATCCGGTGAAGCAACTTCTGTAACAGCGTCCGGAGAAGCATCCGGTGAGGCGATTTCTGAGACCGGAGCTGGGACACCCGAGAAATCGTCCGTTGAAGCACCCCCTGAGACTGAGACGCCCGGAGAAACATCTTCCGAAGCAGCGCCCGGAGAAACATCCGGTGAAGCATCTTCTGTAACAGCGTCCGGAGAAACATCCGGTGAAGCAGCTTCTGAAGCAACTCCCGCGGAAGCATCCGACGAAGCATTTTCTGAGACCGAGTCCGAGATGACTGCGGATAAAAAAGGCCGCAAGTCCCGTAAGAAGGGCCGCAAATCTAAAGATTCCAAGACCGAGACCGACAAGGCCGATACCAAGACCGACACCAAGGCCAAGGCACGCAAAAAAAAGAAACGCAGGAAGGCCATCAAATACCTTCTTATCGGTTTCGTTGTCGTAGCCATAGCTGTCGGTGCCGTGACATTCATGCGTACCACTTTGCTGACCACTCAGCTCGACATGGCCAAGACATATATGGAGAACGAGCAATGGGATGAAGCCGAGGCGGCGTACGACCAGGCTCTTCGGATTTTCCACAACAGTGCGGATGCATATCTGGGACTTGCAGAAGTATCCATAGGCCGTGGAGAACTGACCGAAGCCATACACATTCTCGAAGAAGGCATATCGATCACCCATTCGGCTAATCTGGAGAAATCCCGTGAAGTTATCATGGATCAGGTTTTTGCCACTTACGTTCTGGACAGCTATCTGATCAATATCCTGCCCAAGGAAACCGCGAAGATCTCCGTGGAGCACCGGAGCGAAGACATGAATTTCACGGTCAGCTGGTCGAGTGCGGACGAATCCATAGGTACCGTAGACGAAGACGGTAACGTCGTAGCTGTCAAGGAAGGTACCACCAAGATCATAGCAACCATAGGCAATGAGACCTGGGGATATCGTGATGTGTCTGCCACCCTGATAGTCGGTGTCATAGTGACATATCTGGAAGAACAGGGCTGCGACTATGTATCTACCCCCACGGGTATGATGGCTCCATGCTTCGTATATCAGCAGGATGAAAAAGGCTACAGAAAATACGACGGCACCCTCGATATCGAGCAGGGCAACGCCACATATAATCTGACCAAATGCAAGCGTTCGGATCCTGATCCGGAGGGATACGTAACATATGATATCGAATATAAGATCAATGCTCCGACCAAATTCGGGATAACTGCAGGATCCGCGGAATCCAAGAATGCCTGGTATTACAATCAGGTGGCGGAAGAGATGATGCTGTGTGATGAGTATACCGGTCTGATATTCAGCGTGCAGGATCTGTACGGCGAAGAGGGATTGATATACGATTCGACTGTGGAATGGAACGATATGGAGTATCATATTACGGGTACGACCGAGTCCATGTGGAGCAATGATGAGAAAAACGAGAACCGTGTGGATGAAAACTGGGCTATCTCGTACAGCCCGCTCACCACAGTAACATGGGCCGAAGCCGTAGCCGTAAATACGGTCAAGATCGAGGTCAGAGTTCCCGCCGAATATGAGGGGCTGTGTCTGGCACTTGAGAAACACGGCGTCAACGACTATACCGATCCGAATGTTGAGGATGAGGATTACGAATATGATGCATCCGAGACGTTTACGGACAGATACTTCTTTGAGCCCGAGGAAGACGGCACGGTGCGTAAACCCGAAGACTATTATATTGTCCGGCTGAAGGACTTTATTGAGAAATAATATATTCGGATAATATGGAAGACCATGAGATCAGAAGACCATGAGATCAGAAGATCAGAAGATTAGAAGATCGGGAGATCGGGAGATTAGAAGATTAGGAGATCACAACGTGGAAATGGGTCTGGATGTAACACTTGTTATAAAAAAAGGTATCCTGTTTATACTTGGACTTTTCGCATCTTTTGTTGTTTTTCACAGCATGTCCGTTGATGCGTATGCTTCTGAAGTATCTGATGAACAGGCTGTAAAGCAGGTTTTTGATGCGACCTATTATGCGTCGCACAATCCCGACGTGGTCATCGCAAGAGGAGACAGCACGGAGGCATTGCTTAAGCACTATATGGAATCCGGCCTGAACGAAGGCAGAAGTGCGAGCGCGACATTTGATCCTCGTGCATACCGTGCGAGATACGCTGATCTGGATGCAGCATTCGGCGATAACTGGATCAAATATGTTAGACATTATGTAAACCATGGCATCGCAGAGGGCAGGGATGCTTCTCCCGTGGCTCAGACCGCTTCAAACGGTTCTGCCAGCGCTGCTTCCGGCAGCGGAAGTGAATATACCCGCCTCGGATCCTATACTACCAAGTATATGGACGGTGTGCCGAGAGCTGTGAACGTAGGTATCGCCGCAGCCGGTATCAACGGTGTGAAAGTCGCACCCGGCGCGGAATTCTCTTTTACAAATACCATACCGGCCAGAACCGTAGAGAACGGATATCAGGAAGCAACCGTATTTGTTAATAAGGAAAAAGTCAAAGGCCTCGGCGGAGGAATCTGTCAGGTATCATCCACACTTTATGCATGTATGAAGACTGTTGGCCTGGCGGCAACCGAGAGACATCCGCACTCGCTGCCTGTAGACTATCTGCCCGAGGGCTGGGATGCAACGATTTCCGGCCAGAGTGTGGATCTGAAATTCGTCAACACATACAGTACACCTTTGATGATCGCTGCACAGGCAGATCACGGCAAGCTGACCGTCAGCCTTTATCTGCAGAATTAGAATCAGATTAAGAATAAGAATAAGAATCAAAACCGCGGTGTAGCGTTGGTTCTGCGGTGGAACGTTGTTTCGCGAGCCGCAGGTCTCATACCGCGACTGAGGCCATGATCGCCGATATTCACGTACAAGCGGCGCTAATCGGTACGCGAACTGTAGCCATAATCGCTGATATTCACGTACAAGCGGCGCCACCGGTACGCGAACTGTAGCCATAATCGCCGATATTCACGTACAAGCGGCGCTAATCGGTACGCGAACCGTAGCCATAATCGCTGATATTCACGTACAAGCGGCGCCAATTGGTACGCGAACCGTAGCCAAAATCGCCGATATTCACGTACAAGCAGCGCCAATTGGTACGCGAACCGTAGCCAAAATCGCCGATATTCACGTACAAGCGGAGCCAATCGGTACGCGAACTGTAGTCATAATCGCCGATATTCACGTACAAGCGGAGCCATCGGTACGCGAACCGCGGCCATGTCGCCGAAAACTCGCGTACTTCAAAAAAAGACTTGCATTTTATGGCCGGACTTGATATTATAGTTAAGCGTTCGTGTTCTGAAACGGATGCAGGCACGTATCTGTGGCTCGTTGGTCAAGCGGTTAAGACGCCGCCCTCTCACGGCGGAAACAGCGGTTCGATTCCGCTACGGGCTACTATAGAGTTATCGTTTTAAGTGGGCTTTTACGAGCCCACTTAATTATTTCCCGGGAAGCCCCGGCCGTTTTCGATAAGGAAGCAAGCTAAGGAAACAAGCTAAGGA
Organism: Lachnospiraceae bacterium; assembly: GCA_017450485.1. Taxonomy (GTDB): domain Bacteria; phylum Bacillota; class Clostridia; order Lachnospirales; family Lachnospiraceae; genus XBB2008. The sequence continues at coordinate 22,421 of JAFSTN010000020.1, forward strand.
AGCAAGCTAAGGAAATAAGCATGTCAAAACATACTGACTACGAACAGAAAACAGAAGAGCTGCTCCGCCCGATAACAGCGGAATACGGGGTAGAGATCTACGATATCGAGTACGTCAGGGAAGGCGCGGATTACTACCTGAGGGCGTATATAGATAAAGAGGATGGTGTAAACATCGGAGACTGCGAGAATGTGAGCCGTGCTCTCTCGGATGCCCTCGATGCCGCTGACTTCATTCCGGATGCATATATCCTGGAGGTATCGAGCCCGGGACTGGGGCGCAAGCTCACCAAGGACAGACATCTGGACAGAAGCATAGGAGATGAGGTGGACATACGCTTCTATAAGCCGCCGGACGGGTTTAAGGTCAAGGAACTCTCCGGAGTGCTCGAAGGATACGATACAGATCATATAACCGTGAGCATAGACGGTGAGAGCAGGAGTTTTGAACGGAAATCCATATCTCAGATCAGACTTGCGTTTGATTTCTAGATAAACAGATCAGATTAACTTAATTCTAAGGAGGATAAAAATGAGCACTGATAATACCGCAGCCGAGCTTAAGCTTGCGTTGGACATGTTGGAGAAGGAGAAGGAGATCAGCCGCGACGTCCTTTTTGACGCCATCGAAGGATCGCTTCTTAAGGCATGCGCCAATCATTTCGGCAAGTCTGATAACTTCAAGGTGGAGATGGACAGGGAGACCTGCGAGTATCATGTATATCTCCAGAAGGAAGTGGTTATGGAGGTTTCCGACCCTGCTACTCAGATAAGCAAAGCTGAGGCGAAGGAGGACAATCCCAAGGTCAAGGTCGGTGACATCGTGGATATAGAGGTACAATCCAAGGAGTTCGGACGTATCGCGGCACAGAATGCAAAGAGCTACATACTCCAGATGATCCGTGAGAAAGAAAGAGACGCGATCTACAGCCAGTATGTCGGCAAGCAGAGGAGCGTGGTCAGCGGTATCGTACAGAGACGTGTCGGTGAGAATCTGACCATCAATCTCGGCAAGACAGATGCCATCCTTAATGAGAATGAGCAGGTCAAGAGCGAGAACTTAAGACCGAACGACAGAGTTAAAGTATATGTTCTCGAAGTCAAGAAGACAGAGAAGGGTTCCGCCAGGATCCTGGTGAGCCGTACACATAAGGATCTGGTCAAGTGCCTCTTTGAGTCGGAGGTGGCAGAGATCCAGGACGGTACCGTGGAGATCAAGGCTATCGTCAGGGAGCCCGGCAGCCGCAGCAAGATCGCCGTATGGAGCAATAATCCCGACGTGGATGCAGTCGGTGCCTGCGTAGGTGTGAACAGCTCCAGAGTCAATTCAGTGGTAGACGAGCTCAGAGGTGAGAAGGTAGATATCGTTAACTGGGATGAGAATCCCGGCCGCATGATAGAGAATGCGCTCAGTCCCGCCAGGATCGTGGCAGTATTCGCCGATCCCGAGACCAATATAGCCAAGGTTGTTGTGCCCGATGATCAGCTGAGCCTGGCTATCGGACTTAAAGGACAGAATGCACGTCTGGCAGCCAAGCTGACCAATTACAAGATCGATATCAAGGACGAGACACAGGCTAAGGATGCTCCCGGCTTCAGATACGAAGACTACATGTTCGATGATGATGAAGAAGAATATGATGAGGAGTATGAAGGGGAATACGCTGAGGACGGCGAGTACGACGAAGAGTATGTCGACGAAGCCGTTGCGGATGCTGAGGAAGCGGATGCGGCGGATCCCGATGATGCTGACGGCGAGGAATAATGAGAGAACCCGCAAGACTGTGTGTGGCCTGTCGTACGAGCACGAGAAAGAGTGATCTGATCCGGCTGGTACGTACTCCCGAGGGAGAGGTCATAATAGATGTCAAAAAAAGATGTGAAGGCCGAGGTGCTTATATCTGTCCGAACGAAGCCTGCATTGAACTGGCGCGTAAAAAGCACAGTCTGGACAGGGCGCTTAGGTGTCACGCATCCGATGATATATATGACAGTTTGAAAGGAATGGTACATGAGCAGACCTGACAGAGTGTTGTCACTACTCGGTATCGCAATGAAAGCCGGAAAGATAGTGTCAGGCGAAACATCCACCGAATCGGCTGTGAAGAGCTTACAGGCACATTTGGTCGTGATCGCGGAGGATGCGTCCGGCAATACCAGAAAACACTTTACTGATATGTGCAGATACAGAGATATACCCATCATAACCTACTCCACCAGGGAGGCACTGGGTAGAGCCATAGGTAAGGACTACCGGTCCAATCTGGCAGTTACAGATGAAGGGTTGGCGGACGCGGTCATCCAAGCGACACGTCCCGTATAAAGGAGGAGGAGAGCATATGAGAGTACATGAGTTGGCTAAACAGCTGGGCAAAGGAAGTAAGGATATCATCAGCTGGATGAAAGATAACGGAATAGAGGGCAAGACAGCGGCCAGTTCGATAGATGAAGAGACCGCGGCCAAAGTAACGGCAGCTTTGGGCGGAGAAAGTGCGCCCAAGGCTGAATCCAAGGCAGCTCCGAAGAAGGCCGCACCTGCCAAGAAGGAAGAAGCTCCTGCGACAGAAGCAGCCAAAGCACCTGCTTCAGTGAAAGCCAAAGCACCCTCGGCCAAGCCCGCGCCTGCCGAAGGCAGTGCAGCACCGGTCAAAAAACCGGCCTCCGCAGACAGCGAGGCACCCAAGAAGAAAAAAAGCAAGATAATCATTGTAAGCAATGCCAATAATTCCCGAATGGGCGGCCCTGCTAACCGCGGAAACGGACAGCAGCGTCCCGGAGGACGTCCTCAGGGCAGAGACGACGGCCATCATACCCTGATCAGGTCGAGTGTACGTCCGAGCCAGGTCAATGACGAGCCCTATGAAGTAAGGCAGCGTCAGATGCAGGAACGCAAGGAAGCTGAGAGGAAGGCTTCCAGGGCTGTAGCTACGGAGGTCAGCAGCAACAATGAAACAACCTATAAAAAAACCGATCGTCCGACAAGTACGGTCGTTACAGCAACTCTTAAAGAAGGCACAAAAACTGAAGCTCCTCGCAGTCGTGCTGACAGGAACAGCGGTAATAGCGACAGAGGCAGCAAACCAAATGCGGGGACGGACAATAGATTTAAGCCGGGTGCAGCTCCCGGAACAGGTAACGCACCTCAGGGACAAGGCAAAGACGGAGGCCGCAAGGGTAAAGGGGCAGGTTCAAAAGACCAGCGGTCACGTAAGGACCATATATACGAGGACGACGACTTCGGAAAGAACGGAAAAGGCTCCAGTAAATTCGTAAAGCCCGAGAAAAAGGAAGAGACGGTTGAGGAGCAGATCAAAGTCATCACTCTGCCCGAGACCATGACACTCAAGGAACTGGCTGACAAGATGAAGATGCAGCCTTCCGTGATCATCAAGAAGCTTTTCCTGCAGGGACAGGTGCTGACCGTTAATTCGGAGGTATCATACGAGGAAGCCGAGAATATAGCGATAGAGTTCGATATCATCTGCGAGAAGGAAGTCAAGGTCGATGTGATCGAAGAACTTCTGAAAGAAGATGAAGATGCAGCCGAGGACATGGTTGCCAGACCTCCGGTCATCTGCGTTATGGGTCACGTCGATCACGGTAAGACATCACTGCTCGATGCCATACGTAAGACCAATGTTACTGACCGTGAGGCAGGCGGTATCACACAGGCTATCGGTGCTTATACGGTCAATGTCAACGACAGAAGCATCACTTTCCTTGACACGCCCGGACATGAGGCATTTACGGCCATGCGTATGCGCGGCGCGAATTCCACCGATATTGCCGTACTTGTAGTGGCAGCTGACGACGGTGTCATGCCTCAGACCATAGAGGCTATCAACCATGCAAAGGCAGCCGGTATAGAGATCATCGTAGCCATCAACAAGATAGATAAACCCAATGCGAACATCGACAGGGTCAAGCAGGAACTGACCGAGTACGAGCTGATCCCCGCAGACTGGGGCGGATCGACCGAGTTCGTTAATGTATCGGCCAAATCCGGAGAGGGTATCTCGGATCTGCTCGAGACCATACTGCTGACCGCTGATATCCTGGAGCTCAAGGCCAATCCCAATCGTAAGGCCAGAGGTCTCGTGATCGAGGCCGAGCTGGATAAGGGACGTGGCCCCGTAGCTACCGTGCTCGTACAAAAGGGAACACTGCATGTCGGAGACTTCATATCCGCAGGTGCATGTCACGGTAAAGTACGTGCCATGGTGGATGACAAGGGGCGCAGAGTTAAGGTCGCCGGACCTTCCACTCCCGTGGAGATTCTGGGTCTGTCCGATGTGCCCAGTGCAGGTGAGGTATTCATAGCTCACGAGAACGATAAGACAGCCAGAAGCTTCGCAGAGACCTATCAGGCGCAGCATAAGGAAGAAATGCTGGCTGAGACCAAGAGCCGCATGAGTCTCGATGATCTGTTCAACAAGATCCAGGAGGGTAACCTCAAGGAGCTCAACATCATCATCAAGGCCGATGTACAGGGCTCTGTGGAAGCACTTAAGACATCCCTGATGAAGCTCTCCAACGATGAGGTACTGGTCAAATGTATCCACGGCGGCGTAGGTGCTATCAATGAGTCCGATGTAACCCTTGCGAGCGCATCCGATGCGATAATCATAGGCTTTAATGTACGTGCGGATGCCCAGATCAAGGATACAGCCGACAGAGAAGGCGTGGATATCAGACTCTACAAGGTCATCTATCAGGCTATCGAGGATATCGAGGCAGCCATGAAGGGTCTGCTTGCGCCCGTATACGAAGAAAAGATCATCGGCCATGCAGAGATCCGTCAGATATTCAAAGCTTCTTCGCTGGGCAATATCGCCGGTTCATATGTGCTTGACGGTGAGATCACCAGAGGATGTATGGTTCGTATCACCAGAGAGGGTGAGCAGATATTTGAGGGCAACCTGGCATCCCTCAAGAGATTCAAGGATGACGCCAAGGAAGTTAAGGCCGGATTCGAGTGCGGTCTGGTATTCGAGGACTTCGATGCCATCGCCGAGTTCGATCAGGTTGAAGCATATATCATGGTAGAGGTACCCAGGTAATGCGTAAGAACAGTATCAAAAATACACGTATCAACGCAGAAGTGCATAAGGAACTTGCCGACATCATCAGATCGGAGATCAAGGATCCCAGGATCGCTCAGTTCACATCGGTAACCGCAGTTGAGGTAGCCCCCGACCTGAAGACCATGAAAGCGTGGATCAGTGTGCTGGGCGATGAGAAAGCACTGGATGATACGATCAAAGGTTTGAAAAGTGCAGAGGGTTTCGCCAGACGTGAGCTGGCGAGACGCATCAATCTGCGCAATACACCGGAGATAACATTCATTCCGGACGATTCGATAGCTTATGGCATCGAAATGACTCATAAGATAGATGAGGTTACAGGGTCACAGGATGGATCTGTATAAAGAGTGCGAAGGTGCAAAAAAAATAGCGGTCAGCGGACATATCCGCCCCGACGGCGACTGTGTGGGCTCCTGCATGGCTATAGCGCTATATCTGCGCAAACGTATGCCGGAGGCTGAGGTAGATGTATATCTGGATGAGATTTCGGATGTATTTGACTGTATTTCCGGAGTCGACGGTATTCTGCATGAGGCAAAAATGGACATAACATACGATATTTTTATTTGTGCCGACTGTGAACCCGCCAGAATGAGCTTCGGACACGAGCTGTACAAGTCCGCGGCCAGGACAATAAACATAGACCATCATATAACCAACGTACCCGGCGGGGGAGACGTGAACTATGTATATCCCGAGTCGGGATCGGCTGCCGAACTGGTCTATGAGGTACTCGATCACGATCATCTGGATCATGATATAGCTCTGCCCATATATATAGGCATCATTCATGATACGGGGGTATTGCAGTACTCCAATGTCAGACCGGAGACACTTCAGACGGTCGCCGATCTGATGAAGTATGATCTGGATTTCCCGGAGATAATACAGAAGACTTTCTATGAGAAAACATATATCCAGAGCCAGATACTGGGACGCGCACTTCTTGAGAGCATGATATTCATGGACGGCAGGTGTGTGGTCAGCGTGGTGGACAGGAAGACGATGGACTTCTACGGAGCTGACAGCAGGGATCTGGAAGGCATAGTCAATGCCATGAGGAATATACGCGGTATCGACTGCGCGATATTCATGTATGAGCTGGGTGTACAGGAGTATAAGGTCAGTCTGAGGACTTCGGAAGCGGTAGATGCGGCAAAAGTAACGACGGTATTCGGCGGCGGCGGACACGACCGCGCAGCCGGGGTGACGATGCGCGGCACATACCATGACGTAATCAATAATCTCAGTAAAGAGATTGCCAAGCAATTAAGATAAAAGACGCAACCTCAGCACATTGTTCTATATACTGTAAATGTTAAACGGTATCATAAATATATATAAGGAGCCCGGGTTTACGTCACATGATGTCGTGGCGAAGCTTCGCGGGATCACACATCAGAAGAAGATCGGTCATACAGGCACGCTTGATCCGGATGCGGAGGGTGTGCTGTGCGTATGCATGGGGGCAGCCACTCGTGTGTGTGACATGCTGACGGATGCCACCAAGCAATATGAAGCCGTATGTCTGCTCGGAGTTACGACCGATACGCAGGATACATCCGGACAGGTGCTTTCCGAGACAGCCGTGGATGTGAGTGAAGAAGATGTGCGTGCCTGCATCGCGGGCTTTATCGGAGAGATCGACCAGATACCTCCGATGTACTCGGCACTTAAGAAAGACGGCAGGAAGCTCTATGAGCTGGCTCGCGCCGGCATAGAGGTTGAGAGGGAACCCAGACGGATCACTGTCTATGATATTGAAGTTATAAGCATCGAACTGCCCGAGATCACCATGAGGGTGACATGCTCCAAGGGAACGTATATCAGGACCCTGTGCAATGATATCGGTGAAAAACTTGGATGCGGAGCCTGCATGAAACACCTGACGAGGACCCGCGTCGGAGATTTTGATCTAAGCACATCGCATAAGCTCGCTGAGATAGAAGCGCTGGCGATAGAAGAACGTATATCCAATGTACTGATCCCGATCGCCGATGTTTTCTCTGATCTGCCCGTTGCAACGGTTACGGAGGCAGGTGCAAAGAGAGCGGTTAACGGTAATCTGCTGGATGTTAAAGATGTCGTGACCGACGCTGGCAGTTTACATAATATCAAACAAACCGACGCCGCTCGGATCAAGGTTGTCGGCCCGGATGGATTTTTTTACGGAATATATGCATATGATCCCGCCGACGGGAAATATCACCCGGTGAAGATGTTTCTGTGCCCATGAAGATAATATCAGGTATCACTGAGTTTCAATTAGATAGTCCTTCAGCCGTGGCAATAGGCAAGTTTGACGGTGTTCATCTGGGTCACAGGCTGTTGCTTGACCGCATTATAGCGGCTTCCGCCCGGGATCAGGATGTGAAAAGCGTGGTTTTTACCTTTAATCCGTCCCCGGAGAGTCTTTTTGCCGGACAGGCACTTAAGGAACTCACGACCATATCCGAGAAAAGACTGATCTTTGACCGTATGGGAGTGGATGTTCTCATTGAGTTTCCGATGAACAATCAGACAGCCGCCATCCGTGCGCGCGATTTTACACAGAGGTATCTGGTGGAGCGCATGTGCGCATCCCTCATCGTGGCGGGCAGTGACGTGACTTACGGATATATGGGAGAGGGTAATGCCGATACCCTGATCAGATTGGGCAGAGAGTACGGTTATGAGTGTGAGATCATAGATAAGGTCACCTATAAGGGGGATCCCATCAGTTCCACACGCATCAGGAATGCGATCGAGGCCGGAGAGATGGAGCAGGTGACGGCAATGCTCGGTTTTCCTTACAGGATATCGGGATTCGTTTCCCACGGCAGGCATATAGGTCATGAGATAGGCATGCCTACCGCAAACGTGATCCCGGCACCCGATAAAATGACAGGGCCCAACGGAGTCTATTATTCCCGTGTATATACGGCTGATGGCGTGTTCCATGGCATCACGAATGTCGGTGTCAAGCCCACCGTCATGAATGATGAGCTCCTGTGCTGCGAGAGCTTTCTATATGATTTCGACAGGGACATATACGGAGAGTACATTGAAGTGGAGCTGCTTAAGTTCGTCAGACCGGAGCGCAGGTTTGACTCTTTGGATGAACTGAAAGCGCAGATGCAGATTGATATTGAGGGTGGACGTGCTTTCCACCACATGGCATAAGGATTATTGTGCAGGGAGAGTTATGACGGATTATTTGGTAAAGTTTGATACCTGGCTTGGAAGCATCGGCATTTTGGGCGGATTCATCAGATTCGCCATGGCCGCTGTGTGGGCCATTTTTGTGGTCAGTCTGATATTTCGCGTTGGCAGGACGTTTTTCTCCAAGAAACTGAAGGCACATAACCGCATACAGGTCCGCTTCGTGGAGAACATACTGCGTATAGCAGTCATTCTGGTTGCTGTATTCTGGGTGTTCAATACCGGAAGTACCGCAGATCATTTTGGCAAGGTACTGTTTCAGGGAACCGCTATCCTGGGCGCCATCATAGGTCTGGCGGCCCAGCCGGTCATATCCGATCTGTGCTGCGGCATTATGATCAGTATATGCAAGCCGTTCGAGATAGGTGACCGTATTGAGCTGCAGTCCGGAATAGCAGGACAGGTAAAGGACATCACGATCCGACATGTGGTTCTGCAGGGCATAGGCACGACGGATGTCATCATCCCCAACAGCGTGATCAATTCGATGGCTGTCACGAACTTAAGCCACGGAAACGGTATCAGATCGCTGTTCATGAGATTTAATATCGCTTATGGGAGCGATGTTGAGAAAGCGCTGGAGATATTATACAGTATCGTTATAGACAGTCCGTATACAGTACCCGCTCATCCCGAGGGGGCAGGCATAGATTACAGTCCGGCATATTTTATGGAATATGCGGACTCCAGTCTGGTCATCGCTACTACGGTGTATTATGAGCCGAGTACCGGACTCGGAGATCTGAAGAATGATATCAATCTGCGGGTATATAAAGCATTCGCTGAAGCCGGTATCGAGATACCATACAACTACATGAACGTCGTTATGCACAACGAAAAGGAATAAAAGGTATCGGATTATATGATTATTAAATCAAGATTCAATAAATTAGCACCGTTGGTTTGTGTATTATGTGTTATGACCGCGTTAAGCATATCCTGTACGGATGTGTACGCTGCAGAGGAAACCACGAACCCGGGTTCGCGTCATACCGGTTTTGAATGGGGGTCCGGGCTGTTATCGAGTGCGATCAAAACTCCGGAAGAGTCCGGTGATGATGACGGCTCCGGTACCGCAGTGACCACGGTCCGTGAGGTTCTCAGTCTGGTTGGCACGGAATCTCTGGCCGGTGTGTATGCTGCTCATAACAATGAAAACGGCGAAAACGGAACTGAAGAAGAGCCTGCTGCGGAGACAGCCAGGGATGTTCTCAACAACGCAGAGATGTCTGCCGGAGCAGGAGCGCTTTTTGGACGTAAGACTGCGGAGGAATATCTTGCTGCCAGAGAAGCTGCAGAAGGTGCATGCTGGGGATATACGAATCTGGGTATATCCGATGTATCCGATAATCTGAATATTCGCGCTATCCCCGGAGAGGACGGCAAACTGGTAGGGAAGCTTCCCAAAGATGCAGCCTGTGAAGTGCTTGAGACCGAAGGCGACTGGACTCACATCACTTCCGGAGAGGTTGATGGGTATGTCAAAAGCGAGTATCTGCTGACCGGCATCCAGGCAAGACAGAGAGTCCGGGAATTTGTTGCGGATGTTGTCAAAGTAGGCGCTGACGGGCTGAATGTCCGTGAGGAACCGAGTACCGATTCTCCTGTGGTTACACAGGTGGCTACGGGTGAGATCCTTGATTATGTCGGCACCGAGGGTGACTGGGTGGCCGTTTTGCTGGATGATGAGACTGTATATGTATCATCCGATTATGTGGAGGTAACGAGCGATCTGCGTACCGCTCTTACCATGACAGAAGTGTTGTACGGAGAGGGTGTATCCGATGTCAGAGCCGATCTGTGTAACTATGCTCTGCAATATGTCGGCAATCCTTATGTATGGGGCGGAACGAGTCTGACCAGAGGAGCCGACTGCTCGGGATTCGTGTTGAGTGTATTCAAGAACTACGGAGTGTCATTACCTCACTCATCGCGTGCTCAGGCCAGCATGGGGACGTCGATCAAACTGGCCGAAGCCAAGGCCGGAGATCTCGTATTCTACGGTAACGGCAGGCGCATAAATCATGTGGCCATATATCTGGGCGGCGGCAGGGTAGTTCATGCATCCAACCCCAGAACCGGCATAAGGGTATCCAACGTGGGATATCGTACTCCGGTGAAGGTAGTAAGAGTACTGTACGATTGATCTCGCTTATTCGGGAGTGCAATGTCTGTCAGATTTGTCTGCGGGCCGTCCGGCTCGGGGAAAAGTACATATATTCAGCATAAGATCATAGAAGAATCCTTAACTGATCCGGAACGGAAGTATCTGCTGATCGTTCCGGATCAGTTTACTATGCAGATGCAGAAACGCCTGATAGAACTGCATCCGTATCATGCTTTTTCCAATATAGAAATATTGAGTTTCTCCAGACTGTCTCACCGTATTCTCGAGGAGACCGGCGGTGCTGTGCCTGTTCTGGATGATACCGGCAAGAGCCTGATCATCCGGCGCATAGCTGAGGAAGTGAAGCCCCGGCTCACTGTCATGTCGGGCAGGCTGGATCGTATCGGCTTCATTCATGAGGTCAAATCCGCCATATCCGAGTTCATGCAATACGGCCATGATCCTGATTCGCTGGATCGGATGATCGGGTGTATTCAGGACCATCCCACCCTTAAGCATAAGCTTCATGATCTGGAGATCATATACAGGGCATTCATGGAATATAAGGCTGATGCTTATGTAACGAGTGAAGAAACACTGGATATAGTGCGCAGGAACCTGCACAAGTCGACGCTCGTCAGGGGATCCGTTCTCGCATTTGACGGATTTACCGGGTTTACGCCTATCCAGGAGAGAGTTATACAGGAACTGATGGTTCTGGCTGACCGGGTGTTTTTTGCTTTTACCACCGAGGATGGCGCAGATCCTCATAAGCAGCCGGCACCTGAAGATATGTTCCGTCTGTCGTGGAGGTCGGTGAACAGGCTGTCGGTACTTGCGGATGAGGCCCGTGTACCGGAGGAGCCCCCCGTTATCCTGAGCCTGACCGGAAAAGGGAACGCTTCGGTTGACATAACATCAAATAAGCCGGCCGACCTTATCTCTCTTGAGAGAAATCTGTTCAGATATCCCTTTCGTCAATATACCGGGAAACCGGGATCGGTCCGTATATACAGGGCATCGAACATAGCGGAGGAGGTTACGGATACCTTCCAGCGTATCACGGCCTTGATATCCGGGCGCGGATACAGATACAGAGATATAGCCATAGTGGTTGGGGATATGGCATCCTATGCAGACGGCATTTCGAGGACAGCCGCATCTCTCGGTATACCCGTGTATATGGATTACAGCCGTTCGGTGCTGCTCTCACCGTTTATAGAAGCGATCCTTTCGGCATATGAGGTGCTCAGGTCCGATTATGCATGTGAGAGTATCATACGTCATATGCGCACCGGTTTCGGTCCTCTGAGCATGGAAGAGACGGATGAACTCGAGAACTTTCTGATGGCACGCGGAATCCGTGGCAGACGTGCATTTGACCGTGTCTGGACCTGCGGAGAGCCGGATCCCGGGAATGATACGGAGGCGGCTTCGGCCAGACGCATCGTGAAGTATCAGAGGATCAATTCCATCCGGGAGAAGGTAAGAGACCACTTCGCAAGTTTACATAACACGGAAAAGACCATCCGGTCATATTCCGAAAGGCTGTATGAGTTTATGTCGTCGGGCGGCATGTATGAAAGACTTATGAATATGGCGGCCCGGTTCACCGAAGACGGTGACCGCACATCGGCCATGCAGTATGAACAGGTATTTGACCGTGTATGTGAGCTGCTTGATCAGATAGTCAGCCTGACCGGGGACAGCTGCGTGGATGAAGATGAGTTCAGACACATACTTGAGGCGGGCCTCGGGGAGATCAGACTCGGCAGCATTCCCGGTGAGAGCGATCAGATCATGGTGGGTGATATCATCCGTACCAGACTCGAATCCGTCAAAGTACTTTTTCTGTTAGGGGCAAATGATGAGAATATCCCCGGCAGGATGTCTACCGGAGGGATCATTTCCGATCCGGACCGGGAGTACTTAAAGGGATTGGAAGACATAGAACTCGCACCTACACCGCGCGAGCAGATATTTACGCAGAGACTGTATCTCTATATGAACATGACCAAGCCCACGGACGGTCTTATCGTGTCTTACAGAACTTCGGACGAAAAAGGCTCGCCGATCCAGGCTTCATATCTGATCCACACATTATGTAAACTATTTCCCGAGGTTTCCCATTTCAGATCCACGGAAACACATACGGTTGACGGAGTTACCGCACCGGCAGACAGGCTGTCTGTGGCAGAGGTATGCGCGGATATGATGAGAGAATATTCCGGAGGAAGACTGAACGGGGCGGAGAGAGACCGGCTGGCGGTATTGTGCCGGGTGATGGAGTCAGGCGGTGATGCGGATATTCTTGAGGGTATCCGGCGCATGAGTACCCTTCACTATACCCATACTCCGCTGTCTGCTTCACTCGCAGAGGAACTGTACGGTTCGGTGATGCAGACTTCGGTGAGCAGACTGGAGAGATTTGCCGGATGTGCTTATGCGCATTTCCTGAGTTATGGCCTGAAGCTGAGGGAGCGATCGGAGTATTCTTTTGAAAACAACAATATGGGTGACGTTTATCACCGTGCTCTCGAGGAGTTTTCGAAGAGAGCCCGCAATGAAGCCTCCGGCTGGGAGGGCTTAAGCGATGCGGATGCGGACGCCTGGGTGGATGAGATCATGGACAGACTCATCGACACCTACGGAGACACCATATTGATATCCAACAACCGCAATATAGCTATGAGCAACAGACTCCGCAGGATCGTAAAGAGAAGCGTGGATACCATCAGATACCAGGTAGGGGCCGGAAAGTTCATTCCGACATTCTTTGAGCACGGCTTCAATGAGAAGAGAACTTATAAGACGGAGGACGGCACGGAAAGGTCCTACCGGCTGATCGGCAAGATAGACCGTGTGGATATATGTGAGACGGAACAGGATAAGTACCTGCGCATAGTGGACTATAAGTCCGGAAACAAGGATTTCAATATAGCTGCCCTGTATCACGGACTGATGCTGCAGCTGACCGTATATATGGATATTGCACTTAAAATAACGACCGATACCATACCTGCCGGCATGCTCTATTATCATATGGATGACCCCGTGGTGGATGCGGATGAGAGCATATCGGACGAGGAAGCCCGCAATCTGGTCCGCCGCGACCTCCGGATGAAGGGTGTGGTAAACAGTGACCCCGATATAGCGAAACTGATGGACGGATCGCTGGATGCCGGCATCAGATCCGATGTCATTCCGTTGACCTATACGAAGAACAATACACCTGACAGGTATTCAAAGGCATACTCGACGGAAGAACTGAAACTGATGCTCGGATATGCCGAGAAAAAGATGGACGAGCTGACATCCGGGATCATGGACGGGTGCATAGATGTCCATCCTTCATACATGAAAGGTTCGGATGCTCCGTGCAAATGGTGTGATTACGCATCGGTGTGCCATATAGCCTCACGTATACCGGGATATGAGAAGTCGGAGTACAGCGATGATCCGGCTACGATCCCGGATATCATGAGAAAGGCTGTATCCGGCAATAAGGACTGAGATGGGAATTGAGTTTACCGAAGATCAGAAAAAAATAATAGAAGCCAGAGACTGCAGTCTGATAGTATCCGCGGCCGCCGGCAGCGGTAAGACAGCCGTGCTCGTGGAGCGTATCATAGGTCTGATCACAGATCCGGAGAAACCCGTTGACATAGACACTCTTCTGGTGGTTACCTTTACGAATGCCGCTGCGGCGCAGATGAAGGACAAGATACGCGAAGCCATTACAAAACGGCTGGAGGAATCACCGGATGATCCCAATCTGCTCAGGCAGTCCACGTTGATCCACAATGCGAGGATATCGACCATTGATTCCTTCTGTCAGTATGTATTGCGCAATTCTTTTGCGGATATTGACATAGATCCCGGATTCCGTATCGCCGAGCCGGGCGAGAATTCCCTGCTCGAAGCCGATGTACTGGATCATCTTATCGAGGAGAAATACGGGAGCGGGGACGAGGAGTTCCTGTATATGGCGGATCATCTGGCTCCCGGAGCACGTGATTCCGGTGTGGCCGACGCGGTGTCCCATATATACAGGGTGGCGGAATCCGATCCCTGGCCCTATGAGTGGCTGAAGCTGCGTATGCTGGATCATGCTATTCCCGAAGGCGGGGAACTGCCCGATGTGATAATATCCCGGGTACGTGACAGGATCATAAAAGAAATAATAATAACACTTGATATTTACGAGAAAGCCCTGAACCTGGCTGATATCGGGGGCCTTCATGCAGACTATATCAGAGTGATCGAAACGGAGAGGGATGCTCTTAAAAACGTTTACGGGAGCATCGTGAATAATGAGTCTGCCAGCTATGATGAGATGGTTCGACTGATCGGAACCCTGTCTTATGAGTCACTTTCCCGCAAATCCAATCCCGATGAAGATAAGGCGATAAGGGAACGTGTCAGGAATATGCGTACCCGGGCCAAAACCGGGATGGAGAAGTTAAGGGACTCATACCTGTCCACCACATCCGCCGAAGCCGCTGACAGGATCAGGGCCTGTGAACGGACGATAACGGCTCTGTGCCGGCTGACCATGGATTATATGGATGCACTCAGGGCCGCCAAGGCTGACAGGGGCATACTTTCTTTTGCGGATTGCGAACACTATGCGCTGGATATACTGGTCCGCAGATGCGACGACGGGACCCCGGAGTTCACTGATGCCGCATCACAGTACAGGAGCTTTTTCAGTTACGTGTTCATAGACGAATATCAGGACTCCAACATGATACAGGAGCTGATACTGTCAGCGGTGTCCGGAGAGAGCGAAGGCGTCTATAACCGATTTATGGTCGGTGATGTCAAGCAGTCGATATACAGGTTCAGACAGGCCGAGCCCGAGATATTCATAAGCCGCTATCATGAATACGGATACGAAGATAAGGACAGACGTAAAATTGATCTTAACCGTAATTTCCGCAGCCGCAGTCAGGTTCTGGATTCGTGTAACGCACTTTTTGAACGTGTCATGACCGAGGCTGACGGTGGCGCGGATTATGACGAGCATGCGTCGCTTAAGTACGGTGCCGGCTATCCGGAAGCGGGAGAAAACGATTATACCACCGAGCTGGTTTTTACCGATGCTGCTGAAGGTGCATCTTCGGACCGGGCCATGACGGAGGGTGAGGCGATCGCCCGGCGTATAGATGCGCTGATGGCAGAGGGAATGACGGTATGGGACCCGGATGCAGGGAGCATGCGTCCCTTAAGATACGGGGATATAGTCATACTCTACAGGGCGAGCGTTCCCGAAGCCGAGTGCTATAAGCGTGTTCTCGAGAGCCGTTCGATACCGGCACAGCTCACCGGAAGTTCGGGATATTTTGCTACCTATGAGATATCGACGCTTATGAATCTGCTCCGGATCATAGTCAATCCCCTGCAGGACATTACTTTCTACGGAACTATGGAATCGGTTATAGGCGGTTTCGCACCGGAGGAGATCGCAGGCATAAGTCTGGCATACAGACGGTCGCTCCCGGAGGGTGTGTCACCCGGAGAGGGCTATATGTATGAAGCCTGCCGTCTGGCTGCTGCGGGGGGCGATGAGAAAGTGAGCGTATTTCTCGATATGCTCGGCCGCTATCGTGAACTCTCGGAATATGCGAGTGTGGATGAACTGCTCAGTGTGATCCTGAACGATACCTCATACAGGACGTTGATGCTGGCGATGCGCGGAGGCCCCAGACGAGTGGCCAATGTGGATATGCTTATACGTAAGGCTGCGGATTTCGCGGGAACATCATACTTCGGTCTGTACAACTTCATCAGGTATATCGATCTGATGAAGAAGGCCGAAACAGATGACGACGAGGCTGAAGCTCCCGGCGAGATGATGGATACAGTAAGGATCATGAGCATACATAAGAGCAAGGGACTGGAGTTTCCGGTCGTCATAGTCGCCAGAGAGGGCAGCGAATTCAACCTGCAGGATTCCAGGAGCACGGTGATATGCGATCACAGAGCAGGTATAGGCATCAAGCATATCAATACGCGCAAAAGGATCAAATACGACAATCTGATGTACAGGTATGTGGCTGATTCGATAATCGACCAGTCAGTGGCCGAGGAGATGCGTATACAGTATGTTGCCATGACCAGAGCCAAAGAAAAGCTCATCATTATGGCGACCATGAAGGATGAGCGCGGCAAAAACGATCCCGATACGGATATTTCCAAACTCGTGATCAAAAGACCCGATAAGCCGGCAGCATATATAGACTGGTATCTGCAGTGCCTGTGTGATGCACAGGATACTGACCGGCTGGAGGTGACCTGCGAGCGCAGATCCGAACCGTCCCTGCATATCACATATTACAAATCCGATATGTCCGCCGTATCGGTAGAAGCCGACTCATTGATGGGAGCGGTTGATACTGAGGTCCGTATGCGTGAGCTGGCAGATATATCAGGGATCGAAGATGCCGTTGGTGGGTCCGATCCGTACAGGAACTATCTGGATGGAATATACGCATATGAATATCCTCATACGGATCTGAGCGGACTCTATACCAAGACATCCGTGTCAGTGCTCAAGCATGCGGCGATGCCCGAGGAAGTGCCGGCACACGAGATGATACGCGGAGAGATCGACGATACCGCCGAAGGAACTGAGGCCTGTACGGCTCCCATCCCCCGGTTCATTTCCGGAACAGCGGATAAACCCGGAGCTACGGTCAGAGGTTCGGCTTTTCACAGGATAATGGAGTTGTTTGATTTTTCCGGTTTACATAACACCACAGCCGAGGCGTCAACCGCTGGCGGGACGGCAACCGCCGCAGCCGAAGAACTTTCCGCTCAGATCGAAAGAAGCACGGCAGACGGAACATTATCCGAAGTGGAGAAGCGTATCCTGGATGATCCGGGAGAATCCGGGCGTATCGTAGAATTCCTGGAAAGTGACACCGCCTCCCGTATGGCACGGGCACAGGAGGCAGGCAGACTGTATCGTGAAGCGCCTTTCATGATGGGAATCCCGGCCTCTCGTGTCGATGAGAGATTTCCAGATGATGAAACAGTACTCATTCAGGGTATTATTGATGTATATTGGATAGAAGATGACGGTGCCGTGATCCTGGATTATAAGACCGATCGCGTACACAGTGCATCCCGTCTGATCGATCTATACAGGACTCAGCTGGACTATTACGGATATGCACTTGAGCAGATGCATATCCCGGTGAAAGAGAAGCTTATTTATTCGTTTGAACTCGGAGAGATCATATCCCTCTGATATTGTGGTTTGATTTATGGGCAGATCGTTCAAAAAAGTCATATATGTATTGATGCCGTTTCTGGCGTATTATGTGGTGCATGATATGACCAGATTCTTTATGATGTACGTTCTTCAGCTCATTTCCTCGAAGAATGCCGGGGTTTACTCCTATATCAGGGCACATGACACTTTTGTTTCGGGATTCATATCTCTTTTGGATATGCTTCTGGGAGCACTGGTACTGATCATACTTATGAAGAGGGACGAGGAGGAACTGTCGATCTGGGATTATGTAAACCTAAATGGCATCAGCTTTTACAGAAAAGACCGTATACACCCCGCATGGTTCAGCTGGGTGCTGCTCACGATCCAGGCTGTCAGCATGGCACTCGGGATAAATATCCTGATCAAGCTGTCCGGGCTGATGGAAATATCATCATACAGTGAGACGTCGGGTGCTCAATACTCGATCCCGGTCTGGTTCGGCCTGCTGCTTTACGGAGTGATATCACCCGGGGTGGAGGAGCTGCTGTTCAGACTGATATTCTACGGCCGTATGAAGAGACGCTTTCATATAGGTATCGCAGTGGTTGTCAGTTCGATGTTTTTCGGATTGTATCACCGCAATCTGGTACAGGGGATATACGGATTCGCGATGGGTATGCTCATGTGTCTTGCATGTGAGTATGTTCATACCGTGATCGGGGCACTTTTGATGCATTCGGCAGCCAATCTGACCGTCTATCTGCTGGGGATCACCGGCGTGCTCGGAAAGCTTGATTCACCGGTCTGCTGTATCATATTCATATGCATCGGATGTCTGACCGTTGTGGCGGAAATCTTCTACAGCAGACAGTCTGTGAGGCGCTTCGGTGTGATCGAAGGCGTCGATCATGTCGGTTGTTTCTACGTGGATCCCTTGTTATAATAATCGTTAGTATCTTTTTATTCTGTTTTTTTCGCTGAAAGGACACAACTTATGAAAGAGCTCAAACCCATTACAAATAAACTGCTGTGGATATTCGCTGTTGGTCAGTTTGGATGGAGCCTGTTGTCGGGCGTGGTATCAAACTGGATGGTATATTATTACACAGGCAGTCCAGATGCGCAGAATCCCAATACCGGACTGTTCGCATCAGGAATAACTCAGGAGCCGATACTTTTTAAACTCACGCTTTTCGGACTCGTGCTTGCGGTAGGGCGTATATTTGATGCCATTACGGATCCGCTGATCGCAGGATGGTCCGATCGCAGCAACTATAAGAACGGACGCCGCATACCTTTTATGCGTGCCATGGCAGTACCGTTTGCACTGTGTACCATAGGTCTGTTCGTTATCCCCCAGACCGGAGCCGTGGTTGTCAACGACGTTCTGCTGTTTGCGCTTCTTATCGTATTCTATCTGTTCATGACGATGTTCTGCACACCTTACAATGCCCTGATTGCAGAACTCGGTGACACTCAGCAGCACAGGATCAACGTCTCCACGTATATTTCATTTACTTTTATCGTAGGTCAGAGCATATCCTTCCTGCTTCCGAACCTCGCAGGGGCACTTGAGGGTGCGGTGGGGCAGAAGGGTTCCATCCGTCTGGCGGTAGCCATTATGGCTTCCATAGCATGTGCAGCCATGCTGATTGCCGCGTTCTATATCAATGAGCGCGATTACATCGATTCGAAACCCAGTGAGACGAAGCCTTTCAGCTCACTTATCAAGACTTTTTCCAACGGACAGTTCCGCAGGTTTGTATACAGTGATGTGATCTATTTCTTTGCACTTACCCTGTTTCAGACCGGACTCGCTTTTTATGAGACCAAGCTTATGGAGATCGAGGATACCTGGACATTCGTGCTGACCGCCACCATGACGGCCATAAGTGTCTGCCTGTATCCTGTAGTCAATATTCTGGCGAAGAAGATCGGCAAGAAAAATCTGATCATTATCGGCTTCTTCTCTTATTGTGTTGTATTTGCGATCACTGCTGCATGCGGAAAAGGACTGCACTGGGGCTTCATAGTGGCTGTCACGGCAGCAGTGCCGATGGCTATCCTCGGCATACTGCCTCAGGCTTGCGTGGCCGATGTTGCGGAGCTTACACGACTTGAGACCGGTGAGGACAGGAGCGGTATGTTCTTTGCCGCACGAACATTTGCATTTAAGATGGGCCAGGCACTTGCCATGGTAATCTTCACATCCGTGACGGTATCCCAGACCACAGGCAGCTACAGGGCCACCGCGATCATCGCCTTTGTTACCTGTCTCATCGGAGCACTTCTGTTCTTTGCATTTGATGAAAAGATGATCCTGGGGCGTATTCGTGAACTCAGAGGAAGCGACGAGATCTGATGCTTAAGAAAACGCACGTTATTAACTGCATACTCATCCTTGCAGCCTGCATGCTCGTGCTGACATCATGCGGTAAAGAGGAGGAATCCTATACCGATACCGGCATGGCTGCTATCGAGGAACTGGATTATACCGGTGCCCTTGAGGCATTTGATTCCGCGCTGGAGGCCGGGGAGGATGAGCGCCTCATACTGCGCGGGCAGGGCATGGTCTATATGGCCCAGCTCAGATATGATGAGGCCATAGATGCTTTCATACGCGCGCTGAACTTAAGTACCGGCGTTCCGGAAGATCTGGATTACGATATCAATTATTATCTGGCAGCGGCGTATTATAAGTCGGGACGCCTGCCTGAGGCAAAAGAGGTATACGATTCCATACTGGCTCTTCGTGATGATGAGTATGATGCCTATTATCTCCGGGGTATCGTATTGCTGGAGAGCGGGGATTACGAATCCTCGATCGCGGACTTCCGCAAAGCAATCAGTATAAACAATAATGACTGCGACATGATAGTGGATGTGTATCAGGTGCTTGCCGCACAGGGATATAAGGAAGCAGGCCGCGAGATCATCAGCGAGTGCATAGCATCCAAATCGGATATTTCGGACTATGACTACGGGCGTTTTGAGTATTATCTGGGCAACTATGATTCAGCCAAGACCTATCTGGAGAATGCTGACAAAGGTGACTCGGCTCAGATAACACTGTTTCTTGGACGCACATACGAAGCACTGGGTGACTATAACTACGCCATAAGCCTCTACAATACATATCTGGATAAGAATCACAATGCACCGAACATCTATAACCAGATGGGATTGTGCCAGATGAAGATGGAGAGATATTCCGAAGCCCTCAGCTCATTTCAGGCAGGCATGAATACCGAAGACAAATCGATCATGCAGACACTCAAGTTCAATGAGGTCGTGGCTTACGAATATATGTATGAGTTCAGGACAGCGGCGAACCTGATGAAGGATTATATAGCCCTGTATCCGGATGATGCCGCGGCATTGAGGGAGTATGAATTCCTCAAGACGAGATAAGATAAAGATCAGGACAGGATCAGATTACGATTTAGACAGTGGAGGATCATGCGATATGATCAACAAGTTAACCGACAGGATCAAAAAGACCGGAGCACCCATAGTTGTAGGGCTGGATCCGAACCTCAGATTCGTTCCGGAACAGATAAAAAAAGCAGCATATGAAGAGTTCGGGGAGACTCCCGAAGGCGCCGCCGAGGCGGTATGGCAGTTCAATAAAGCCATCGTGGATGCAGTATACGATCTGATACCCGCGGTCAAACCGCAGATAGCCATGTATGAGCAGTTTGGCCTGCCCGGTATGGCTGCTTACAAGAAGACCGTAGATTACTGTCATGATCGCGGACTGATCGTCATAGGGGATGTGAAGCGCGGAGATATCGGATCGACATCCGAATCATACGCGATCGCACATCTGGGACATATAAAGATCGGATCGACAGAGCATGCCCTGTTTGACGAGGATTTTGCCACGGTCAATCCTTATCTGGGCAGCGACGGAGTTAAGCCATTTATAGATGTGTGCCGTGTGGAGCACAAGGGCATCTTCGTGCTGGTCAAGACATCCAACCCGTCCAGCGGTGAGTTTCAGGACAGACAGGTCATCGCTGAAGACGGCAGAACACGCAGACTGTATGAGCTGGTCGGTGAGCAGGTGGATGCGTGGGGGGCCGATCTGATGGGTGAAGGATACAGCTATGTGGGCGCCGTGGTGGGTGCCACTTATCCCGAGGAGGGACGCATCCTGCGGGAGATCATGCCCAAGGCTTATATACTGGTGCCGGGCTATGGGGCACAGGGCGGACGCGGAGCCGATCTGGTCCATTTCTTTGATAAGGACGGACTTGGCGCGATAGTCAATTCCTCCAGAGGTATCATAGCCGCATATCAGAACGATAAATATGCTTCATACGGTCCCGAAGCACACGCAGATGCATCCCGCGCCGCAGTGGAAGACATGATCGCCGATATACGCGGAGCATTGGAAAACAGATAATCATGAAGAAAAGAACAGTCAAACAGAATATAGCTCTGATCGGGGTGATCCTTATCGTGATCATGATCCTGGCAACGCTGATCACGGCTTTTGCAGATCCGACAGGCAGATACTTCAGAAGCTGTCTGATAGTGACGATAGCACTTCCGATCGCATTATGGGTGTTCATGTGGGCATACGGAGCCATGATGCATAAGCACACTCCCGCGAGCTTCGACCTGGGCGGTGCTGATAAGCCTTCCGCTGCGGACGGCATGGAGAGTGCCGGTACGGATACGGAAACCGATGAGTAGGAATAGCGGTGATACAAAGAGCCTGACGATACGTAAGTACCGGATCAGGCTCATATTGACTGCAGTCGGATTGATTATGACCGGGTTTTATCATCTCACCAAACTGAATGAGGAACTGGCCCGGAATATCTACATGCATTTCATCAGGCCGCTTCACGACTCGCTGGCAGACCTGTGTGACGGTACGGATACAGCTGTTATTGAAGTGATCATAGCGTGCCTGTGTGTCGTGCTGGCTGTATACCTGATCCTGACCATGGTTTACATAATTCGACATTTCTTTTCACTGCGCGAGTTTATCGGCGGCATCCTGTCGTTGCTGAGCACGTTCATCATGACTGCATCTCTTATATACGGTGGTTTCTGCATACTCTGGGGATATTATTATTATGCTCCGGATGTATCCGAGATATGCGATATAACTCCGGATCCCGCCGGCGTGCTTCATGAGGATCTGATAGCGACGGATGAATACTTTGCCGGGCTGGCCAATGAATACAGTCTGAAAGTCGCGCGTGATGACGAAGGCGGATTTATATATTCCACCGATCCGTATGAACATTCAAGGGTACTGTATGATGCCGTGTCAGTAGTCTTTCCCGGTTTGGAGGCTCCGGTGCATAAACCTAAGTCCGTACACTTTTCACGGGTAATGAGTTATATGGATTTTACCGGATTCTTTTCGCCTTTTACGGGAGAAGCATGTATCAACGCCGATTCTCCGGAGTGTATGACACCGTCGACCATAGCGCATGAGCTGGCGCACCAAAGGGGTATAGGCTCCGAGGATGAGGCAAACTTCGTCGCCGTGGTCGCCTGCCTGGAGGACGGAGATCCCGATCACGTATATTCGGCGAGTCTTCTGGCTCTGATACATCTTCAGAATGCTTTGCTTGGGAGCGGAGATAAGGACGAATGGCAGCGGATCAAGGATACGTATTCTCCGGGTGTGCAGACGGATCTTGACCGGAATTCGGAGTATTGGTCCAAGTACAGGGATACTGTTATGTATAAAGCGACAACCGAAACCTATGATGCTTTTTTGAAATCATATGATCAGGAACTGGGGCGTGAGACATATGGGGCCTGTGTCGATCTTTTGGTGGCGTATTACAGCAACATATGGTAAGATTATGGGAGTGCAAAGGGCGCATATTGATTTTTTTTGGAAATTTTTCCGCTTTTCTGAACCTTTTGTGACTTTGCATGAGTCTTTATTATCAAAGGAAGTATGATTATGGCTACAACATTGCTTAAGAAGTGGCGCGACATGGCGTATTCGGAGACAGCTAACAAAGGCGATCTCCAGCGACTCTGGCAGGATTACTTCCAAAAGGAGAAAGAAATATACGCCGAACTTCTTCAAACACCCGACACGGTAGTGAAGGGCACTGTGAAGGAACTCGCAGAGAAGTACGACACAGACGTTTTGACGATGACCGGTTTTCTGGATGGCATCAACGACAGCCTTAAGGAGCCGAACCCCATCGAAGAGATGGATGAAGAGACGAAAGTCAACCTGGGTTTCGATCTCGAACTTCTCTACAAGAACATGGTAGCAGCCGACGCTGATTGGTTATACCAGCTGGAACAGTGGAATGACATCTTCGATGAGGAGAAGCGCAAGGCTCTCTACAAGGAGCAGAAGTCATCAACCACAGTCCGTAAGGAAGCTAAGATCTATCCCAATGATCCCTGCCCCTGCGGAAGCGGTAAGAAGTACAAAAAGTGTTGCGGCAGGAACGCGTAGCAGTTAGTTAAGAAGGGAGAAGATGCACAGATGAAAAAAGTATTATCACTTTTATTAGTAGGTGCAATGGTAATCGGAATTGTTGGATGCGGATCAGCATCAGGAGAACTTTTCTCAACAGCAGCAACACGTGAATGGTCAGCAGATGATGCTAATCACGTCTTCATGGATGATGAAGCTATAGCTCTGGCACAGTCGGTAGCTGCAAACGGTGCTGAAGGCGCTGCTAACATGAGAGCTCAGGCTAAGGCTGCTCTTGATGGTTGCAATGCACAGAGATCTTCCGCGGGACTCGGATCGATGACCTGGAGTGACGGACTTGAGCAGGCTGCTATGGTTCGTGCACAGGAGATAGTTACTACATGGTCACACACCAGACCGAACGGAAGTGACTGGTGGACAGTAAACTCCAACCTCATGTACGGTGAGAACCTGGCTAAGGGATACAGCACAGCAGATGCAGCAGTAGCAGCTTGGATGGCATCACCTACACACAAGGCCAATGTTATGGACGGCGGATTCAAGACTTGCGGTATCGCAATCTACGAAGTAGGCGGCACATGGTATTGGGCAGAGGAATTCGGTTATTGATTATCGGTTCCGTAATTTATACATACTGAATACAGGGGATGTGCTATAATTAGCACATCCCTTTTTTATCTGCAAATGACCCACGGGGACGGACAGTCACTACATGAACCCGGCGGTTCATGGGTTCATTTTATGGGAGAATAAACACCGGGAGAGGACTTGAAGATGGCTAAAGAGAAGAAGACCGACAAAAAAGAAGGATCGGAGAAAAAAGAGAAAGTATATAAGGTGTTGGACATACTTATACCGGTTGTGTGTATAGGTGTGTTTATCTTCAGCGGGTTTAATCTGTTCAGGATATACAGATCATATGCTGAAGCCGATGCCATATATAATGGTCTGGCGCTGATGGCCAATCAATCTGCCGGGACGCAGGAGGAGCAGGTGGCCGTAGCGATGGAGGAAGCGGGATTTCCGTATCTGAATGTGGATCATGAAGGCCTGCTCAAGATCAATCCCGATTATAAGGGATGGCTGTATTTCCCGTTACTCGATATCAGTTATCCGGTCGTGTACGGAGATGAAGCGCAGTCCTATCTGAATAAGACATTTGACGGCACACCGTCCAAGAGCGGTGCCATATATATTGATGCGTGGTCTGATCCGGATCTGAGGGATATGACTACGCTGATCTACGGTCATAATATGCGTAACGGTTCGATGTTCGGCAGTCTGAAGCGTGTGCGTAATGAAGAAGGCCTTGTTGAGCAGGATCCTTATTTCTACTATTACACACCCACGATAGCCTATAAGTGTCATATATTCGTATACTATCTGGAAAATGCGAACGGCATGACCTACAAGTATCCGACCGATAACAGAACCTATGATCAGTATATGGACTATATTCTGGAAAAGAACGAATATGCCGCGGGGCCGGATACCGTCGATATAGCTCACAGACCCAGGATACTTTCTCTTTCCACCTGTTCGGGATTCCATTCGGGCAAAAGAACGGTCATTCATGCGGCTATAGAGGATTCGTATAAGATCGGGGATAACCTGATCGTTGATGACTCTTTTGGCGATGCTGTGGAAACGGATATAACCAAAAGGTAGCTTTTAGTTTACATAATTCGAGACAAGTTGATGGATCGCAAACTTTCTCTTAACAGAACCCAACTCAAAACCATAGCCATAGTTTCGATGGTGATAGATCATATTGCCTGGGGCTTTGTGGATTTCTATTCTCCTCTGGGACAGTTCATGCACGTGCTTGGTCGTTTTACGATCCCGATCATGTGTTTTTTCATCGCGGAGGGATTCCGCAGGACACACGATCTGAAGCAGTACATCTATCGTATGGCTTCTGCCGCTGTATTAACCATTATCCCGTTTTACCTCTTTTTCGGAGATGAATACGGATACCGTCAGAATATCATTTTTGATTATCTGCTGGGACTTCTGATGCTGACTGTTCTGGAGAAGACAGCGTGGAACAGAGCGCTTAAGATCCTCGCCGTGGTTGCTCTGTTCGGAGTATCCGTCACCGTGGGCGGCTGGATCATTACACCTTCACTGTTCATTCTGGCATTCTATTACGGACGCGACCGTAAGCAGAAGTTTAAATTGTTTGTGATAGCCAATGTGGTAACGGTGTTAAGCATAGAGATCGCCATATTCATCAATTCCAGATTCCACATCATGGAATATGACTGGACATGGTGGTCGATGTTGTATCTGCTTGGCTTTATGCTTGCACTTCCGGTTCTTTCTCTGTATAACGGCGAGAAAGGTTCGGACAGACCGGGCAGTAAGTTCTTCTATATATTCTATCCGGCTCACTTCGTCGTTCTATGGATCATAAAAAAACTGACCATAGAATATCATAGTGTTTACACTCTGTATCTGGGCATACATATCCTCGTGATAGTGGTCATCGTGATCATGCTTGAGGGCGTGCTGAGAGCACAGGCCAGCCGCGGACAGAATGCCGTAGCCATCTTCCTGGTAAGCGGGGCGGTGTATGTATGCGGGTTTGTTTTGGAGATACTGGCATCCACGGCTGACGGATATTATCTGGCGTGTATTGTTCAATATTTCGGTGAGTATATCATGCTCATATCCATACTGCTGTTTATCTCCGAGGCCTGCAGAGTGTCTACTCCCAGATTTATATATCTGCTGCATATCGTGGTGTCTCTCGGATTGATGTATGCGCTCGTGACCACGCGTGAGACCGGATTCTTTTATTCATATATCGGAGTTAACAACGAACATGTGATAGGGCGTCCCGAACTTGTTCATGCCACCGGTTTCTGGCTTTCGCTTGCATTCATGGCGATCATCTGTCTGGAGATCATCATCTTTGCCTGCTTTGTATTCCTCAGAGGCTCGAAGATAGAGAAGAGACGTATGATACTCATACTCTGTGCGATGGTGTCGTGCTGGATGCCCATATTGATCACGGCTACGGGAATAACCGGAGGGTTCGAGATCCCGGCGATAGGTATGCTGGCTGCAGGCGGATTCATGTATGCCAGCCTGTTCAGATACGGAGCTCTGGACTCGGTTGCTCTGGCGAGTGAGAATGCCCTGGAAAAGGCGCATGAAGGTATCCTTGTGTTGGATGATAGGTATAGAGTCAGCTTTCATAACCGCATAGTGGACGATATCATAGGTGAAATAAGCCATAGCACGGATCTTAGAGAGCATGAAGTTGTTGGCAGAATTCTAGACGGAGAGATCAATCATATCGATGTGGCGGACAGAGTGTATGAAGTCACTGTGGAAGAGCTTAAGAGCGGAAAGCTTACTCAGGGAACCATGATCTGGTTTCTCGATGTTACGGAACATATGCAGAATCTTCGTAACATGCAGGAACTGGCGCATCACGATCCGCTGACCGGATTATATAACAGAGGATATTTTAAGAAGATCGTCGATGATGAGGTGAAAGAAGGCCATAAGGGCTGCTTCCTTATGATGGATATGGATAATTTCAAAATGGTGAACGATCGCTATGGCCATCAAAGAGGGGACTCAGTACTCATAAATCTGGCCGCCATTTTGAATGAGTATCCCGATGATGAACTGTATGCATGCCGTGTGGGCGGTGATGAGTTCTGTGCTTATATACGCAATAATACCGATAAAGAGTACATAACAACTGTTATAGACAATATCATGAACAGGTTTAATCGCACTTTCCGCTCGGAAGATGATATCAGATGCACCATCTCGATAGGCGCTGTCATCAATGATGATGCGGCTTCCCTTATGGATTGCTCGACCATGTATTCCCATGCAGACAAGAAACTGTATGAAGCAAAGGAATCAGGCAAGAATACTTACAGACTGTAAGATGCTCTTGATACAGCTGTGATTATTTGCTTTTTTGCATAAATGTATATATAATTACGTGTATTGTTGCAAATGGCAACACAGATAGCCTCAGGGCTTATTACGGAGGAGAACATTATGAAAAAGAAAATCTTATCACTGGCACTTATCGCAGTATGTATGCTCGGTCTGGTTGCATGTGGCTCAGGCAGCGCTTCGGGTGATTCCGATGCAGCGTTCACCACTGTGAACAAGGGTGTGCTCACCATGGCTACCAACGCATATTTCCCGCCTTATGAGTACTATGAGGGAAGTGAAGTCGTAGGTATAGATGCCGAGATCGCAAAAGCCGTAGCAGACAAGCTCGGTCTTACTCTCAAGATCGAGGATATGGAGTTTGACTCCATCATAACGGCAGTAAGTGCAGGCAAGGCTGATATGGGGCTGGCTGGTATGACCGTGACCGAGGAGCGTAAGCAGAATGTTAACTTCTCTGACACTTATGCTACCGGCGTACAGGTTGTCATCGTTCCCGAGGGATCCGATATCAAGACCGTAGATGACCTGCAGGGCAAGAAGATAGGTGTTCAGCTGGCTACTACCGGTGATATATATTGCTGTGACGACTTCGGCACCGAGAATGTCGAGGAGTACAATAAGGGTAATGACGCTGTCATGGCTCTGCTGTCCGGCAAAATCGATGCAGTGGTTATCGATAACGAGCCCGCCAAGAGCTATGTGGCAGTGAATCCCGGCCTGGTCATTCTGGATACAGAGTATGTTACAGAGGAATATGCAGCAGCACTCAATAAAGAGAACACAGCTCTTCTTGAGGCAGTAAACGGCGCACTTGCAGAGCTTAAGGCAGATGGTACTCTGGATGCCATCATTCAGAAGTACATCCC
Source organism: Lachnospiraceae bacterium (assembly GCA_017450485.1). Classification (GTDB taxonomy): domain Bacteria; phylum Bacillota; class Clostridia; order Lachnospirales; family Lachnospiraceae; genus XBB2008. Next base: position 51,263 of record JAFSTN010000020.1, read on the forward strand.
TGCAAACTAAGACAACTCGGTTTACATAAAACAAGTGAGATATGAATGGTTTTATAGATAAGTTTACACTTGATTTCATAACCGACGACAGATGGAAATTCATCACAAAAGGCCTGGGCGTGACCTTGGAGGTCACTGCCCTGGCTCTTATTTTTGGTGTGATCATCGGTTTGATCGTAGGAATCATCAGATGTGCTCATGATCAGCAGAGCGAAAACGAGAGAAGAGGAGTGCGTGGCGCTGTCCTGAACTTCCTCAATCTGATATGCCGTATATATGTGACGGTCATCAGAGGTACCCCCGTACTGGTTCAGCTGCTCATCATGTACTTCATCATACTCGTATCAGCTCAGTCCAAGGTGGTCGTTGCCGTAGTGACATTCTCCGTAAACAGCGGTGCTTATGTGGCAGAGATATTCAGGGGCGGCATCATGTCCATCGATAAGGGGCAGATGGAAGCCGGTCGTTCTCTCGGACTTAATTATGTGCAGACGATGATCTACACGATCATCCCGCAGGCGATGAAGGCGTGTCTGCCCGCTCTTGCGAATGAGATGATCGCGCTGCTCAAAGAGACGTCTATCTGCGGATACATAGGCCTGAATGAACTTACCAGAGGCGGCGACATCATCAGGGGTACGACTTTTGATGCACTGCTTCCGCTTTTCGCCGTGGCACTCATATATCTGGGATTCGTCATGCTGCTGACCTGGCTTATATCATTACTGGAGAGGAGGCTGCGTAAGAGTGATAACCGTTAAAGACCTCCATAAATATTTTGATGATAATCATGTGCTCCGCGGGATCAACTACGAGATAGATAAGGGTGAGAAGATCGTTATCATAGGTGCATCGGGCTCAGGCAAGTCGACATTCCTGCGTTGCTTAAACCTGCTTGATACCCCTACCAGCGGTCATATATGGATGGACGGAGAGGAGATCACCGATCCGAAGGCGGATGTGAATATGATCCGGCGCAAGATGGGCATGGTCTTCCAGCATTTCAATCTGTTCAATAATCTCACGATCATGGACAATATCACGCTCGCTCCGACCAAACTCAAGCTTCAGTCTGTCGAGGAGGCCCGTGAGAATGCACTGACCCTTCTGGACCGCGTCGGCCTGAGAGAAAAGGCTGATGCTTATCCCTCACAGTTATCGGGCGGTCAGAAACAGCGTATTGCGATCGTCAGATCACTGGCCATGAATCCGGAGGTGATGCTCTTCGACGAGCCGACTTCCGCTCTTGATCCGGAGATGGTCGGTGAAGTTCTCCAGGTTATGAGGGAACTGGCTGATTCGGGTATGACCATGGTTGTTGTGACACATGAGATGGGATTCGCCAGAGAGGTGGCCAGCAAGGTCCTCTTTGTCGATGAGGGTATCATTAAAGAAGAAAACACTCCGCAGGAGTTCTTCAATAATCCTCAGGATGCGAGACTGCAGGAATTCCTGTCCAAAGTATTGTAGATGGAGACTGATATGACTGAAGGTATGAACAATTCCACTGAAAACGCAAATGAAACCAAGAGCAGGAACTCGTTTACGGGTTCCATAGGCTTCGTTCTGGCCGCCGCAGGCAGTGCGGTGGGACTGGGCAATATATGGAGATTTCCCTATCTGGCAGCGCGCGATGGCGGCGGACTGTTTTTGGTGATCTATCTCGTACTGGCTCTGACCTTCGGATTTACACTGCTTACCAGTGAAGTTGCGATAGGCCGTATGACCAAGCAGAGTCCTCTGACGGCATATAATAGACTTTCCAAGGGATTTAAACCTCTGGGCATCATGGCCTGTATCGTTCCGATGATGATCATGCCGTATTACTGCGTGATCGGCGGATGGGTAGTGAAGTATTTCCTGGCTTTCCTTACCGGTTCGGGTGCGGCTGCCGCGGAAGACGGGTATTTCGGAGGCTTTATAACCGATACTTCGACACCGGTGGCCATGACTATAGTATTCCTGCTGCTGACCATGGTTGTCGTGCTTGGCGGTGTTGATAAGGGTATAGAGAGATTCTCCAAGGTCGTTATGCCTCTGCTCGTCATCCTGATCGTGGCAATATCGATCTTTGCACTGACCATATCGTATACGGATGAGGCAGGTACTGTGAGGACAGGTCTTGAGGGACTGAAGGTTATGGTGGTTCCCGATCTGTCGGGACTGACAGTGCGCAGTTTCTTCTCGACCTTGATGGATGCCATGGGACAGCTTTTCTACAGTCTGAGCATTGCCATGGGTATCATGGTCGCATACGGTTCATATATGAGAGATGAGGATAATCTGTCCAGGTCGATCGGTCAGATAGAGGTATTTGATACCGGTATCGCTTTTCTGGCGGGAGTCATGATCATCCCCGCGGTATATGTATTTATGGGAAGAGAGGGCATGGAAGCATCCGGCCCCGGACTGATGTTCGTATCTCTTCCGAAAGTATTTGCAAGGATGGGTACTATAGGCAACTTCATAGGTGCACTGTTCTTTGCATTGGTTCTTTTTGCAGCACTTACGAGTTCCGTATCCATACTGGAGGCCATTGTATCAAGCTTCATGGATCAGTTTAAGATGAAGCGTGTCGCTGCCACCATGACAGAGGGCGTGATCGCACTTATCTTCGGACTGCTGGTATGCTTCGGATATAATAAGCTGTACTTCGAAGTGGAACTTCCGAACGGTGCCATAGCCCAGATCCTTGATATCATGGATTATGTCAGCAACAACCTGCTGATGCCGATCGTAGCTATTCTTACCTGCCTGCTCATAGGATGGATCATTGGTCCCGATAAGATCATAGGAGAGATTACGAAGAACGGAGAATCCTTCCGCAGACGCGGACTCTATAAGGTTATGGTCCGTTTTGTGGCACCGGTCATGCTGGTTGTATTGCTTCTGAAAGCCATCGGAATAATATAAACTGCATTTTGTGTATAAATATTTACAAATTGTGAACTTTTTAGACCCCTTGATACGTCTTTTGTATTGAGGGGTTTTATTCTTGGGATAGTTGCGCCCGCAGATAAAACGTTTTCGAAGCCCTCAAACAGAGAGAAATAACCGGATATAGAGAGAAAAGAGTATTTGCACACAAAGAGAGATTGGAGACTGAAATGAAGAAGAGAAGGAAAACCAAGCTTTGGAAAAAGGTTCTGGTAGGATTTATGTCCGTCACCATGTTCCTGGGGAACCTGAGCAATCTTTCGATAGAGGCGTTTGCCGCTACGGATGATGTTCTGTATGGCGAGGAGGAAGCGGCAGATATTACGGATGCTGAACCCGCATCTCCGGAAGTTGAGGAACTTGAACCGGAAGTTGAGCAGGAACCGGAAGAAGTCGTATATTATACGGTTTCTTATTATGATTCCGAGGGAACACTGATCGGAAGCTCGGAGTTTGCCGAAGGCTCGGGCTTGAGTCTGCCCGCTTCAGATGGTGTTGCTTATTGGACTGATGCCGACGGAGTGGAATATCTCGAAGGTGATGAAGTTTATGACAATCTCTCTCTCTTTGCTGTAGTTGATGATATAGATATAGAAGAAGAAACTGTTGAAGAAGATCTTCCCGAAGATCAGGTACTGGTATATGCGGTACTCAAGGATGCCGAGGGCGGATTTATTGATGAGTTCCGTATCACCGAGGACATGTATCTTGTCCCCGATGAGGATAATGATGCTCCCGTAGTGGACGGGTATGAGTTTAAGAGTGCACAGCTTGACATGAGTACTGTTTCCGAGGTGCTCGTGGATGAGACCGAGGAAGGTCTGCTGATATATACCGTTGACGGTGTGGAACTTGAGGCAGATGCCGATATCGAGCTCGTATATGAGTCAACGGCAATTGATTTCAATGTATCTGTTGAAGTTGTTGATGAGGACGGTGCCCTGATCAAAGGGTATGAGACAGCAGAACTGCCCGAAGCTATAGAAGGAACCCTGGACCTGGCGGATGCAGGTAATGCTCCGATAGAGGTTGAGGGTTATGAATATGTAAAGGCTGCTATCGGCGATGAGACAGTTTATTCAGTAACCATAGAGCCTGCTGATGCTTATTACGAGACCGATAACGGATTCGTGGATATCGAATCTGACCTGCTTATTACTCTGGTTTACGCTGAAAGTGATGTTGCAACCAATCTGACCGCTACGATCGTTGATGAGTTCGGTGATGAGATAGATGAGCAGTACACCGCGATGGAACTTCCGGAGTTTGATGCGGACGGCATACTTGTTCTGGATGATCCCGAGCTTCCTCCCGTTGAGGATGTGAAGGTTAAGACAGGCCTCTTTAGGTCTATCAAGTACACATATGTCAAGGCTTTCATTATTGACAGCATGACAAGTAATAATACCGTTGTTTCCGCTATTAAGGCAGAAGAAGCTGCAGATGGTATAGGAACATATTATTCATATACCACTGACGGCGAGACATGGATCAAGATCAAAGAGAATACCACTGTACTGTTTGAGTACAGCGACGGCAAGAAGACTGTTTATACATATGAAGACGGTTATGTAAGAGTGACTGCTACTCTTCAGCATGCAAACGCAGTGCCTGATGACGCATACTTCGCAGTGACTCCTCTGACCGAGGGGTCGGGCTATGATGTTGATACCTACATCGATGCTCTGAATGCAAAGGCAGATACTCCGGCGGATTCCGAGGACTTCAAGTATACCGCTGAGAATACTCTGCTCTATGATATTGCATTCTATACTGACGAAACCATGACGGAGGAGATCGAGCCCGCAGACGGTATGGTGAAGACAGAGATCGCTTTCCTTCAGAACCAGTTAAAGGATGATCTCGAGGCAGATGACAAGTCCGAACTTCTGATCAATCATCTAAGCCTTGACGAAGGGGTGGTTGAAGAGGCCGGTACTACCGCCAATGCAAATGTATCAGTCAGCAGTATCAATGTAGAGCCTGTAGCTGCGGAAGTATCTGTCGCAGGTGAGAGTGTTGCATTCTCTACAGAGGGATATTCGGTATTTACGATATCTTCTCCCTCTATAGGCAAGAAGATCAAAACCGAATTCACAACAGCAGACGGAGCTCCCGTATCTTCCGATAAGCTTCCATCCGCATATCTCTATGTTTATAAGCTTGATGATCAGAACCAGCATGCATTGATCGCTCTGGATGGTTCTGTCGGTTCATTTGAGAATGGTGTACTCACTGTTGATGCGGAATCATTAAAGAACGACAATCTCAGATCATTTACTTATGGTTCTGATCTTTCCAAATCATATGGCGTTGAGATATGGCAGCTCACCAGTCCCGACAAGGCTTCTTCCGCAAATATAAGCAGTACTTATGATATGAACAACTTCGTAAAGAGGGTGTACAACACTCCGTATGAAGAACGCTCCGGACTGGTAGACATGTATGAGTTTGAGTTCCCTGTGGACGATCTATCATCCACGAGCTCGGACTATGTGATCACTGCCAGACAGGTTCCGGTCAGTGCATTTACCGATGCTCCCTCTATGCTCGGTGAAGCGGCTGCTTTCGGTGTTATAGCTGATACTTATCACAGCCATGCGGATACTCAGACCAACTTCGCTGTTAAGAAGTTCATCGGCAGAGGTGCAGGTGATGTAGGTGCTACCGGCGCTGATATGGCCAATAATCCCGGAACCAGCTACGCCGGTGTGATCGAGAACGTTCTTCAGATCAAGAATAACCTCGGACCTTCTGCAGTTTATTACGGAGACAGCTTTACACAGCAGTCTAACGGCAATCAGCAGCTTTATTATAATTCCAACGGAGATCTCATTATACAAGATGACTCCGGTAAAGCTCATGTTGCGAGTCTGCCCGTTGATATGATCAACTCAAAGGTTGATTCCCTCATATCCGGTATCAGTGTGGCATCGGGTGATATGATCACTCTGCCCACCGCAGCAGACGGTCTTTCCGCAGCTCCGTATTATCTGGATACCACCAAGCTTCCTTCCGGAACCATTCATATCAATCTGGATGAATCCGAAGGAAATGGCATGTCTCTGTATGACATTTGGTCAACTTCGCAGAAGGTATATATCAATAAGAACAGCGATCAGACTATAGTTTTCCATTCATCCAGAACAGCCATCACATTACAGCAGTTCAACGTATGCAATGATGGTTCGGGCAATAATTATCAGAGAACCGAAACCCCTGCCACCGCAGGAGAGACAAATCTCAGACTTGCAGATATAGCTAATACTATAGTATTCGACTTCCCCAGCGCTACATCACTCGAATTCGGCGGTGAGTCCAGCAGCAGTGTTGTAGGTATGTTCTATGCACCGAATGCCCGTGCTCAATGGAAAACAGCATGTGCAGGCTGGCTGATCTGCGATTATGCCGACGGTTCGGACGGAGAGTGGCACTTCATCTATCAGCATGTGCCTGAACCCGATGAACCCGATGATGATGAAGATACCAATACCGCTACTCTGAGATTCGAGCTTACCAAGCACCTGATCGATGACAGAACCGGCGGAACAGCTGATATATCACTTTGGCCTGAGAATGGATTCTCCTTCAGGATATCCAAGTATCTTTGCAATGATGACGGGGATATCAATGCGTCGAAACTGGGTGTGATCAACAGAGCCGATCTGATACCCGATCTCACAGGTATGGATGAGAACGGGGAGATGATCGTGACCATAGGTCGAGATCAGGCAGAAACTCCCGTTGTAGTCGGCACAGCGGACTTTGTAGGTTCGGAAGTATGGAACAGCACCGAAGGAGTTCATGAATGGTATGAGAACGGTGTCCTTGATCATAAGTATATGGCATTTATGTACAAGGTTGAGGAGATCGATCCCGAGAATCCCGATTACACGATCGATACCAAGCCGTATTACGTGAAGTTCTTTGTGAATGTTACACGAACACTTGAGGGTAATACCGTCAAGTATTATGCATGCGTGGACGGCCCTCATATAGCCAATACCGTATCCGCAGGCACGCAGTGTAGGCAGATCCCTCTGGAACTGACCAATCACTATCTGCCGAAGTCGGAGACCGGTGTTATCAGGCTTACCAAGAGGCTTGAAGGTAAGGATTCGGCTGAGAACGTTAAGTACAGCTTCAGAATGTTCGGACAGGACAATACACGTTTCCCTGTAAGTGTTCATCATGCAGACGTGGTATTTACCAGCAGCATGGGTAGAAATGTAGAGTACACCACGGCGATTGAACCTATAAACAGTCAGGACAGGGAAGTATTCTACTTTGATCTGTATGCCGATGAGACCATATCCATATCCGGACTTCCGACATTTGCGCCGGGGCATAGAACTAATGGTACCGCCATTCCCAACGAATATACTGTTCAGGAACTGGGTGCCCAGTCCGATGCAGATGAGGTTTATTTAGAGGGTACTGTCAATATGCAGGCGGCCACATGGAATCCTACGGGATATGATCTCGATGTTCTGACCAAAGATTTCCATGAGACACTTAATGCTGCCATTACATACGTTAATGTATATTACAGCAAGCTGACCATCGAGAAATCGATCGTCGGATATGAGAACCTGACGGATGAGCAGAAGCGTCAGATCACGTTTACCGTGACAGGCCCCAGCTTCCCTGACGGAACTACCGTAACTTATGATCAGTTCACTGACGGCAAGTATGAGTTTACCCGGCTTGAGCGTGGTGACTATACAGTCAGAGAGTCCGGTCAGAATATCGACCAGGAGTACATATGTGAGACAACATACAGCGATAACGGAACAGTTACCATAGACGGCGATCATCCCGGTACCGTTACCGTGACCAATAAGTATACGCATAACTCTACTTCAGTCTCCGGAAGCAAGACCTGGAGAGACGGAAATAATCAGGACGGGTTAAGACCCGGATCCATCACGATCAGACTGATGGCAAACGGCCAGGCAGCACCCGGCGTGGAGCCGATAACAGTTACTCCCGATGAGTTGGGCAACTGGTCATGGACATTTGATCATCTGCCTAAGTATGACGATAAAGGCAAGGAGATCACTTATACCGTTACGGAGGATGCCGTACCGGGCTATACGACCACATACAGCACTGATCATTTGAGTGTTGTCAACAATCATGCTCCTGAGATCACGTCCGTAAGAGTACAGAAGACCTGGGCCGGAGATGAGGGTAATACCGAGTTCAGACCTTCCGGCATCACGATCGATCTGCTGGCAAACGGTGTAGTCACCGCTACCAGGACGCTCAATGCCGATAACGGATGGAAGTGCGAATTCGTTAATCTTCCTAAGAAGGCGAACGGTGCGGATATAGAGTACACCATCAATGAGGTGAGTGTAGACAGATATGAAACCGCTGTATCAGGTGATGCGGCGACCGGATTCACTGTCACCAACACATATACACCTGAGTATGTTCAGATCCATGGTAAGAAGGTCTGGGATGATGAGTCTGATTTTGACGGATCCAGACCCGAGCAGATAGTGCTTCATCTGTATGCAAACGGAGTTGAAAAGTATTCCAAGACTGTTAAGGCATCGGACTATGCGTCAGATGCCGATGAATGGGCATGGGATTTCAATGAGTATAATCTTGATAAATACATAGGCGGACAGGAAATCGCCTATACGGTTACCGAGGATGTTCTGACAGGAGACTATTCGACCACATATTCACAGGTTACACCGGATGCTGCCGGACACTATGATTATGAGAATAACAGCATAGTCATTACCAACAGTTATACTCCCGGGAAAACAAATGTCAGCGGCTCCAAGACCTGGAATGATGACAATAATAAGGACGGTAAGCGCCCGACATCGATCGAGATATCACTTATCAAGACTGTCGGAGCAACAGTATCGACATATGATACCAAAACCGTTACCGCAGCTGACGGATGGGCATGGGAATGGACTGGACTGCCCGTTAAGGAGAACAATGCTCCCATCAGCTGGTCGATTGAAGAACCCGAGATACCCGGATACGAGACTGTGGTCAGCGGATATAATGTGACCAATACCCATGAATCCGAGAAGGTCAAGATCAGTGGTGTGAAGACCTGGATTGATGCAAATGATCAGGACGGTCTCAGAGATACCGTAACCATAGGATTATATAAGGGTGATGAGCAGATCAGAACTGCTGACGCTACCAAAGCCAATGGCTGGACATGGAGCTTTGACAACCTGGATAAGTATGAGGCAGGAAAGCTTATCTCTTACAACGTCAGAGAACTTACCCATATCACCGGTTATGACATTACACCGGATAGTGCGCGAATAGATGTAACGCTTACCGATGCGACCACAGAGGTCAAGGATCTTGAGTTTACGAATACCCATACTCCTTATGTGGTAAATATAAGGGGTACAAAAGTATGGGTGGATAATGATAACCAGGATGGTATCAGACCTACTACCGTATCCATAGAGCTTCTTGCCAATGGTAAACGTGTGGATACGGCTGAGGTTCCCAATGTTGACGGTAAGTGGGAATTTGCATTCTACAATCTGCCGAGAAAAGCCGGCGGAGTAAATATCGAGTACACGGTCAGAGAGACTAATGTACCCGCCGGATATACAGTTGCCTATGATCAGCCTGGCACATCCGGTGAGGAGACCTGCACGATCACCAATACCCATACTCCGAAAACCATAGACATCAGTGGCGGCAAGACATGGGTCGATGCGGATGATCAGGATGGCTTAAGACCTGACAGCATCACAGTAAGACTGCTGGCTAACGGTACTGAGGTGGCTGATAAAACTGTTGAACCGGATGCAAACGGCGATTGGAAATATGAGTTTACAGATCTGCCGGAGAAAGAAAACGGCTCAAAGATTACCTATACCGTAACAGAAGATGCGGTGGCTGGATATGACTCCGTAGTAAACGGCTACAACATTACCAATACGCATACGCCCGAGAAGATCAGCATCAGTGGCGGAAAAAGCTGGAACGATAACGACAACCAGGATGGCTTAAGACCTGACAGTATTACATTAGAACTGTATATGAATGGTCAGAAGACGGAGCGTTCCGTTACCACTTCAGCGGATAATGGCTGGCTGTGGGAATTTGACAACCTCGATGCATATGCGGGCGGAGAGAAGATCGCATATACGGTTAAAGAAGAACCCGTAGAGGGATATACTACTGTTCCTACAGATGGTTTCGTGGCTACGACTTCCGACAGGGAAGCAGCAGATAATCTGAGCGAGCTGGTATTTAACAATACTCATACCCCTGAGAAGACCCGTATCAGCGTGGCAAAGGAATGGTCAGATGCTGAGAATCAGGACGGTAAGCGACCGAGCGCAGTTACGGTTAATCTGCTTGCGAACGGAAGCATAACAGCTACCGCAACGTTGTCTTCATCTAACAATTGGCAGCATACCTTTGATGATCTGGATAAGTATCTCGGTGGTCAGGAAATCGTATATTCCATATCTGAGAGTGATGTGGAAGGATATACTCCTACATATGTTGATTCCACAGATGATGAAGGCTATCGGGTAGTGACCATAACCAATTCATATACTCCCGAGACGACTTATGTGAGTGCTCAAAAGATATGGAGTGACGGTGAGAATCAGGATGGATCCAGACCTCAGCAGGTTACTGTCATATTAAAGGCTAATGGTGAAGAGATTCATCGTAAGTCCGCATATGCCAATACCAACTGGGCATGTTCATTTACAAATCTGCCTAAATACAGTGCCGGAGAGGAAATTCTCTATACTATCGAAGAGGTTTCGGTTGAAGGTTATACTTCTGCGATAACTAACGTAGAGGGTAAGACAAACGAGTATATCATCACAAATACACATAAGCCCGCAACTATCAGTATAAGTGGCGGCAAGAAATGGGAAGATAACAATAATCAGGATGGTGTAAGACCTCAAAGTATCACTGTTAAGCTGAATGCAACTAATGTGGCAGCAGATGAGAGAACCACTACAGCTACAGCGCCTGATTACGCCTGGAGCTTCAAGGATCTCCCGAAATATCAGAATGGTGTTGAGATATTATATGTCGCAACCGAGGAACAGACCGGTGACCTTACAGCTAACGGGTACACTCTTACGGATACGACCGAAGCATCCCGTGATGCGGCCGGCAACTATCAGGGAATCATATTTACCAACACACACACACCTGCAACGGTTGAGATCAGCGGCAGCAAGAACTGGGATGATAACGATAACCAGGACGGTATCAGACCTGACAGCATATCCGTACAGCTTTACGCCGATGGTCAGGCGTCAGGTACACCCATGACCGTTCGGGCCGGTGCGGATAATAAGTGGACATGGAGTTTCACCGATCTGCCCAGATTTAAGGACGGAAAAGAGATCAGTTATACGGTTGAAGAAATCCTTCCCGAAGACCTTGATTACGAGTTGACCAGAACGGATGCCGGTAAGTATGATCCTGCCACAGGCAACAAGACAGAAATCGTATTTACCAATACTCATACTCCGGCAACCATGGATATCAGAGGCATCAAGAAGTGGGAGGATAACAATGATCAGGATGGATTAAGAGATACTGTTACGATCATCCTGTATAAGACCGTAGACGGGAAGAAGACCAAAGCAGGCGAGACAACAGCTTCAGCCGATTCCAACTGGGAGTGGAAGTTTGAGAATCTTCCCAAGATGGCAGCCGGAGAACTCATTCATTATGAGGTCGAGGAGATCAATGTTCCCGCAGGCTATACCGGTGGACTTACAAATGCCGGACAACAGGATAATAACGGCAATGTGGTAGGAGTCGAGTTTACCAATACACATACACCGGAACTCACATTCATAGAAGGAACCAAGGTATGGGATGACAATCATGATCAGGATGGCAAGAGACCTGTCAGCATCAAGCTCAATCTCTATCAGAATAACGATCTGAAGGTATATCGCAGTCAGGTACTGACTCCTGATGATAAGACTGCGGACAGCTGGAGCTGGAGATTTGATGATCTGCCCAAGTATTCCGAAGGGAAACTTATCACATACAGAGTTGAAGAAGTGGCTGTGACCGGATATCAGGCTCCTGAATACAGTGACGATCATAAGGTCATCACCAATAAGCGCGTTCCGGAACTTACGGAAGTAAGGGGAACCAAAGTATGGAACGATGCCAAGAACCAGGACGGCAAGAGACCCGGGTCCGTAACGGTACATCTCTATGCAGACGGTGTCGATACCGGAAAGAGCGTTACTCTGACAGAAGAGACCGGATGGGACTTCGGTTTCACCGAATTACCTAAGTATAAGAATGGGGCACGTATAGCATATACCGTAACCGAGGATGAAGTTGAAGGTTATTCCACGGTTATAACCGGTGATGTCAATAATGTTAATCCTTACTTCACCATCACCAACAGCTATACTCCCGGAAAGGTAGCAGTATCGGGCGGAAAGGTTTGGAATGACGATGATGATAAGGATGGATTAAGACCTGATAGCATCACAGTACGTCTGTTGGCAGATGGCGTTGAGAAGGATTCTGTTACGGCCCTTAAGTCAAAAGGATATGCTTGGGCGTTTACTGAGCTGCCGGAATATGCATCCGGACAGAAGATCGAGTATACCGTAACTGAGGATGCTGTAGAAGGATACGAGACGACGATCACATCCGCAGGCACAAACCAGTGGACTATCACCAATACTCATGAATCCGAAAAGATCGACCTGAGCGGAAAGAAGACCTGGAACGATTCATCCAACAGAGATGGTGTAAGACCTGCTTCCATAACGGTTAACCTGCTGGCTGACGGTAAGGTTGTAAAGAGCCAGAATGTTTCAGCTGACGAAAACGGTAAATGGGAATACACTTTCACCGGTCTTGATAAGTACAGGAATCACGGAACCGAGATCGAGTATACGGTTACCGAGGACCCTATAGTTATACCTGCAGGTCATAACAATCAGTATCAGGTGGCTTATGACGGAATGAACATCACGAACACCTATGATCCTGAGACCGTGAATATACATGGAAGCAAGACGTGGGATGATGCCGGCAATCAGGATAATGTAAGACCTGCTTCGATCACTGTACAGCTGAAGGTTAACGGAACCACATCTCAGGAAGTGGAAATACCGGTAGCCGAAGACGGAAGTGCAAGCTGGGAGTTCAATGATCTGCCTAAATATGCTGATGGCAAGGAGATAGAATATACCATAGCCGAGCAGCCTGTAGATAAATATGTAACGACTGTCAGCGGATATAATCTTGTCAACACTCATACACCGCAGCTTACTGATGTAGAGGTAGTTAAGGATTGGAAAGACTTCAACGATCAGGACGGAATAAGACCTGAGAGCATCAGTGTACAGCTTAAGGCTAACGGAACTCCTGTAGAAGGCAAGAGCGTGATCTTAAGTGAGGCAAACAATTGGAAGTATAAGTTTACCGATCTTCCGATGTTTGCAGCCGGCTCGGCCATCATCTACTCCGTAGAGGAAACAGCTGTATCCGGTTATGATGTAAGCTATGCCGGAGAGGGTACATATAAACTCATCATTACCAATACACACAAGCCGGAGTATGTAGGATTGACCGTTCGTAAGAACTGGATCGGCGGAACAGCCTCAGCAGGTTCGGTAGAGCTGAGCATCGAAGGACGTACGGCTGACGGCTCTGTGGTAGTACCTGCAGAGACATATAAGGTATCGGCTCCCAACTGGACACTTGAGATTACAGCAGCCAGTGAGACATTACCTAAGAACTACGACGGCAAGCCTATACAGTACTACGTAACAGAGGTTGTACCTCAGGATGCATCATATATCCAGGTCGATGTTAATGGTGCAAAGTATAACGGAACAGTACAGGCAACCGCAGATGCTTCCGGTAATGAATTTACAGCTGACATTTATAACCTGGCACTTACACAGATAACTGTCCTGAAGCAGTGGGAGAATGATCCCGGCTACTTCGGCGGCAACGGATATGTGGATGTGACTCTGCTGGCTGACGGTACAGCTTATAAGACAGCTCAGGTCAAGGCATCTGATGACTGGACTTATACATTTACCGATCTGCCGGTATTTAACGCAGATGGCAGCAAGATTGTATACACGGTAGATGAGAACACCAAGCTTGCAGAGTACAACTCAGCCAACGGCGGACAGCCTGATATCGATACAAGCCAGTTCGCAGCTACAGGCACCATCATCATAAAGAATGTTCTCGATCCGCTGACACTTACTGTTAACAAGCAGTGGCTCGGTGATCCTGCGGGAACAAAGCATGATGATATTCAAGTCAGGATTATGAGCAGCGTTCCTACCAGCACTACAGCAACAACTGTATTCGACAGGATACGCAAGGTGCTCGGAGGGGGCAGTGACAAGTGGTATGAGTACGCCACAGTGACTCTGGGAGAATCCAATAACTGGACTTATACAGTAGACAATCTGCCCAGATATGCACTGGTAGGTAATGACGTAGTCAAAGTTAGTTATGCGGTAGAAGAGCCCGATGTTCCCGAAGGCTATACTTCGGTGACCAATGTAGACGGCAGCACGGCTACAGTTATCAATACCGGATATACTTCGGTGGCAGGCTTCAAGACCTGGGATGACGGATCCAATATTGCAGGCTATCGTCCGGGATCGGCTGATTTCGCAGCGCTGATAGGTCTCTATCAGGATGGCAAGCAGTTCACGAACGGAACCGATGCGACACACTTCAGATGGCTGGACACCACAGGCGACAGCTGGAGCTTCGAGTTCTATGATCTGCCTGCAGGACATACCTATACCATAGGTGAGCTTGCCAGAGTTCTTGGCTACGGCGAACCTGTCATAGACGGATACACTATCAGGAATCCTCTTGAATTCACCCAGATCGGTGTTACCAAGATATGGGATGATGCTGATAATGCATATTCATCCAGACCTGCGAGCATAGCGTTCAGACTGCTGGCTAACGGAACTCAGGCAAATATCGCCGGTGTTACTCCTATAGTTACTCTGGACAGTACCGATGGAGCCTCTTATATCTGGAAGAACCTGCCTGTAAACGACAGGAACGGCAACAGAATAGCATACAATGTCGAGGAAGTATCCGTACCTGCAGGATATACCGAGAATATCAGAAGAGACGGTGATATGTTTATCGTCACCAACAGCTTCAGACCTGCAGAGACCGAGATACGCGTGACCAAGGTATGGGATGATATGAATGATGCCGCCGGTATCAGACCTACATCCATACAGGTAGCGTTGACCAGAAACGGCGCTGATATTGAGACAGTTACTCTGAGCGCAGCTAACGGCTGGACACATACCTGGAGCGGACTTCCTACGATATTGGCAGACGGTTCCGGAACCAGGGCAGAGTACTCGGTACGTGAGGTGACGCAGATACTCGGATATACAGTAAGTATCAGCGGAAGCGGAGAGGTTTACACGATCACCAACTACTATCGCGGAACCGATACTCCTCCTACACCGCCGGATACACCTACCGAGGAAGAAGGCACAACCCGTGGAGGAACCAGAACATCTTCCACCCAGCCTCCGTACACCATCCCCGATGAGCCTACGCCTCTGGCCGGCCTCTCGGAAGTACTCGGAGCAAGACGTGCACCGAATCCTTCGGTACTTGGAGCGAGACGTTCACCTCAGACAGGTGATGCGTCCAATGCAGCCGCATTTGTGGCAGCCATGGCATCCGCAGGTGCGATGATGGGAGCATGGTTCTCGATGCGTAAGCGCAAAAAGGGATAATTATTTAATCGAAGAGTAATCAAAAAGTATTATGGATCACACCGGTCATTGCGGCCGGTGTGATTTTGCGGTATACTGTTAACGTTGTGTTTTTATATAACTATTTGAGGAGTACTTGTTATGAACGATAGTGAATTAAAAGAGATCAACGATACGATCGATGCTGTAGAAGACACAGAGGATGAGAGCGAGGAGACTGTAGAGACAGTCGGGTCATCCGATAAGAAAAATGATTCGGATAGAAGCGATTCCGATAAGTCTCACTCCCGGCAAAAGAGAGAGCAGCGTCGCAAGGAAGTGGCTCAGGCGAGACGCCGTGCCAGATCTGCAAGGATCGCAGGATATATCAGCATTGCAGTAGTGGCAGCGTTAGTCATCTGGGGTGTAGTTGCACTTGTGATGAAGCAGATGGATAAGGTTAGCCCGAATGAGAATTACTCTGACGGCTTAGAGGCAAACGGATATATTACGGGTGTTAAGGCATCTGATAAGATAACACTTCCTGACTACAAGAACATTTCCGTACCGTATTCCGAGATTGAGTTTACAGACGAAAAGATCGATGCCGAGATAGAAAGCCTTCTCACCGGATATAATAATCTGAATACTGACGAGTCCGCTCAGGTTAAGGACGGAGATGATGTGGAGATCGCATATGTCGGTACTATAGACGGCGTTGAATTTGAAGGAGGGAGCTCCGAATCATATAAACTGACTATCGGTTCCGATACTTTTATACCCGGATTCGAGGATCAGCTGATAGGAGCCAATGTAGGATCGACTGTGGAGGTGAATGTAACATTTCCCGAAGATTATCGCAATGCCGATGTTGCAGGGAAGGATGCGGTATTTACCGTAGATGTAAACGGTATATATGAGGCTGCCACTTTTGATGATGAGTTCGTAAAAACCAACTTAAGCGACAAGGCCACCACTGCAGACGGATACCGTGAGTATGTTCGTAGCACACATGAAGATGAGAATCTGGAAACTTATCTGAAGGATTACCTGAAAGAGAATACTACAGTAAGTTCTTATCCGTCCAAGTATCTGAAAGCACTTAAGGGCATCAAGATGTTTGACGACCAGCAGTCATACGAGTATATGAATCAGTTCTATCAGAACTATTACGGATCGGCAGCTTATGATTCTTTCGAGTCATATATCGGGACTTCGATGGATGAGTATTATCAGACACTGAAGGATCAGGCAAAGGAAACCTGCAAGGAGAATATGATCTATCAGGCGATAGTAGAGAAGGAAGGCGCTGTAGCTGATGCGGATTATTACAGGGCTAAGCTGGTAGCTGACGGCCAGACTGAGGATTACTATGATACTCTGGTAACAACTTCGGGAGAGCCTTTCGTACTTCAGCAGGCTATCGCAGCCAAGGCTCTTGAGATAGTCAAGGCAGGAGCAAGCGTACAGAAGTAACGTTTTTGACACAAAGCTGTGTGAGTATAGAGGTTAAGGTCAGCGCAGACGACCGGCTTCGAATTTGCGACGCAGCATAAGAGCATCTTTGAGTTTTTCATACCTGTCGGATGTACGTCCGGCAGGTATTTCTATATCTATCGATGCGGACATGATGTCGATCATATCATCATCGATCCTGACGTGCATGCGGGAGAGTATCTCGAGCCGCTGATCACATGTATCGGCATCGAGAAAGGCTTCCAGATCAGGATCGAGAGAAAACGGACTGTCTTCGGAGGAAGTGACAACGGCAGAAACCGATAGATTCCCGGCAGATATCGGAGTACTGCTGACAGAAGCATCGGCAGAAGCAGCTGTACGGTCCTCAGATACTGCAGGGGAAACCTGCACCGGTGTATCTGCAGCACTGATCAGCTCAAACCTGTACTTCTGCGTGACATCGGGATATTTCCCGTGATCGACCTCGCTCATAAACATATCTAGCGGTCTGACATAGTATCTGTAATCGCCGTAGAGAGCCTGATATACTACGCATTCTTTGCCGTCTTCGGAATCCACGGCAATGCAGTTTATCTGGTAGATATTACCCTTGAAATGCTTATATATCTGCTGGGGTATGGGACGTTGTCTCTGGTTGGAATTATTATCGTTCATGTAAACAGTATAACAAAAAAAAGGAAATATAGTGGAATTATTTTGAAGTTCAAGGTATACTATAAGACGTTGAGATTATTCATGAGGAGGATGTTATGAGTAACTATATTCTATCATGTTGTTCGACCGCCGATGGCGATCAGGAATTCTTTGAATCCAGAGATATACACTATGCCTGCTTTCATTTCTTCCTTGACGGAGTAGAGTATGAGGATGATCTGGGCAAGTCGATGCCGTTCGATAAGTTCTACCAGGCAATGGCTGATGGTGCCATGACCAAGACATCACAGCTCAATGTTGAGGAATTTACCGAGTATTTTACACCTTTTCTGGAGGAAGGTAAGGACATACTTCATCTGAGCCTGAGTTCAGGCATATCGGGAGCAGTCAATGCCGCCCGTATAGCAGCTGATGACCTGTCCGAGAAATATCCCGACCGTAAGATCTATATAGTGGATTCGCTGGCAGCTTCCGCCGGATTCGCTCTGCTTATGGATAGGCTTGCCGACCTGCGTGATGCGGGGAAGAGCATCGATGAAGTACGTGTTTACGCGGAAGATAATAAGAAAAAGCTTAACCATTGGTTCTTTACAACGGATCTGCAGTATCTGGTCAGAGGAGGCCGTGTGTCCAAGGTTGCAGGTTTCTTCGGTACTGCTTTGAGCATATGCCCGCTGCTCAATGTGGACTATGAAGGTAAGCTGATCGCACGTGAGAAGATCCGTACCAAGAAGAAGGTTATAGAAGCCTGTGAGAAGAAGATGGAAGAGCTGGCTGAGAACAGGCTTGATTACAGCGGCAAGGTTTTCATTTCCAATGCATATTGCTATGAGGATGCCAGAGCACTCGCCGATCTCATAGAATCCAGATTCCATAAGCTGGCTGAGCCGGTACATATCTTTTCGATCGGAACGGTCATCGGATCTCATACAGGTCCGGGTACCGTGGCACTGTTCTTCTGGGGTGACGAACGCTACAACTAAGATAAAATAAAAGACCGTGTGCCATGTGCACACGGTCTTTTTTTTGGATTAAGGATTACTGGATAAGAGGGTATTTTGCAGTCAGCTCATCCACGATCGCTCTGGCTTTGGCTATGCCTGCATCGCCTTCCTTTACCACATAGCTTATGGCTTCGGCTACGCGGTCGAAATCAGCTGTTCCGAGGCCTCTGGATGTGGCAGCGGGAGTACCCAGACGGATACCGCTGGTTACAAAAGGCTTCTGGGGGTCGTTCGGAATCGTATTCTTGTTGGCTGTGATATGAGCTTCATCAAGCTGCTTCTCAACTACCTTTCCGGTGAGTTCGTAGGGAGTTAAGTCCATCAGCATCAGGTGGTTGTCCGTACCGCCGGATACGATCTTGATGTCTCTGCTCATCAGGCCGTTACAGAGTGCCTGAGCATTATCCACGATATTCTGAGCATATACCTTGAATGAAGGATCCAGGGCTTCCTTGAAGCATACTGCTTTGGCGGCGATTACATGCATGAGAGGACCGCCCTGTATGCCGGGGAATATGGCTTTGTTGAAGTTATATTTTGCATTTACTTCTTCGCTGCACATGATCAGACCGCCTCTCGGTCCGCGAAGGGTCTTATGTGTGGTGGTTGTGGTCACATGAGCGTAAGGAATGGGTGAGGGGTGAAGTCCCGTTGCTACCAGACCGGCGATATGTGCGATATCGACCATCAGTACGGCACCTACTTCGTCAGCGATCTCTCTGAAATTCTTGAAATCTATGGTTCTGCAATAAGCGGAAGCGCCTGCCACGATCAGCTTCGGCTTGCACTCAAGAGCGATACGTCTTACTTCATCATAATCTATGAAGCCATCGTTGTTTACACCGTAAGGTACACAGTTAAAATATTTACCGGAGAAGTTTACCGGTGAGCCGTGGGAGAGATGTCCGCCGTGATCCAGATTCATGCCCATGAATGTGTCGCCGGGCTCCATGATGGCAAAGAACACTGCCATATTTGCCTGTGCTCCGGAGTGGGGCTGTACGTTTGCGTACTCGGCGCCGAAGAGCTTCTTTGCACGTTCTCTGGCCAGGTCTTCAACAACATCAACACACTCGCATCCGCCGTAGTATCTCTTGCCGGGATATCCTTCCGCATATTTATTGGTCAGGGGAGATCCCATAGCGGCCATAACGGCTTTACTTACCCAGTTTTCCGAAGCAATGAGCTCGATATGACTGTTCTGTCTGTTCTGCTCGGCAACTATCGCTTCGGCTATCTCGGGATCAACGCTTCTAACTTCATCCAAAGAATACATGATATGTCCTCCAATATGTTATCATTACTGCCTGTGCAAAACGCACCTTATTCAATATATCATAGCGGTCAGCCGGCTGGCAATCAGACTTGCTTTTATTTGGATAAAAAAGTAAAATTATATAGATGTCTGTATCACGAGAGTTGATCACAGACGCAAAACTTGTGAGATATGAGATATAAGGAGGAAATATCATGATCACTTGTCCTAAATGCGGAACTCAGTTAGAAGACGGAACTACTTTCTGCACCAACTGCGGCGCATCACTCGCAGCTCCCGATCCTGCCCCTGCTCCGGCACCTGCCCCTGCTCCTGCTCCTCAGTATCAGCAGGCACCTTACGGACAGCCCGGCGTACAGTATCAGCAGCCTTACGGACAGCCCGCATATGCTTATGATCCCGCTGATCATACCGCAGAGTTTGATGCTACCGAAGTTGCCGATAACAAGATACTTGCAGTCAGCTGCTATCTCTTCGGATTCATCGGTATCATCGTAGCTGCGCTTTTTGCAAAGGATTCCAAATATACAAAGTTCCATGTAAAGCAGGCACTCAGACTCAGCATTGCGGAAATACTTGCGTTCATTCCCTGTATCATCCCGATCCTCGGTTGGATCGTCACCGGTGTTCTGTTTCTCATCCTTTTCGTGATCGAGATCATTGCCATCGTATGGGCGTTCCAGGGTAAGTCTAAGGATCTGCCTATGATCAAGGGCATCAAGTTCCTTCAGTAATGTACCATGTGATCATCAACCCTATGTCCAAATCGGGCAAGGGTATCAAACTGTGGAAGCTGCTGGAGCCGGTATTTACGGAGCGGGATATCAGGTATAAGATGATCTACTCCGAGTATCCCGGACATATCGTCAAGATCGTATCCAGGCTTACCGATCCCATGGAAGGTTACGGTCAGATCAGGCTGATCGTGGTCGGCGGTGACGGTACCATGAATGAAGTGTTACAGGGGATCAGGGATTTCGACCTCATCAGGATAGGATATATCCCGACCGGATCGAGCAATGATTTCGCCAGAGCACTCGGGTACCCCAAGGATCCGGTCAGACAGCTTGAGAATATACTGGATTGTACCGAACCGACCGGTGTGGATGTTGGCCTGCTCACATATATGGATGCGGTTGATGATGCGGGAAATCCCATGACAATCAGTCGAAGATTCGACGTGAGCTGCGGTATCGGGTTTGATGCGGCAGTATGCGAAGAGGCTATGCATACCGATGGCATGAAGGGAATCCTGAACAAAATGGGCATGGGTAAGCTTACTTATCTGGCTATAGCCCTGAAGCATCTGTTGGCCAAGACCGGCGTGAGCGTATCATATACGATCGATTCCGAAGAGCCTGTACGTCTTAAGCATTTTCTTTTTATTGCGGTGATGCAGAATAAGTACGAGGGCGGCGGATTCATGTTCTGCCCGGATGCCGATCCTACAGACGGTAAGCTGGATCTGTGCATAGTCAGTGTAGGAAGCCGTGCCAAGGTACTGTTCGGTATCCCTCTGGCCTTTAAAGGCAAACATGTGATGATCAGAGGGATCACATGTAAACGGGCAGGAAAGGTCAGGATACGTACTTCGGGGGAACTCTGGGTACACACCGACGGTGAGGTCCACAGAAAGAGTAAAGACTTTACAGTAGAAACACTTACGGATAAACTGATGTTGCTTAAATGAGTTACACGCCGGTCATTTCGACCGGCGTGTTTTTTATTCAAATATCAGGTAGATACAGATGAAATGGCAGATGCTTCCGGCCATAACGAACAGATGGAATATCTCATGCGATCCCCATACACTGCCACGCTTGTTGAATCTGATCAGCTTGAGAGCATATATGATGCCCCCGATGGTGTAGATTACGCCTCCGGTATACAGCCATACGAGAGTGGATGTCGACACATGGTCGACCAGATGAGGCATGGCGAATATGACTACCCACCCCATGGATATATATATCATGGAAGATATCCATTTCGGGCATGTGACCCACATGAGCTTGAACACCATACCCGCAAAGGCGATTCCCCATACCACGGAGAGCAGGGGCATGCCTTCCCGTCCCATAGCGCATACACAGACAGGCGTGTATGTACCCGCTATCAATAAAAAGATCATCATATGATCGAGTCTTTTCAGACGCATCCCCGCCTCACCGGCCAGATCAAAACAGTGATATGATGCACTGGCTCCGTACAGAGCGATCATGCTCAGCATAAATACGGACAGAGCGATCAGGTCAGTAGTCTCTGCTCCCGATTCCGTAGCATGTATCAGAAGTACGGGAGTGAAGAGGATCGCTGCGATACAGCCTATGAAATGAGTGAGCGCACTCAAAGGATCCTTGGCGCGGAAGCGGCTGTTTCCGTTTAGGATGTTCAGGTTTTCACCTGCAAAATCGATTATGTTAGCGGATGATGCGGTTGTGTTTACCATATCTTGAACCTCCATATATCGCGTTATCGGTTTTCGGAAAACTCTTTACAGGAACCATTATAACGTCTTCAAGAACATTGTCAAGAGTTTTTGAAAAACCTGTTAAAAGATTTTTGTTGTATTGCCTATATTTCAGTGTTATGATTTTATTATCTCTCGCTTTTTGCGTCGGAAAGGACAGGACATGCAGATCAGGACAGAGTATAAAACCGTGGAATTCATGCTGCCGGCATATTCGGAGATACCGGGTGTCGGTCTTTTTCTCGAGCAGGTTTCCAAGTACATCAATGAATATCTGATCCCTCTCGGAGAACCCGAGCTTACCGGATCCATGATCAGCAATTATGTAAAAAAAGGTATAATAGCCAACCCTGTCAAGAAGCAGTATGGCAGAGAGCAGATCGCGTACCTTATATTTATAGCTATCGCAAAGACCGTTCTCTCTCTGGAGGATATCACGACCATGATCGAACTTCAGCGCAGCCATACCGATGTTGAGACGGCATACGGATATTTCCGTGAGAAATTCATTGAGATACTGGAGGCTGTGTTTGAGTCAAAGACCATAGATGTCCTTCATGGTGAAGAACTTATCGTTACTTTGGCTCAGAATATAATGATCACGGCAGCACACAAGATTTATCTGGACATCACCTTTGACGGTATGAAAGAGGTTCGGACAGGGAATGAGGAAGAGTCATCATAATATTTCTGATACAGTCAGAAAAATGGGGATAGGTAACCTCGTCGGAACATTGCTCATGGCTTTGTTTTTTGTTTCGCTGAGCATTATTTTCTATGTATTTCTCAATGCTTCCATCAAAGAAAACATTATGAATAGGGATATGCTCATGGCCAAGGAATCCATAGCTCTGTATGAGCGTTATCTGGCCAAGGGTATGGACCTGGTGGAGTTTGAGAGCGATCAGATATATTCAATGATCAACCGAGGTGTCGATCATGAGGTATTACTGACACATATGACGGCTGCAACCGGGATCATTATAGAGAACTATGACGGGGATTCTACCGGACTGTACGGATATATAGGCGGTGAGTATATGGACGGTTCGGGATGGATACCCGATGATGATTACGATCCGACCGCACGGCCGTGGTACCGCTCGGCAATGGTCCATCGCGGAAAGCTGACTTTCGTGGATCCCTATCTGGATGCACAGACAGGTACGATCATGCTGACACTGGTCAAGACTCTGGGCGGAAGTTCGGATGTTGTCGCTCTTGATATGAGCCTGACAGATATTCAGGAGATAACCGAGAGCCATTCTGATGTAAGCGGTGGACAGGTGCTTATGCTGGTGGACAGTTCGGGCACGGTGATAGCTCACCCGGATAAAGGCGTGATCGGGTTTAATTATCTGGATAACCAGCAGTCTCTGGAGGGCTTCATCATAAGTCTTGTGACCCAGGGCAAATCCGGACATTTCGAGACCATGTTTGCCGGAGAACAGTATATGGTATATACCGAGAAGCTGGCCGGCTCCTGGTATTGTATCTCGGTGACGGAAGCAGGTGACAGCTTCCGGATACTGCATATATTGCTTGCGATCACGGCTATTGTGATCATCATAACTCTGTTCATATGCTCGCTTCTTTTCATCAATCTTACTCAGGGAAAAGCCGATAACGACGCACTGAATCAACGATTGTCGTCGGCTGCGGATATCTATATGTCCGTCCATGATATAGATATAGTGAATGACACGGTTTATGCCATAAAAATAGACGATAAGGAGAACGATTATCTGCCGAATCCCGTAAAGGCCCGTAAAGAAATCCAGGATATGGCTCAGGAACACCTGTATTCGGCTATGGATCTGCTGACTGATGAGATGTCAAAACCCATGATACATGACTTTGTAAATCTGAGCACTCTTGATGAGCGTATGTCGGAAAGCAACACCATTACCTTGGAGTATCTTAACCACAAGAATGAATGGTGTCGTGCCAGATTTATATTATCCGAGAAAGATGAGGACGGCAGGATTACTGATGTACTGCTCCTGTTTGAGCAGATAGATGCAGAGAAACGTAACAGGGATAAACTGCTGTATCTGTCCGAAACGGATGCAATGACCGGTATCAGCAACAGAGGCAGCGGAGAGCGCAAGATCAAGGATTACGTGACTCAGGGACAGTCCGGTATGTTCATGCTCATAGATATAGATAAGTTCAAGAGCATAAACGACAACTTCGGTCACAATGTCGGGGATCTGGTGATAATAGCCGTGGCACAGGCTCTCAAGAATGCTTTCCGCAGTACGGATGTGGTTATGAGACTTGGCGGTGATGAATTTGCGGCTTTTGCCAGGGGAGTAGTCGACAGGGAAGCCGCAGGCTATATAGTGGACAGATTATTATCCAATCTGGCTTCTATCGATATACCCGAGCTCGAAGGCAGAGAGATACTGATCAGTGCGGGCGTATCGTTTTATCACAGCGATGACCCGATCAGTTTTGATGAACTATATACCCGCGCCGATCACAGCACATATAAGAGCAAAGAGCGTGCCGGTACATGCGTGACATTCTTTGAGTAATATGATATATTTTTCTTTTGAGTGATCGTACACATAGTAATAAGAGGATTCAGACATGATTAACGTTGCAGTACTCGGATACGGAACCGTCGGAAGCGGAGTAGTTGAGGTTATAGAGACAAATAAAAAGGATATAGAGCGTAAGATCGGAACTTCGATCGAAGTAAAGTATATTCTGGATCTACGCGATTTTCCCGGAGATCCGCATGAATCAAAAGTAATCCATGATTACGATCAGATAGTCAACGATCCTGATATCAGTATCGTATGTGAGACTATGGGCGGAATTGAGCCTGCATATACTTTTACAAAGAGGGCACTCTCCAAAGGCATAAGCGTATGTACCTCTAATAAGGAACTGGTAGCTGCACACGGACCGGAGCTTATCCATCTGGCGCAGAGCAATAAGTGTAACTATATGTTCGAAGCCAGTGTGGGCGGAGGCATTCCGATCATCAGACCGATGAACTGTGCGCTTACCGCGGAGCATATAGATTCCGTCATGGGTATCCTGAACGGTACCACGAACTATATTCTGACACGCATGGATGAGGATGGCGCCGACTTCGGTGATGCGCTGAAAGAGGCTCAGGATCTCGGGTACGCTGAGAAAGATCCCACTGCGGATATAGAGGGCTATGATATCAGCCGCAAGATAGCGATCCTGTCATCTCTGGTATGCGGTCACTATGTGCATTACGAGGATATATATACTGAGGGTATCACCCGCATTACGGCAGATGATATCAAATATGCGAAGAAAATGGACAAGACGATCAAGCTTCTGGCTATCAGCAGGGAGAATGAGGACGGATATTTCGCAATGGTCGCTCCTTTCCTGGTAGGCAGAGAGCATCCTCTGTATATGGTCAGAGAAGCTTTTAACGCTATATTCATACACGGCAACACTCTTGATGATACCATGTACTACGGACGCGGAGCAGGTAAGCTTCCCACAGCGAGTGCTGTAGTAGCGGATGTGGTGGACTGCGCACGTCATATCGGTAAGTGCATAACCATCCTATGGGATGATGAGAAAGTGGAACTCACGGATGCAAACAAATATAAGTGTGCCTACTTCGTGAGAGTGAGTGCGGACAACAAGGCCAAAGCCGAGGAAGCGTTTAATATCGCCGAGACCGTGGAAGCCGGAGTGGACGGCGAGTTCGCTTTCGTGACCGTGGTCATGGATAACACGGCCTTTGAGGCAGCAGCTGCGAAGTGCGGTGGAATTATTACACGTATTCGAATGATTTAATTATAATCCGTAAGCATATATGATCCCCCTTGCATGCGACTATAGTTTTGCAAGCAAAACTGGACAGTACTCGCTGCGGGGGACATATATGCTTACGGATTTTGAGGAGATATACTATGACAAAAGTAGTAAAGTTCGGTGGGAGTTCGCTGGCTGATGCCGAGCAGTTCAAGAAGGCGGCTTCGATAATCAAGGCTGAGGAAGCGAGACGGTACGTGGTTCCTTCTGCGCCCGGTAAGAGATCATCGGGTGATACGAAGGTCACCGATATGCTTTATCAGACTTATGATCTCGCTGAAAGAGGTGGGAGCTTCACGAAGTCTCTGGCGGATATCAAAGCCAGATATGATGAGATCATCAAAGGCTTAGAACTGGATCTGTCATTGGACGATGAGTTCAAGACAATCGAAGACAGATTTGCCAATAAAGCAGGACGCGATTATGCCGCCTCGAGAGGGGAGTATCTGAACGGACGCATCATGGCCGCTTATCTGGGCTATGAATTTGTGGACGCTGCCGAGGTCATCAGATTTGATGAGGATGGACTGTTTGATCCCCAGACCACGGCTAAGCTCATGAGGAAGCGTCTGAGCAAGCTTGAGCATGCGGTTATTCCCGGATTCTACGGAGCATTTGCCGATGGTACGGTCAAGACTTTCTCCAGAGGCGGATCGGATATCACCGGCTCGATCGTGGCAGGCGCGATCAAGGCCGATGTATATGAGAACTGGACCGATGTCAGCGGCTTCATGGTAGCCGATCCCAGGATCATAGATCATCCCGAGAGTATAGAGACCATCACTTACAGAGAGCTCCGCGAGCTTGCATATATGGGTGCGAGCGTGCTGCACGAGGAGGCCATCTTCCCGGTACGTAAGGAGGGTATCCCGATCAATATCCGCAATACCAATGATCCGGAGGCATCAGGCACCTGGATCGTGGAGAGCACATGCCAGAAATCGAAATATGTCATCACCGGCATCGCCGGCAAAAAGGGATTCTGCTCGGTTAATATCGAAAAAGAGCTGATGAACTCCGAGATAGGTTTCGGTCGTAAGGTTCTGCAGGCTTTCGAGGATTACGGATTATCTTTCGAACATGTTCCTTCGGGCATAGATACTCTCACCGTATTCGTTCATCAGGATGAGTTCATGGATAAGGAGCAGCAGGTAGTCAGTGCAATACACAGACTGGCTGATCCGGATACCATAGATATAGAAGCGGACATAGCGCTGATAGCGGTAGTGGGACGCGGAATGAAGTCCACGCGCGGTACCGCAGGCCGTATATTCTCCGCCCTCGCTCATGCAAATGTCAATGTCAAGATGATCGACCAGGGATCCTCGGAGCTGAATATCATTATCGGCGTGGCTAATCAGGATTTTGAGGCGGCCATAAAAGCGATATATGACATTTTTGTAACTGCGGCTATTTAAATCGGATCACTGAACCCGGTCACTAAGCCCGATCATATATATGATTTCCTTGTCTGCGGCCCGTTAGTCCTCGACTGCGGAAACATATATATGCTCGGGCTTATTTTTGCCCCAATGAATTATCTGAAAATAATTAAAAAAATTACAAAAATGTGTTGACAATTAAAAATGAAATGATATAATTAACTCATAAAGAAACAGAGAGACAACAAAGTAACAAACAATTACCCAACGAATCGGGTAAGGAACAAATCAAATCACAACGAAAGAAAGGATAGCAGCCGAAAACTAATACTCGGAAGAGGTACAGTCCAATGGGTATATGATATAGATGAACTGAATATGGAACGCTAACATCCAATTGTATCGAGTGCATAATGAACGGAGTGGTCAGGAAGCTTACAGATGATAAGCCGCCACAGATATCTGAATATCAAATTCATGCGAGAGGGTACAGGATCAGTAGACGGAGGATAAGTCCATTGGATACGTCAGTTAAGTAGCGGGTGTCGAACGAAAGAGTCGATGCCCGCTACTTTTTTGTGTTCATGATTTTATATTTGGTATTGCTTTTGTTAAAATGGACGCTATAATAATTATTGACATATGTCGGAAATGCACATGTCTTATTTCGGATCTGTCACCAAAGGGGGCGGAAATATGTCCAGACCACAGAGAAACAGAAAAATATGTTCCGAGCCGAAATTCAGACGTTTTGCGCCAGTAGGCAACGGGACAGTCATGAACGTGTACGAGGATCCGTCAGAACAGACGGAAGCCACCGGTGAAGCTTCCCTTGGGCAGATGGATGCGACTTGTGAGGATATACTTCTGAACGTCGATGAATATGAAGCCATCAGGCTTATAGATTTCGTAGGACTTACCCAGGAACAGTGTGCCAGACACATGGGTGTCGCACGGACTACTGTGACGGAGATATATGACAAGGCCAGACATAAGATCGCCATTATGCTGATCGAGGGTAAGAAACTTCGGATAGACGGGGGCAATTATTCCGTATGCGGAGGAACACATCCGGACGGTGATGCCATATGTTCGAAGTGCTTGTCTGTGCTTGGTATAAGCCAATAACATTTATAGGGGATTTTCCGCAGGAAATAGCGATGTCATATAGTTTATATTTACAGATGCAGGAAAGGATAACACGTAATGAGTGAATTACTTAAGATCGAAGGTCTAAAGGCCAAAGTGGAAGATACGGAGATCCTGAACGGGATCGATCTTACCGTCGGCAGCGGTGAAGTTCATGTGATCATGGGACCTAACGGAGCGGGTAAATCCACACTCGGTTCATGTATCATAGGTGATCCCCGTTATGTGAAGACGGGGGGACATATCATTTTTAAGGGTGAAGACATCACGGATGCTCCCACCGACAAGATCGCAAAGATGGGTATCTTCCTTTCTTTTCAGAATCCGATCGAAGTGCCCGGTATCACGCTGGCTAACTTCATACGTACAGCGCTTGAGCTTAAGACCGGTGAGCGTATACGTATGTGGGACTTCCGTAAATCTCTGGAAGCGACCATGAAACTGTTGGGAATGGATACTTCTTATGCTGACAGAGACCTGAATGTCGGGTTTTCCGGCGGAGAGAAGAAGAAGGCTGAAATACTTCAGCTACTTATGCTAAGGCCTGATTTGGCGATACTTGACGAGACCGATTCCGGACTTGATGTAGATGCCGTGCATATCGTCTCCAAAGGCGTGGAAGAGTACAAGAAGCAGGTGGGTGGCGCTCTGCTCATCATTACCCACAGCACCCGGATCCTGGAGGCACTGCATGTAGATAAGACGCATGTGCTGGTGGATGGACGTATAATCGATCACGGTGATGCCGGACTTGTAGACGAGATCAATGATAACGGCTTCGAAAGATTTATTAACTGCGAGAACTGTAAAAACGATGACTGCGAAGTGAATAAAAAACTGAACGACGCAAAATAAGCAGGCGATTATGAGTAATAAAGAAAAAACACAGGTAGAAGATATAGATCGCAGCCTCTATGATTTCAGGTTTGAGGATGACGATTCATATAAGGTAAGCGAGGGACTGACCGAGGATATAGTATTACAGATATCCGAGGAAAAGGGCGATCCGGATTGGATGAGAGAGTTCAGACTCAGATCTCTTGAACTCTATAACCGTATATCCGTTCCGAAATGGGGACCTTCGATAGACGGACTCGATATGGATAATATCGTGACCTATGTACGCCCCAATACCGAGCGGATGCACACCAGCTGGGAAGATGTGCCCGATGATATCAAAACGACCTTTGACAGGCTGGGCATACCTGAAGCAGAACGTAAATCCCTGGCAGGTGTCGGCGCACAGTATGACTCCGAGGTCGTATACCACAATGTACGCGAGGAAGTGGCGGCGCAGGGGGTTGTTTATACCGATATAGAAAGTGCTCTTCATGGTGAGTATGCGGACATGATCCGCGAGCATTTCATGAAGCTTGTTCCGCCTACAGACCATAAGTTTGCGGCACTCCACGGTGCGGTATGGAGCGGAGGATCATTTGTATACGTACCCAAGGGTGTCCGTCTGGAGATTCCGCTTCAGTCATATTTCAGGTTAAATGCCAAAGGGGCCGGTCAGTTTGAACATACACTTATCATAGTTGAGGAGGATGCCTATCTTCATTTCATAGAAGGCTGCTCTGCCCCCAAATATAATGTTGCCAATCTTCACGCCGGCTGCGTGGAGCTGTTCATAGGAGACCGGGCTACACTCAGATATTCGACCATAGAGAACTGGTCGAAGAATATGTATAACCTGAACACCAAACGTGCTTTGGTCGGAGAGGATGCGAAGATCGAATGGGTATCCGGTTCTTTCGGCTCACATGTTTCGTATCTGTATCCCATGAGCGTACTGAACGGACGCGGCGCGAGGAGTGAGTTCACCGGTGTGACTTTTGCGGGTGAAGGTCAGGACCTGGATACGGGTACCAAGGTGGTGCATAATGCGCCGGATACATCGTCATATGTAAATACAAGATCCATCAGCAAGAGCGGAGGCATCAATACATTCCGCAGTGCTGTCGTAATAGGTGCTGATGCTCACGGAGCCAAGTCGGCAGTCTCATGTGAATCGTTGATGGTAGATGACATCAGCAGATCGGATACGATACCCGCAATGGATGTGAGATGTGCGGATGCTGATGTCGGACATGAGGCAAAGATAGGCCGTATCAGTGACGACACTGTTTTCTATCTGATGAGCAGAGGCCTGTCCGAGGAGGATGCAAAAGCTCTCATCGTCAGGGGATTTGCCGATAATGTCAGTAAGGAACTGCCACTTGAGTATGCAGTCGAGATGAACAATCTGATCAGTCTCGAAATGAAGGGAAGTATAGGTTAATGTTAAGCAATGATCATCTGCCTGCCCGCACGTGGGAATGGCTCAAGGTAAATGATATAGATCTGAAGGATGCGAACGGGCTGCTTGCATCCTCAGCGGTGATCGAACATGTCATACCGGCCGGCAGTGCCGGGGATGCACCGGTTTACATCGATTGTAAAGTCGGAGAAGGCGATCCACCATGCAGTTTACATAACTTCGAAATTGAGGCGGATGCCGATGGCACAGTCATTCAATTCATCACCTCGGACGGAGGAAAAGAATCTTCCGGCGATTATGTTCTTCAGAACCGGTATCACATAGCAGCCGGCGGATCGTTTACCCTTATCCAGATCCAGAATCTGAATGACGGGTGGAGATTCTATAATGACTGCAGCGGTGTATGCGACGATGGGGCTACATTCAGACGCATACAGATAGTTCTGGGCGGCGGATACACCTATATGGGTGAGTTCTGTGATCTCGCCGGTGAAAAGAGCAGATTCATCTGTGATATAGGCTACAATATAGGCGGAACCCATAACCTGGATATGAACTATGTTGCAGATCATCACGGTAAAAACAGCGGCAGTGATATACACGTTTCGGGTGTGATGTCAGACCATGCAAGCAAAGTCTTCAGGGGGACGATCGATTTTCACAGAGGCTGCGCAGGAGCCACGGGAGCTGAGCTCGAAGAGGTCCTGCTGCTCGATGATACCATAGAGAACAAAACCGTCCCGCTCATTCTGTGCGATGAGGAAGATGTTGAGGGAAGTCATGGGGCAACCATCGGACGATTGGATGAGAATCTGATACTGTATATGAAGTCCAGAGGTATCGACGAGGATGAGATATATACCATGATGGCGCATGCGAGGATAGATGCAGTGGCCTCGCTTATACCCGATATGGAAGCACGTGACCGTGTATCCGAGATGATCAGCGGTCCCATAGAGAGAGATTGTTTAAGAAAATGACACCAACCGATAATAATATCAGGGCAGAGTTTCCGTTGATAAACGGCGATTCAATCGCATATCTGGATAACGCGGCCACGACGCAGAAACCGCAATGTGTTCTGGATGCGGTAAATAATTATTATGTAAACCAAAATGCTAATCCCATGCGCGGCCTTTATGAATTGAGTCTGAAGGCCACACAGGCATATGAGGATGCCAGAACTGCTGCAGCCGGACTGATAGGCGCATCTCCGGAAGAGATAGTTTTTACCAGGAATGCTACGGAAAGTCTGAATCTGATTGCCTACAGTTACGGTTTACATAATATCAAAGAGGGCGATGAGATCATAGTCAGTGTCGCAGAGCATCACAGTAACTTCCTGCCATGGAAAAATGTAGCTGAGCACACAGGCGCGAAGGTGATATACTGGGATTGTGAACCCGACGGGTATCTGAATCCGGATACCTTGGCCGGTCTTATCGGAGATCGCACGAAGCTGGTAGCGGTTACGCATGTATCCAATGTTCTCGGAAGAGTCAACGATATACGTGCTATCGCCGATATCGCACATGCTCATGGCGTAACTGTCGTATGTGACGGATCGCAGTCTGTGCCTCACATGAAGACAGACGTCCGTGATCTTGACGTGGATTTCTTTGTTTTCTCCGGACACAAAATGTATGCCCCCATGGGAATAGGTGTGTTGTATGGGCGTAAGCAGCTGCTTGAATCCATGCCTCCTTTTCTGTATGGCGGTGAGATGATAGAGACAGTTACCAAGGAACGTGTGACATATGCCGCAGTCCCTCACAAATTCGAAGCCGGTACCGTGAATGCGGGCGGAGCAGTGGGACTGCATGCTGCCATTGATTTCGTGGACAGATACGGTTATGAGTTGATAGAGAGCCGGGAGAGGGAACTGACGAAGCATGCATTCGACGTTATGAGCCGGATGCCGTATATTACGATCATCGGCTCGGATAAAAGCGAAGACCATATGGGCATCATCGCTTTCAAGGTGGATGGGGTACATCCGCATGATGTGACAGCGATATTCAGTGATGCCGATATAGCGGTCAGGGCAGGTCATCATTGCGCCCAGCCGCTTCATAAGCATCTGGGGATCATGTCCAGTACACGCGTGAGCTTTGCTTTCTACAATACGATGGATGAGATAAACCGATTCCTCGAAGTACTTGAGAGCATCCGGTCACGTATGGGGATCGTGTGAGCCGATGGGAAGGAGTAATGATGTCGGAGACATTTTATAACGAGATAATCAACGAACATAATCTGAATCCCTATCATAAGCATAGCATCGATGGTGCAAACTTCACGCTGGAGGGTGTTAATCCTTCATGCGGAGACGATATCATCCTGAATCTCAAGGTCGATGAATCGGGGATCATCGTAGACGGAGCTTATGAGGGAGACGGATGCGCCATATCCCAGGCATCTGCGGATATCATGCTCGATCTGGTCATAGGCAGGAGGCGTGAAGAGGCATTGCATCTGGCGGACGTTTTCATGCGTATGATCAAAGAGGGCATAACGGATGAGGAAAAAGAGGAGCTTGAGGAAGCAGGTATCCTCGAAAGTGTATCCCATATGCCCGCACGTGTTAAGTGTGCCGTACTTGGATGGCGTACACTTACCGAAATGTTTGAATGAAAGGCGAAATTGCCAAATACCGGGTAATATAATAGAATCTACATTATGAAGAAATCCCGTAAAAAAGACGAGAGTAAATTTGATTTCATAGAAGAATACGCTAAGGCGGTAGAAGAAGCGGAGGCCGAGGCAGAGCCGGAGGTCGAGGCAGAGGCAGAGGCAGAAGTTGAGTCGGAGGCCGGAGCAGAGCCGGAGGCAGAAGTTGAGTCGGAGGCGGAAGCAGAGGCTGAACCGGAGACCGAGGTCGCACCGGAGGCCGAAGCAGAGCCGGAGCACGAAAATGAGGCCGAAGCAGAGTCTGAGGAGACGGCACCCGAGCAGGATGAGGATGAGGATGAGACAGATACCGACTCTCCCGAGTACCGGCGTCAGATGCGTCACAAGAGACGTGTCCGCAATCAGGTCCTTGCTTATACGGCTATGCTGATAGTGCTGGCAGGCCTGGGAGCAGGTGTAGCCTTTGCCGCGCATCATATCGTGGGTGCAGTCAATGATAAGCGGGAGGCAGAGGCACAGGCAGCCGCACAGGCTGCTGCGGAGGCAGAAGCACAGGAAGAGATAGTGGTTGAAGCTCCCGAAGCGGTTCAGGAGGCTGAAGCCGATCCGGTTGCAGATAACTATGAGGAAGAGATACCTGTCATGACCGGGGATGATTACCTGGCTGAGATGGTAACATCCACGATCTCGCAAATGCCCGTCGAGGATAAGATCGCCCAGCTGTTCATGGTCACTCCTGAAGCCCTCACCGGTGTACAGGCTGCGACCAAAGCGGGGGACGGTACCCGTGATGCTTTGGGGAAATATGCCGTATGCGGACTTGTATATGACAGACGTAATATCGAGTCCGAGGACCAGCTCACGGAGCTGATCGATAATACGCGCAATATGAGTAAGTATGATCTTTTCCTCGGTATCAGAGAAGCCGGCGGTGAGTCATGCGTTCTGTCCGGCAGTAAGCTCGGAGATATCCCCTCGGTGGATTCACCCGCAGATATAGTTTCTTCCGGAGAGACATCCAATGCATATAATGCAGGTGTTACGATGTCCAGCTATATGTCGTACTTCGGTTTCAATATGAACATGGCTCCGAACGGATCATTGACTGCGGATGATGCCTCGGTATCTGCCGGACTGAGTTACGGTTCGGATGAAGCGTTGGCGTGTGAAATGATCACACAGATGATAACGGGACTTCAGACCGGTAATGTATCCTCATGTATGACGGATTTTCCGGGTACCGGTAATGTGACCGAAGCCACAGCCGACGGCAGGGTGGAAAGTGAGATCACATCTGAAGAATTGACGGCTCAGACCGTACCTTATATCACCGGAATCGCTTCGGGCGCACGCATGATACAGACGAATAACGTCACATACCTGAATGCTGATGTCAGCTCCATGCCGGCATCATTGTCCGAATACATTATAGGAAACGTGATCAGAGGGGAAATGGCATACGATGGTATAGTCATCACAGGTCCTCTCAACGAGAAAGCGATCACCGAATACTATACACCTGATGAAGCTGCGATTTACGCACTTGCAGCCGGCGCAGATATCCTGTATATGCCTGAGAACTTTGAAGCGGCTTATGACAGTCTGGTTGCCGCAGTTGCAGACGGTACGTTGCCCGAAAGCCGTATCGATACTTCACTTGAACGTATTTTCCGTGTGAAGCTCGCGGGATACGTGGAGTGATCGATTACAGCCGATTACTGTTTGAGAGGCTCGTGGTATGGAACTTGAAGGCGTAAAATATGATGCATTTATAAGTTACAGACATTGTGAGCCTGACTCCTTTGTAGCGGAAACAATTCATAAGAGGCTGGAGAATTATAAGCTCCCCGCATCTGTCATCAAAAAGTGCTCTCCTTCCGGGACACGTATTGAGCGAGTATTCAGAGATGTGGAGGAGCTTCCTTTATCCGATAATCTGTCCGATCCTATCACTAATGCACTCGAGAATTCCGATTTTCTGATAGTGATAGCTACCCCCAGATACCTTGAATCCAAGTGGTGCATGAAGGAGGTCACAACCTTTCTTCGGATGCATGGACGTGATCGTATCCTTGTGGTCCTGGCCGAAGGCGAGCCAGCCGATTCATTTCCCGAGATACTCACATATCATGAATACGAGAAGACAGATGAGGCCGGCAATACGACTCTCGTCAGAGAGGAATGCGAGCCTCTCGCAGCCGATACCAGAGGTGCGAACAAAAGGGAAATACTGAAGAATATGGATGTCGCAGTCACCAAACTGTGCGCTGCCATATTCGGACTCAATTATGATGATCTGAAGCAGAGAAGACGTGAACAGAAGATAAGGAGGATCGCCGCCATAGCAACTGCTGTGGGTGTGGCGATACTTGCATTCGCGATATTTGCAACTGTAAGTCTGCTTAAGATAAGCCGTCAGAATAAGATAATCACCGCCCAATATGATGAACTGGAGGCTAAATACGCCGGTTCTGTGGCTGATTCCAGCGACAAGCTGCTCAGATCCGGGAGAAGAGCGGATGCAATATACGCTGCCAGAAGTGTTTTGCCAGATGATCCCGCCGGCGGGTATTGTGCAGAAGCCCTGAGGCGCCTTACCAATGCATTATACATATATGACTCCCCGGAGGATATAGTGCCTTTTATGACCTATGATGTGGACTCCGCAGTGGATACGTTCGTGACCTCGACTGACGATCGTTATATAGCTGTAGCGGACACCGGGGCTGCGATCTCCGTTTTTGATGTGGACTCCGGAGAAAGACTCATATCCATAGAAAGGGAGATGGAGAGTTCCTTTGAGAGCTTTGCTTTCTGCGGCAGTGAGGGTCTTATATATCTGAGTGACGACGGGAGCCTTGAGTATGTATCACTTAGTACGCTTGAGGAGCACACTGTCCTTGAAGATCTATACGATGCATCGGTTATTTCGGATTGTGACCCGGGATATGCTCTTTGCTATTCGGAGGGGGTGTTACACAGTATTTCCGGAGACGGTTCGATATCTTTTTCCACAGACCTGTCGGATGAGACCGGAAGCGCGGATGCTACGCTTGCAGCTTACGACTTCTGTGACGGATGTATTGCATTGGCTGTCTCCGATGCTTTCGAAAGCTGTTATATGCTTGTGGATGCCGATAGAGGTAACCTGATCGAGTCATTCAGTATAGACGGTTTTATCCAGCCGGCCATAGCGGTTGATGACGGTATGGCTTATATCGGTTTCTCGGATTTCGAGGGCCCGGATACGGAGATATACGCTATAAATACTGCTACTGCCGAGACGATTTGGGTACAGCAGATGAGTGAGTATCTCAACCTCAGACTTCTGGTGTCGGGAGACGAATTATATGCCTGTGGAGCCAATGAGATCATTGAATATGACTGCCGCAGCGGTTCACTGATCAACAGATTCTATCTGGATAATACACCGATCATGGTATATCCGGATGCGGAAGAGGGAGTTTCGTTCATCTCTCAGGACGGCGGTTTATACTCTGTCAGGTCCGGCAATTTATTTGCTAAGACATACACGTATTTTCCCGTGATCCCGGATGGTTATGTTGCGTCCTGTGATGAGAATTCGGGCACGCTTTATTATGCTTTTTCACAGGCCAATTATGTGGCTTCCTACCGGTCGCCGGAGGGACTGTCCGCAGAGAAGTCCGCTGAAAACGGAGAGAGCATAAAAGGGTCAAAATATCCGGCCGGAGATGTTCTCGACGGGATAAGCGGGATCGATGCACATCTTGTCCGGAATGCTTTTTATTCTGATGATCAATCACTCATCATGATAGACCAGAACAATTCTATGGTATATGTATATGATGCGGAGGATCTGACGCCTGCGGGAGGCCCTTTTGAAACGGATTTCGCTCTGTATGAACTGGTTCGCATAAATGAAGAGATGTATGTCGCTTCCGGCCGGTACAAGGGCTATATATTGAACGGCGATTTTGAGATCATAGCCGAATGCCGTGCTCTCATAGATCATGATGAGAAGGGTATGACAGCATATAATGCATCGGATTCCGGATTGTACCGATATGAGTTTTGCTCATATGAAGATATCATCGCCGGAGCAGATGAACTGCTGGGAGATCACATTCCGAAGCAGTATATTCTGGAACGGTATAATCTGAGATAAGACAGCGCTGTCCGGTCCGGATCTGACAGATTGCGGGGCGGCTAGCGTAAAAGTTCCCTCGGAAATTTTAGACAATTAAATCTAAACAGAAAAGAACATCCTTCTTGTGGTAAGGTTTTGAATTGGAATAAAAAAACTTTACTTAGGAGGATGTTCTTTATGGAAAAGATTATACGCTACA
>JAFSTN010000021.1 GCA_017450485.1 Lachnospiraceae bacterium
ACTTTGACAAAGAGGCTGTGGTTGGAGCCTTTCGGTAACCGTCTATGCGGTAGGAGCAAAGAACCAATCCACAGCATCTTCAACAGCATACCCTATGCATTAGAACAGGTAAAGAATGGGTATGACTATATAATACGAGGAGCAAATGTGGAAGTAATACTTGAGCATTTGACCAAAACATTTCCGAGCAGAGATAAAAAGAATCCCGCAGAGGTTATTGCGGTAAATGATTTTGACTTCGCTATACCCGACGGTAAGCTGATCGGATTATTGGGCCCGTCCGGCTGCGGTAAGTCGACCACGCTCAATCTGATCTGCGGACTGCTGGCACCGACGAGCGGACGTATCCTGTTCGGTGACAGCGATGTGACGAATCTTCCTCCGGAAGCCAGAGGTGTAGGTCTGGTATTCCAGAACTACGCTTTGTATCCGCACCTCACTGTCAGACAGAATATTCTTTTCCCTCTGCAGAATCTGCGCGGCGAGGATAAGCTGACCAAGGAAGAAATGAATGCCAAGGCCGAAGAAGCGGCCAAGCTTGTACAGATAGATATGCTGATGGAACGCAAGCCCAAGGAGCTCTCCGGTGGACAGCAGCAGAGAGTTGCGATCGCCAGGGCTCTCGTCAAGAGGCCGCAGGTCCTTCTTCTCGACGAGCCGCTCTCTAACCTGGATGCCCGTCTCAGGCTCCAGACCAGAGAGGAGATCAAGCGTATCCAGACAGAGACTGGTATCACTACGATATTTGTTACGCATGATCAGGAGGAGGCTATGAGCATATCCGATCTGATCGTGGTCATGAAGGATGGCATACTCCAGCAGATCGGCAAGCCGCAGGAGGTCTATGACGAGCCCGTAAATATGTTCGTGGCCAAGTTCCTGGGCACGCCTCAGATCAACATGTTCGACGGACGCGTGTCAGGAGGTCTGCTGTATCTGGGCGATACGCCGGTGCTTAAGACCGACGCTCCCGACGGAGATGTGCATGTCGGAGTCAGACCGGAAGGCTTCATACTCGCCGGCAGCGGAACGGATGCCGCTTCGGCAGGTGGGTCCGGTGCGACTGCGGCCGGTTCTGCGGACAGTGCGGACGCCTATGAGGGCACCGAGCCTTTGATCTGTGAACTCAAGGCGGTAGAGGTGAGCGGCCGGGATGTGAGCATAGTCTCCACTCATTCGGCAAGCCAGTCCGCGAATATCAGGGCAATCATGGGCTCTGACAGAAATATGAGAGTTACCGGGACTAAAGTCGGATTCCGGCTGAAACCCGAAAAAGTATATCTCTTCGATAAAGAAACGGAAAAGCGTATACAGTGAGCAGCGTATCTGACCAAAGCGCACAGCGACGTGTGAAACTAACCGAATACCGCAGCTGGCTGTATCTGCTGCCGGCGATCCTTTTCCTGGGAGTATTCATGGTATATCCTCTGGTGGATGTATTCGTGTATTCCTTCGAGGAGGGGTATAACTTCGCATCGCAGTCATTCTTCGGGACCGGACTGTATAACTATTCATATGTCCTGCATGATCCGTATTTCCTGCAGGCTGTGAAGAATACCTTCATCATAGTTATCATCACGGTGCCGATGTCGACACTCATAGCACTCGGCATATCTCTGCTATTAAGCCAGATCACGAAGCTTCGGAGTGCGTTCCAGACCATTTATTTCCTGCCTTATGTGACCAACACGCTGGCAGTCGGTCTGGTATTCATGATCCTCTTTAAGAAAACCGCATACACAGACGGCATGATCAATCTGCTGATCAACGCATTCGGCGGAGCGAGTGTGGATTTCATAGATGGACCGTACTGGGCGAAGATGACGGTTATGTGCATATACACTGTCTGGGTGGTCATGCCCTTTAAGATACTTATCCTGACCAGCGCACTGTCGAGCGTTAACCCTGACTATTACAGTGCTGCGCGAGTGGATGGTACGAGACCGTGGAGGATATTCTACCGTATCACGCTCCCGATGATCTCGCCGATGATCTTTTATCTCGTGATCACGGGCTTCATCGGCGCGTTTAAAGCGTACTCAGATGAGGTCGCACTCTTCGGAACAGACCTGAATGCGGCCGGCATGAACACGATCGTAGGCTACGTCTACGATATGCTCTACGGAGACAGCGGCGGATATCCGTCGTTCGCGTCAGCCGCGGCGATCATATTGTTCATGATCGTGCTGACGATAACCGTGATAAACCTGATGATATCCGATAGAGAATAAGTACGATGCCGTATATGTCACCCGCAGCGAGTACTGTCGGGTCGCAGCAAGGGTGATCATATACGGCATCGGACGAGGCATATATATGGATTACATACGTATAGAAAGGAATACGAAGATTAAGAAGGGCGTAGCGGGTACGGTGCGCATGATCCTGCTCGTGTTGTGGGCCATAATCGTCCTGTTCCCTTTTTACTGGATGATCCTCACATCCCTGAAGGGCTACGGTGCATACAACTCCGAGTATATCCCGAAGCTGTATGTGACCTCGCCGACGTTCGAGAACTACCGCGATGCTTTCAGCGCGGTGCCTCTGGGACGTTACTTCCTGAATACCGCGATCTTCACCGTGATCACGACTGCTGTCATGCTCGTCGTCATCACGCTGGCTGCATTTGCTTTTGCGAGGCTTGAGTTCAAGGGTCGCAACTTCGTATTCGTTATATTCTTAAGTCTCATGATGATCCCTACGGAGCTCGTCGTTATCACGAACTTCGTAACGATCACGAACTGGAATATGCGCAACTCATTCCAGGGTCTGATACTTCCGTCCATCACTTCGGTATTCTATATATATCTGCTCAAGGAGAACTTCGAGCAGGTACCGGATACCCTGTACTATGCAGCGAAGGTCGACGGTACGAGCGACTTCAAATATCTGTGCAAGGTGCTTATCCCGATCTCGAAGCCGACTCTCGTGACAGTCACGATCCTGAAGGTGATCGAATGCTGGAATTCATATGTATGGCCGAGACTGATCACGGATGATCAGGCGTATTTCCTGGTATCGAACGGTATACAGGAGATCAGGGAGAACGGATTTGGCCGTGAGAATATCCCGGCGATGATGGCGGCGGTAGTGGTCATATCCGCACCGCTTATAGTGATATTCCTGATATTCCGCAAGCAGATCATGGCAGGCGTACTCCGGGGCGGAACGAAGGGCTAGGAAGAAAATGGTCTTTTCCAATATGTATAGTGAAGAAAAGAATACAGTCAGTAAGAACAGGACGATCAGTGTATGGCTGCGCTTCCGCAGGGCGATGGCGGTTCTAATAGCATGTGTTATGCTTGTCGGCGTGCTGACTGCGTGTCACGGTTCCAAGGCTTCGCAGAGCTTCGCGGTACCTGAGGCATTTGATGAGTCCGAGAGTATCGAGATCACTTTCTGGGCAAAGAATGATACCAACAAGAACCAGACCGCAGTGTACGAGCGTGCGGCTGCAGAGTTTGAGAAACTGTATCCGAATGTTGATGTGAACATCAGGCTGTATACGGATTACGGCAAGATATATAACGATGTCATAACCAATATCTCCACGAACACCACGCCCAATGTGTGTATCACATATCCCGACCATATCGCCACATACCTG
The DNA here is from genome assembly GCA_017450485.1 of Lachnospiraceae bacterium. Classification (GTDB taxonomy): domain Bacteria; phylum Bacillota; class Clostridia; order Lachnospirales; family Lachnospiraceae; genus XBB2008. Next base: position 3,608 of record JAFSTN010000021.1, read on the forward strand.
CAGAGTCAGGACAGTGTGGTGGCACTTGATGAACTTATGAACGATCCCGCATACGGACTGGGTGGATCGGCGGTCAAATTTGATGCTCCGACGCAGGAACAGATCATACCGAAGTTCCTGGAGGAATGCTCTTTTGCGGGACATTACTATGCTCTGCCCTATATGCGAAGTACCGAGGCCTGCTTCATAAACAAAGATCTGGTGGAGAAACTCGGGTATGAGATACCCGATGTGCTGACATGGGATTATATATGGGAAGTCAGTGAGGCGGCTACCGCCAAAGATGAGGACGGGAACTATACAGTGAACGGTCAGAAGACCATGATCCCCTTCATATATAAGTCAACCGACAATATGATGATCTCGATGCTTAAGCAGCTTGATGCCGGATATTCAACCGATATGGGTGAGATCAATATATTCAACGATACGACTTCGGAGCTTCTCAAGGAGATAGCCTCTCACGGCAAGACCGGTGCTTTCTCGACTTTCAAGATATCCAGTTATCCCGGCAATTTTCTGAATGCCGGACAATGTCTGTTCGCCATAGATTCCACAGCGGGAGCTTCGTGGATGGGCGCGGATGCACCGCTGTCAGATATAGCTGAGTCAGCCAAAGTGCAGTTCGAAACCGTGGTACGTCCCATTCCGCAGTATGATCCCGGGCATCCTCTGATGATTTCTCAGGGACCGTCCGTGTGTATATTCAATAAAGAAGATCCGCAGGAAGTTCTCGCATCATGGCTGTTTACCCAGTATCTGCTGACTGACGGCATCCAGATCGGATATGCCCAGACCGAAGGGTATGTGCCTGTTACAAGTAAAGCACGCGAGACCGCGGAATACCGGGATTATCTGGCGAGAGCCGGCGAGGATAATTCTCTTCATTATAAGACCAAGATCGATGCAACGAAGCTGTTGCTCGATAATACGGATAATACTTTTGTGACACCGGTGTTCAACGGATCCGCATCGCTCAGAGATGCAGCCGGAGCACTTATAGAGAACTGCGTCAAGACTGTTCGCCGCAAGGGTACGGTGGACGACGCCTATATAGAGAAACTGTATGATGACATACGAGGTCTGTACCGACTGGATCGCATCTCGGGTGCGGGCACGACCGGCGCAGCTGATCTGGGGCCTCTGCCTGCACAGTCAGTCGCCCTGCTCGCATGTATTGTGATCGCGTGGGTATGTATAGGGGCTGTATATCTGTACAGGATCAGGAAAAGCCGATCAGCGAATCACTGTTAGCTTGAGGTATAAGTGCTTATATCCGATTGACCATACATATCAGAATAACTATAATAAAAAAAGATGTAAAAAGTACCAAAAAGATAAATATTGCCGTTTGTGGCATAAAAGTACAGCCAACCCAATTGGATTGACTGTATTATTTGTGATTACGAGACAACCTATACCATAGATAAAATATCATCGGTTGAAATAACATTATCCCTTAAGTGATAAGTTGAAAAATCAAACTTATTTATGATAATATTTCCGTGTGGTTCTCTGGAAAACCCGCAGCAATCAATGAAATCATCCCCGAGAAGTGCCAATTTTCTATTGTCGTGAAGTCTATCAACTATGATATAGTAGAAAAATGTATTAAACAAATGGCTTCCGATTACAATATTGGTCATGTAAGCTGGATAAGCATAAAAGGGATGACCGGATGCAGATTTAAACTCTTTTGGACAGATACCTCGACTTGTAATGTAATCTTTAATCTTCTTTAACTGCTCATCTGTTAAATCTCCAGAAATCTTTTCTATAGAAATAACAGTATTGGCAGCTCCTGTGTCAAATTTGATGGCGAAAGAAGATGTATTACCGATTATCGGAATCCCAAAGAATCCCTGTCCTCGATAAGCTATGATGTTAGTCGATTGCATTTACTTCACCCTCAGAAATGCCTACAAGAATCATTGCATTATTATCCTTGGCGTATTGAACCATCTGGGGCGGAGCCGAGTCAGCCTTTTCAACGGCATACAGAGTTGCCGTATTGTCGGACAACCTTTTTGCGACAGCTACCATTCCAATATTGTTTATGATCCATTCCCCAATATTAATTGTTATGGGGTTGGGCAATAAAGAGATATTGTTAGTTTGCATTTTCCATACCTTTGTAATCATCGACATTTCTCCTTTCTCTAATATTCCAAGTTAGAGAAAGTCCCGCGAAGGACTCCCTCTGTTTACTCTTGCGAGAATCCTTCTTGGTTAAGGATATTATAGCATAATTGCTGGAATTACGCTACTTTTGACCGCCCGTCTTGTATGGGTTCATCTGCTCAATTCTTTTACAATACCCTATTTATGATGTACATTATTGAGATTACGAAAAAGAAGGTAATTGCTCGATACCTTTTCATCACTATTCGTATTTCTTGATTTGATCTGGAAATCCTTATAAACTATCCGATGTATCGAGAAAGACTCATAAATAAGCATCTGGTGGATGGAGATATCAGAGGATACCTGAAGATTCAACTTCCGCTGTTTGACCGGTTCGTAGAGATATGGGGTGAATAAATACAAGTGGCTGCATTTGCGGCCACTTATTCTTTGGAGGCATTGTTTTCTGTGGAGTTATCGTTCATAGCTTTCGATATCTTCATATTGGTAATGACGTATGTTTTGCAGTTATCATCTACTGCATTGTAGTAATACAGGCAACATCTCTCATCTCTTCGGAGTTTCTCGTAGCGTTTGCCGTTATTCTCGATGAATTCGTTATAATCCTTGATATCTCGAGGACGAACCTCGAAGTCGACTCGAATATCATCCATCCATTCGTCAAGATCATCAAGCGGCTTGATCGATTCATCTCCCATGGAACGTTTATAATCTGCCTCTGCGATACGTATCAGGATCTCTGCCGGAATATCGTAAAATGAAGCCAGGCTGAAAAGAGCATTGACGGGTGGGACTATACGTCCGCACTCATAGTGGGAGTATGTCTGGCGAATGACATGCAGTACATCAGCGACAATCTCCTGTGAGTACCCATGGCTCTCTCTTAAATACTTGAGATAATCCTGCAGAGTGACGTCTTCATTCGGGATGTTGATACCTGAGTTATCTTTATCGCTATTTGAAGTCTTTTTTTCGGTGAATGTCTTGCCTGCCATAATCTCCACATCCTCCATAATTATAGCTTTGAAATAATTGTAAACGTGTTATTGGAACGGAAAAGGCTACTGAGAATAGCGTAAAGACGAATTTTGAAACATAAAAGCCTTGTTAAAGAACAAAATCCGGTGCTCGAAATTAATCGTTAAACGTGTTCTTTTTGACGGCGAAGCCTCTATAAAACACGCTAAATACAAGAAATTTTCAATGGGGGGGGTAGACATTTACCTGAGAATGATATACACTTATTTAGTGCTATTCATAATAGCGCAACATCTATCTAGATAGGAGGAGAAAAAGATGAAAACAAGAATTGCTCAAAAGGCAATCGCGGCCGCTATGGTAGTGAGCATGGTAGCTACACCTCTCACAGCGTTCGCAACAACACAGGCATCCTCTTCCGGAAGCAGTACCGCAGCAGTTGTAGCTGCAGAAACACCTTCCGGATCCGGTGCTCCCAGTACCCCTGCTCCTGCAACTGCAGCTGTACCGGCTAACGGAAATGTATCAGCTAATGGAGTAAAGGTTTTCTCTACTGCAGCAGGTGTAAGCACTGTTAAGAGCGTTCCCGCTGTAGTAGTAACTGCTCCCGAAGCAGATCTGACAGCTGCTCTTAGCCTTGGTAAGGGTGAGAAGGCTTTTGCAAGCTCTTACGACATCACAGCTAAGACCGCTCCCAACGCAGTTGAAGCTATCAACGAAGCAGCAGCAACTCAGGGTGCTACCGTTGTGGGTATGTTCAACATGACCATAGGCAAGATGAGTGGTGGCCAGTTCAAAGCAGCAGACGGAAGTGTACGTATCAGAACTTCCATCATCATCCCTGCTACATGCGATCCTTCCAAGACATACAAGGTAGTCGTAGTCAGCAAGGGCGGCCAAAAAAGGGTTGAAGATGATCTGAATCCTGATAACGGCAAGGTTGTTGCATTCAACGCTGACGGCGGAATCGCTGCATATGCACTTATCTGCATAGGATAATCTCCGGCTTAAAGCGCATCAAGACGGAAGATTAAAACAAACAGGAGAGCAGTTCCTTGCGGAGCTGCTCTCATACTGTCAGATATATCGATGCGCGAATTCTTACGGGGGGGGTTGTGAGTGTGCCCAAAACCGCAGACAGATCGATCATAGTGATTCATGCGATGATCATAGGTATCATTACGGTTCTGTGCGTACTCATGCTTCCGTGGATATACGGGTTCTCGCTCTTTCCGGATGAGTTCGGATACTGGGCGACGGCTGCGAATGCAATCGGATGGGATTGGGCACCGGTGGCGTCGATCGGATCGTATTACTCTTTCGGATACGGATGGATCCTTACACCGATACTGATATTGTTCAAGAACCCGATCGTCTCTTATCGTGCGGCGGTCATACTCAATCTGCTGTGTCAGATCCTGGGATATGTGTTGCTGTGTGATACAGGCAAAAGGTTGATGCCGCATGCCGATGACAGAAGTCGTGTAATACTATGCGGAATCGTTGCTACATACCCTGCATGGAGTTTCTACACGCAGATGACCATGGCAGAGAGCATCATGTTCTGTCTGTACATATTGTCGGTTTGGTGCATGATGCGGTATCTGGAGAAGCCCGTATTGATCAGGATGATCGGACTGTTCGCAGTACTTGGGTTCATGTGCTGTGTGCACATGAGAACAGTAGGGGCACTGATAGCCGCTGTGATGGTGATCATCATCCGTGCACTGGTACAGTCCGGTGCGAGCATCAGACGTGAGAAACTGATAGGCGGTATAGCGATAGGTATAGCGATCGCTATAGTTGCACTGTGCGTGTGGCGCGACATCAGGATGCAGCATCTCTCCAGTCTGTATGGATATGCAACTGAGTCAGACATAGCTGTCAACAGTATGTCCGGACAGATCGGAAAGATAAAAGGACTGCTTTCGCTGCGTGGAATAGGTATGTTTATAGCCAGCCTGAGCGGAAAACTGCTATATCTCGGATGCACGAGCTTCGGTATGGCTTACATCGGATTTCATGCACTGGCGGGCGAGATGCTTGACGGAATCCGGGGATATTTCGCCGGCAGATGGAGGACTTCTCCGCGGGAGATGTCTGACGATCCATCGAATGTGGCTCGGTTATATCTGACCGCATATGTGATACTGGCATCTATCGGTCAGATACTGATCACAACCATATATCTGATAGGCAGTGCCACAGCTGATGCAGACAGATTGGACCTGTATCTGCACGGCAGATATGACGACTACATCATACCGATACTGATGGTATACGGAATCTATCGTTTGATGGAGCATCAGGGGCGTCGGGTGAGAGAGACAGCTGTTGCCGGCATAATCATGATCGTGCTGGCGGTGATCGCGATGATCGTGATCAATGCTAACAACACCGGAATGCGTAATCCTCACAGGGAACTGATGATAGGCATGAGCTATCTGGCCCGGGACGCAGGCAGACAGTCTGACTGGTATGTCCCGGCTGAGGTGGGACTGGCGATAGCGGTGATGCTGCTCATATGGGTGTCAGTCAGGGTTTACTGTCGCTCAGAAGTAGTCCTGTGGTTGATCGCGATCATAGTGGTACAGGCGGTACTGGCTTATGTTTCTTCGGATACCATGATTCGGCGTGGACAGGGCAATATATACGGCGATATACAACTCTCAGAACATCTGGCAGAGCAGACGGCGCATAGGCACGGGCGTATCGTAGATATCTATGAAGACGGAGACATAGAGTATATAGATGTCATACAGTTCTGCCTGAGAGATGAGACAGTAGTACCGATCACTGTACGAGCCGAAGAAACACTTGATACGGCAGCACTCAGCACAGATGATTATGTACTGGTTGACTGGGAAAGTCAGTATAGACACCAGCTCGATGAAATGTATGAATACGGGTATGAGATGGGGCATTTCGCTCTGTATCATGACTGATGCCGTGAGGGAAGCGGATAAGTGAAGCTGATAATACAGATACCATGCTATAACGAAGCCGAGACTCTGGCGATAGCCCTTGATCATCTGCCCAAAGTGATAGACGGAGTCGACGAAATAGAGTACCTGATCATCAATGATGGGAGCTCGGATGCGACTATCGAGGTGGCCAAGGAGTGGGGAGTTCACCATATCGTGAACTTCAAGCAGAACCAGGGTCTGTCTCGCGGATTCATAGCGGGACTGGACGGATGCCTCAGATGCGGTGCCGACATCATAGTCAATACCGACGCCGATGATCAGTATGAAGGCTCAGACATAGAGAAACTGATCCGTCCAATCCTGGAGGGAGAAGCGGATATAGTCATAGGTACCAGACCGATAGATGAGATCAGCCATTTCTCATATATCAAGAAGAAGCTACAGCATATAGGAAGCTGGGCTGTGCGTAAGGCATCCGACACTGATATACCTGACGCGCCGAGCGGCTTCAGAGCGTTCAGTCGTGAAGCTGCGATGAAGCTCAATGTCGTCAATGATTATACATACACGCTGGAGACCATAGTACAGGCCGGGCGTGAGCGGATACCGATGACGAGTGTGCCTGTGAGGACCAATGACGAGCTCAGGCCGTCACGTCTGTTTCACGGGATGTATGAGTACATCAAGAAATCGGTGCTCACGATCGTACGTGCTTATGTGATGTATAAGCCGCTTAAGGCATTCATGCTGATCAGTATGCCATTCGTGATACTGGGGCTGGCGATAGGGATCAGATTCCTATATTTCTTTGCACATGACGGGGGCGGTGGGCATATACAGTCGTTGCTTCTCGCATGTACGCTGATCATCATCGGAGTACTGATATTCGTGATAGGGCTGCTGGCTGACGTGATCGCGGCCAATCGCAAGATCCTGCAGGATGTGCAGTATCACTTGAAGAGACACGAGTACGATGGAAACAAAGAAACTGACTAGATTGATAATCATAGCTCTGGGAGCGTGGATACTGATAGTCGTGCTCTGCGGCATGCGGGTTCATGCGGCAGAGTCATCCGATTCATCAACAGACATCACCGGTGTGATCAAACAACTTGACGCTGATGCATCCGCTCTGGAGGATGCGAAAGCAGACTCACCTGTGGTAATGGAACTGAAATCCGGTGACTATATCTTCGTAACCGGAGAGACAGATGGCTGGTATCAGATATACTACCGTGGCGATCGGATGTACGTGGACAGCTCTGTGCCGATGACTGATATAGATCACTCAGCAGAAATCGCAGCTGAACTCGCAGGTAAGCAGGTTACTGATGTAGCCTGGATCGATGAATACCAGATGCAGGTCAGAGCTATAAAGACTGCACGCACGTGGCGTATCGTAATAGCCATACTTGTAGTCGCGTTTATCACAGTCACAGTAGTGTCTACGTTAAAGAATAAAAAGAACGCCAAAGAAGTACAGGCGTGAGTGAACATTGACAACCGAATACAGAAGAAGTTGGTTTTGAAAACCTCCTTGCATATACACCTTGTCTATGGTAGAATACGCATATCTTGAAATTCCAAGTCCATTTCGGACAGTATTCCAAGAACTTTGAATAGATGCGTTAGAAGTAGAAACGTTTTATTCCACAAAAACGTGGTTACTTATCAGATTACCGGTAGACAGGAAGTATGTATATATGCGTTCATTAGAGTTCCAACGTTATGGTCGAAATAAGTCGACACTGATCAATAAATCGTATATCGAAAGCGGAGAATATCGCCGCAAGTTCGATCAGATAACGGATAATGCAAATCTGGCGAGATTATTGTATACTAAAGCCAAAGAAATGCTTTATCACAGATCCGGTACAGAGTATGAGGATATGTATTGGATAGATTCGGAGAAAAATGTTGTTGTCGCATCGGCGTTAAATGAGAAGATAAGAGAGAAGGTTGTATATACGCCGAACATATTGAAAGCAATTACTGATAGAACTGGTATCATTGCTATGCATAATCATCCGCATAGTATGCCACCGAGCATTGAAGACATTAATTCCTTCTATGCGCATGGGTATGAAAATGGAATTGTGATATGTCATAATGGAACTATATTTATCTACTCCACAAGGAATGAAGTAAGCGAAAGGCTGTATGAATCATATTACTCAAAAATGATTAAAAGAGGCTTTGATGAGTTCGATGCCCAGCTAGGTGCACTTGTAGAGATTGGACATAATGGAGATATATTTATTAGAGAGGTGAAGTATAATGAGTGAGACATTAAAGGTGAATGTTCCGAATGATATTAAGAGAATGACAATAGAGGAATTAGATATAGAGATTGCACGACTTGAAGCAGAGGCTCGCCGAAGGCGTGAAGCCAAAGCAAAGGAGCAGAGTTCTAAGACTTCTGTGATGGCTTAGTTAATATCATACAGCACAATTCAAAACCAACGACTACGATACGAAAGTACGTAGTCGTTTTTCTGTGTCAGGTGGTCAAATAAAGAATGACATTACTCATGGAACACAGCATTCAGAATATATGCTGACAAAACAAAAACGGACAAGACTTCGCAATAGAATATGGCCATATGTAGTTGCACGCAAAGAATTCTGGAATGTGCCAAATGCAATTCATAAATGTAGAAAAATAGCTAATTCAGATAAAGAGGCTTTGCATATTCTGATTTGCGATCACATAGGTGACTTCATATACACTATGGGGTATGTGCAATCACTAAGAGTACAGACGGGATATAAAAGAATTATCTTGTATGTGACGGAGAAGTTTGCCAAATTGCTGGAATTGTATCCGGATATAACCGGTGAGGTGACCATTCTTACGCCACAAAAGATTTATGGACTACTTTTGATCAGTTCAACATGGCATGGGATACATGAGTATGAGAAGATCGATAACCTGATTGTGATAAACCCTGCAAATGCTTTCAGCAATGGAAACTTTGATTATATTGTCAGATATCCGAATATTATATTTCAGGATTGTATCAGATATGGATGTTTAAGATTGGGAAAAAATAGCACATTCATCCCTGCAAATTTCGCTTGACCGGTCTGATCATTTCGGTACAGACGGTCTAAGCAATTCGGGTTAACGGTCCAAATGGTTCAGGCACCGGTGGGATGCAAATCCCCTGTGGTATAGTTTTTCTCGTAGTAAAACACGAGAAAGG
>JAFSTN010000022.1 GCA_017450485.1 Lachnospiraceae bacterium
GAAATGCCCAATTCAATTCAAGGGCTTGCGTAGCAAGGCTTCCTTTTCAAGGGAATACGTGGTAGGATGAACATTGTTCAGATTCTTATCACAGACAGGGATAGTCTTTTCTGTTTATTCCGAATACAATTTTACGCTGCCCGGATGGCCTGAAATAGTGACATAAGGCAGATATTTTGATACACTAAAGATTGGTACTTCAATACATATGGGGAGTGTCGATCCATGGATGTGCAAACCGCTATAAATCAGGTCCTGGTCAGATTGTTCCGGAGGATCAATACCCTCGAGGAAAAGGCTATCTGCAAGGATGAATATAAGAATATAACGCTGAATGAGGCTCATGTGATCGAGGCGATCGGCGAGAACGGACAGAGCAATATGACTGCCGTTGCCAAGGCACTGGATGTCACTACAGGCACGCTTACCATCTCGGTGAACTCGCTTGTCCGTAAAGGACTGGTGAACAGAGAAAGATCCGAGGAGGACCGCAGAGTGGTTCTGGTCAGCCTGACGGATAAGGGGAAAGAACTCCATCACCGTCATGCCGAATTCCACGACCGCATGATCAGCGATATTACAGATAATCTGGATGAAGAGGAGATCCGTATTCTGGCGAGAGCGCTGGATAAGCTGAATGATTTCTTCTCATCCTGCGAGTGATTGACAGGTTGTAAGTATACGGAGGGTTGTAATGAGTGATGTAAAACAGAAGATTGAGAGCGGTCAGACATATCTGGGGATAGAGCTCGGTTCTACCAGGATAAAGGCAGTACTGATCGATGACAGTTTCGCGCCCGTAGCGCAGGGATCCCATGAGTGGGAGAACCGCTATGAGAACGGTGTATGGACTTATTCTCTGGAGGATATATGGGATGGTCTCCAGGACTGCTATGCCGATCTGGCATCGGACGTACAGAAGCAGTACGGTGTGACGCTGACGACTGTCGGCAGCATCGGATTCTCTGCGATGATGCACGGATATATGGCATTCAATTCCGAGGGCAAGCTGCTGGTACCCTTCAGAACATGGCGTAACTCCATGCAGGAAGCCGCTTCCACGAAGCTTACCGAGGTGTTCGGATTCCATATTCCTCAGAGATGGAGCATAGCCCATCTGTATCAGTCGATCCTGAACGGAGAGGAGCATGTGAAGGATGTTGCTTTCTTCACCACGCTTGCAGGATATCTGCACTGGCAGCTGACCGGCAGCAAGACTCTCGGTGTAGGTGAGGCTTCGGGCATGTTCCCGATAGATCCTTCCACAGGGCAGTTCAATACCGGTATGATCACGAAGTTCGACGCACTGGTAGCCGATAAGGGTTATCCATGGAAACTCGCGGACATCATGCCCGATGTTGCATCTGCAGGTGCGCAGGCAGGCACTCTCACCGAGGAAGGCGCGAAGAAGCTCGATCCCAGAGGCAATCTGAAGGCAGGTATCCCGCTCTGTCCTCCCGAGGGAGATGCGGGTACGGGCATGGTCGCTACGAATGCGGTCAAGCAGCGTACCGGTAATGTATCAGCCGGCACATCCGTTTTCTCCATGGTAGTTCTGGAGAAAGATCTGTCGAAAGCATACGAGGAGATAGATATAGTCACTACACCTACAGGCGATCCCGTAGCGATGGTACACTGTAACAACTGTACTTCCGATATCAATGCATGGGCAGGACTGTTCAGAGAGTTCGCCGAGCTGATCGGTCCCGGTGTGGATACCAACAAGCTCTACACCACACTTTTCAACGTAGCGATGAGTGCCGACAAGGATTGCGGAGGACTGTTGTCATACAACTATATCTCCGGTGAGAACATTACCGGATTTGAAGAGGGACGTCCGATGTTCATACGTCAGCCCGATGCGAAGTTCACATTGGCGAACTTCATGAGAACACATCTCTACAGTGCTGTCGCAGCGCTCAAGATCGGTAATGACATTCTCTTTAACGAGGAAGGCGTGACCGTGGACCGTATCACCGGACACGGCGGATTCTTCAAGACTCCCGGTGTGGGACAGCGTATCATGGCAGCGGCTCTGAACGTGCCCGTTACATGTATGGAGACAGCCGGTGAGGGCGGCCCCTGGGGCATGGCTCTGCTTGCAGCTTATATGCAGCTTAAAGCAGACGGAGAGACTCTCGGTGATTTCCTGGAGAACAGGGTATTCAAGGGTGAGAGCGGAGAGACCGTAGCGCCTGACATCGCCGACATCAACGGTTTCAACGAATTCATGAAAGCATACAATTCCGGCATCGCTGCACAGAGAGCAGCCGTGGACGGACTTAAATGATAAGATCAGGAGGAGCGTATCATGTTAGAAGAACTCAAAAAAAGAGTGTACGAAGCCAATATGCTGCTGCCGAAATACGGACTTGTGACTTTTACCTGGGGTAATGTCAGCGAGATCGATGAGGAGCGCAAAATTTTCGCCATCAAGCCCAGTGGTGTGGAGTATGAGAAACTGACTCCCGACGATATGGTTCTGGTGGACCTGAACGGCAAGGTTGTGGAGGGCAGTCTCAGACCTTCATCCGATACTCCCACTCATGTGGAGCTGTATAAAGCGTTCACTTCGGTGCATGGCATAGTTCATACCCATTCACCTTATGCTACGAGCTGGGCTCAGTCGGGACGTTCGATCCCCTGCTACGGTACCACTCATGCAGACTATATCTACGGTGAGGTACCCTGTCTCAGATGTCTGATGGACAAGGAGATAGCGAAGGACTATGAGAAAAACACCGGCCTTCTGATAGTCAGCGAATTCGAGAGACTGTGTCTGGAGCCCGAGGCAGTTCCTGCGGTATTGTGCAAGAATCACGGTCCTTTTACATGGGGCAAGGATGCACATGATGCAGTACACAATGCCGTGGTCCTCGAGCAGGTAGCCAGAATGGCATATATGGCAGAGCAGATCAATCCACGTATCCAGCCTGCACCTCAGGCACTTTTGGATAAGCACTATACACGTAAGCATGGCGCCAACGCATATTACGGTCAGAAATAGGAGGGCAGATATGAACAAACTTGAGTTGCAAAAAACCGCAAACGAAGTCCGTAAGGGCATCGTGACTGCTGTACACGGAGCCGGAGCCGGACATCCGGGCGGATCTTTATCTGCTGCAGATATCTTCACTTATCTGTATTTCGAAGAACTGAACATCGATCCCAAGGATCCGAAGAAGAAGGACAGAGACCGTTTCGTTCTGTCAAAAGGACACACAGCTCCGGGTCTGTATTCCGTACTGGCTAACAGAGGGTATTTCCCGGTAGAGGATCTGCCTACACTCAGACACCTCGGATCATATCTGCAGGGTCATCCCTGTATGCAGGAAACTCCCGGTGTGGACATGTCATCAGGTTCACTCGGACAGGGTATCTCGGCAGCAGTAGGTATGGCTCTGGCAGCCAAGCTGGATGGTGCTTCATATCGTACATATACACTGCTCGGTGACGGTGAGATCGAGGAAGGCCAGGTATGGGAGGCAGCTATGTTCGCCGGAGCGAAGAAGCTTGATAACCTGGTAGTGATCGTGGACAACAACAATCTGCAGATTGACGGACCTATCGATAAGGTCAACAATCCTTATCCCATCGACAAGAAGTTCGAAGCATTCAATTTCCATGTGATCAACATCGACGGTAATGACTTCGATCAGATAGATGCTGCCTTCAAGGAAGCACGCGAGACAAAGGGTATGCCTACCGCTATCATCGCAAAGACCGTTAAGGGCAAAGGCGTATCATTCATGGAGAACAACGTAGGCTGGCACGGCAAGGCACCGAATGATGAAGAGTATGCTGTGGCTATGGCAGATCTTGATAAGATCGGCGAGGAATTGGGAGGTGCAAACTGATGGCAGATGTAAAAAAGATCGCAACACGTGAGAGCTACGGAAATGCTCTGGTTGGAGTCGGCAAGGAAAACCCTGATGTGGTGGTACTCGATGCCGATCTGGCCAATGCAACCAAGACAGGTATATTCCAGAAGAAATTCCCTGACAGGCATATAGACTGCGGTATCGCAGAGTGTAACATGACAGGTATCGCTGCGGGACTCGCTACCTGCGGCAAGATTCCTTTTATCAGCTCATTCGCAATGTTCGCTGCAGGACGTAACTATGAGCAGGTACGCAACTCCATCGGATATCCTCATCTGAATGTAAAGATCGGCGCTACCCATGCAGGTATCACTGTAGGTGAGGATGGGGCATCACACCAGTGTCTCGAGGACATCGCTCTGATGCGTACCATCCCCGGAATGACCGTGATCGTACCCGCTGATGATACTGAGGCTCGTGCAGCCGTTCATGCGGCAGTAGATTATGTAGGTCCCGTATACTTGAGATTCGGACGTGCGGCAGTGCCGGTGATCAACGATCCCGCTACCTACAAGTTCGAGATGGGCAAGGGTGTAGTCCTGAGAGAAGGCAAGGATGTGACCATCGTAGCTACAGGCATCACTGTGGCGGCTTCTCTGGAAGCAGCCGAGGCTCTGGCAGCAGACGGTATCGATGCCGAGGTTATCAACATCCATACCATCAAACCTCTGGACGAAGATCTCATCGTTAAGTCCGCAACCAAGACCGGCAAGGTCGTTACCGCAGAGGAGCATTCCGTAATAGGCGGACTCGGATCTGCAGTATGTGACTGCCTGTCGGCGAAGCATCCCGTTCCCGTATACAAGATCGGTATCAACGATCAGTTCGGTGAATCCGGATCAGCGGGAGCACTGGTTCAGAAGTATGGACTGGATGCAGTCGGTATAGCGAAGAGCGTGAAAGGATTCTTAAACAAATAAGATGGGACATAATATACTGGCACCGTCAATACTGGCGGCCGACTGTGCGGATCTGCGCACAGAGATACAGGCTATAGAGACAGAAGGGGCAGAGTACGTTCACATCGATGTGATGGACGGGGTATTCGTGCCCTCTCTGTCTTTCGGGATTCCGATCGTGGAGTCAGTCAGAAAGATAACGAAAATGGTTCTGGATGTGCATCTGATGATCATACATCCGCTGAAGTATATCAAACAGTTTGCACAGGCCGGAGCCGACAGCATAACCTTCCATATGGAGTCTGAGGATGATCCGGATGAGGTCATCGATGCGATACGCGCAGCAGGCTGTAAGGTAGGCATATCCATCAAACCGGGCACACCGGTCGAGGATGTATACCGGTATCTGGACAAAGTCGATATGCTGCTCATCATGACAGTGGAGCCCGGATTCGGAGGACAGCCGTATATCCCCGAATCCACAGCCAGGATCGCTCAGGCGAGATACCATATCAACTCCAATGCTCTGAACGTTGACATAGAGGTGGACGGCGGCATAACCGAAAAAACCGCGGCTACAGTCATCGAGGTGGGAGCAAATGTGATCGTGGCAGGCAGCGCGATCTTCCATGGAGACGCGGCAGATAATACCCGCAGATACGTGAAGCTGCTGAGTGAAAAGAAAGTGGGTGAAGTTCTGTGAAACTGGGGAGAAACGATCCGTGCTGGTGTGGAAGCGGCAGGAAATACAAGGTATGTCACGAGAGGATGGATGAACGTATCGAATCCTACAGACTCGAAGGCCATATCGTACCCGGCCCCGAACAGATCAAAAACGAAGAACAGATACAGGGGATCAGAGACAGCAGCAAGTTGAACATTGCCATACTGGATGAAGTGACCGACAGGATACATGCCGGCATGAGCACTCAGGATATAGATGACATAGTCAGCAGCCTTACGCAGAAGATGGGCGGCATAGCTGCCCCGCTCGGCTACGAAGGTTTTCCCAAAAGTGTGTGTACCTCGATCAATGACGATGTGTGTCACGGGATACCTTCTTCCGATATCATCCTGCAGGACGGTGATATCATCAATGTGGATGTATCCACGATCTATAAGGGATATTTCTCGGATTCATCCAGAATGTTCTGCATAGGCGATGTCTCTCCCGAGAAGAAGCGCCTCGTAGAGGTTGCGAAGGAATGCATGCAAAAGGGCATAGAGGCCGTTAAACCGTGGACTTTCCTGGGAGATATGGCTGATGCGGTAAACTCCCATGCCAAGGCAAACGGCTACACCATAGTCCGTGAGATCGGCGGACACGGAGTCGGCATCGAGTTTCATGAGGAGCCTTTTGTGAGCTATGTGACCAAACCCGGTACCGAGATGCTGATGGTTCCCGGCATGGTATTTACGATAGAGCCCATGGTCAATATGGGCAAGGCTGATATCTATACCGATGAAGATAACGGATGGACAGTCCATACCGAAGACGGTAAGCCATCCGCACAGTGGGAGGTAACTCTTGCAGTGACCGAGGACGGATACGAGATACTTACCTACTAGCTGTCATTACATGTACCGGAGGACTTATGTTTAGGAAAAAAGGGATATCGACGCTTGGCAAGGATGTTGAATACGGAATACTCCAGGCCCTGTCACGTGACTATCTGATCATCGTGGCAGTAGACTCGCGGACCGGAGAGTTCAATGTCAGCAGATGCAGTGAGGAGTCAGCCCAGGTTCTGGAGGGATATCTGTCATCGGGACTCAGCTACGAGGAGATCGTATACCGGTATGTGGATGATCATGTACACGAAGAAGACCGCGTGATCGTGAAGCAGTCTTTCTCGTTGAATAATGTCCGCGAGGAACTGATGACCACGGACAGATTCTCTCTGATGGTCCGTCTGATAGATGGTGATATCGTTAAATATGTCAGGGCCGAGATCCGCAGATTCGATATCAGGTCCGATCGCAAATTCCTGCTGGCAGTAAGGGATGTGGACCGTGAGGTCCATATCGATCTGATGCGTCAGAACGAGCTGAGTGAGGCATACCGGGCAGCGGAAAAGGCTTCGCATGCCAAGAATACATTTATGTATAACCTTTCTCATGATATCAGGAGTCCGCTGAATGCCATCATGGGTTATACCACGGTTGCATCGGACAACTTCGATGATCCGAAGATGCTGAAGAAATGTCTCGGACGCATAGATGATGCCAGCCATCAGGTGTTGGGTATCATCAGCGAGATCCTCGATATCAACGAACTGGAAGAGGGAGTGGTGAACGTCACCGAACATACTCTGACGATGGCGGATCTTGAGAGACAGATAGTTCAGACCGTACAGTCTCAGGTCAGAGACAAGAAGCTTGACTTCATCGTGCACAATACGGATGCAGCCAATCCTGCGATCGTTATGGATGACGCACATATAGTGCGTATGCTGGTGAACCTGATCAGCTACTCATCCAGATATACCGAGGCAGGCGGAAACATCACTCTGACCGTAAACGCTTCGAATGCTCACGATCCCGATTATCGCAGATATACCTTCATAGTCGAGGATAACGGCATAGGCTGCCCGCCCGAGCAGGATGCCGGTGTGAACATACCTATCGTCAAGCACATTCTGGATGCGCTGGGCGGTATACTTCAGGTTGAGACCAACGAGGGAAAGGGCAGCAGATTTACCGTTGACATTGAGTTCAAACTGGCCGGCACCGAAGAAACCGGTTCCGATGCCGAACAGGAAACGGCGGTCGAAGATGTATCACGCATCCTGTCGGGGAAGAGGGTCCTGATCGTCGATGATTCATCGGTCAGTGCCGACATAGCCGTTACGATCCTTTCCAACTTCAGTGTGCAGACGGAGGTGGCGAGCGACGGAAATACCGCCATCGACATGATATGTGCCAATGAGGTGGGGTATTACGATCTGATCCTGATGGATATCGAGATGCCGAATATGGACGGTCATGAGACCACCAGAGAGATCAGAGGACTGCACAGACCCGATGCGAAGAAATTGCCGATCGTGGCTTTGACTGCGGACGTATTTGAGAGTACGAAGAAGGAAGCGTTTGAAGCCGGCATGAATGATTTCATACCCAAGCCGATCGACGTGGTACAGATGAGGGATAAGCTGGCAGGTATCCTGAGAACCTGATCAGATCTCGTCGTCATCATCCTCGATATTATCCGATATGGGAAGAGAGAATATGAACTCTGTCCCGACACCTTCGGTAGAGATCACATTTATATGTTCATTATGGGCACGGATTATTTCTTTTGTTATCGAGAGACCTAATCCCGTGCCCTTTTTGTCTTTACCTCTGGACAGGTCGGACTTGTAGAATCGGTCCCAGATGTTCTTGATGTCATCCTTCGGGATACCGATTCCGGTGTCCTTCACACTGACGAATATCTTGTTATGCTTCTCCGTAGTTTCGATCGTTATAGCCGAGTCATGGTGTGAGAATTTCACGGCGTTATCGCAGAGGTTGTAGAGTACCTGCTCTATCTTGCCGCGGTCGGCCGATACGTACAAGGTCTCACCGGTGAGTATCAGGTCAAAAGAAATCCCTCTCTCCATGCAGGTTCCGCCGAATGTTGCGGTGACGTTGCGGATGACATCGTTGATATCAAAGTCGGTGATGTCGAGCAGCATTCCTGAGGTATTCAGGTTATTCAGAGTCAGAAGAGAGTTCGTGAGCTTAGTCAGGCGGTCCGTCTCGTTAAGCACGATCTTGAGGTATTTTTCATGCATTTCGGGAGGTATGGTGCCGTCGACCATCGCTTCGAGGTAGCCGTGCATGGATGTGAGCGGAGAGCGGAAGTCATGTGATACGTTTGCAACGAATTTCTTCTGATCATCTTCGGATCGCGCGATCTCTCCTGCCATGTAGCTGAGAGTCGCGGCGAGGTATCCGATCTCGTCTTCACTGTCCACGCTGAACTCATAGTGCATATTACCGGAGGCATATTGCTCGGTCGCGGTCGTGATCGTCTTCAGCGGTATATATACCATTTCCGTGAAAAAGATAAGTATGATCAGCGACAGAAGAAACAGGATGATCAGCATGATGTAACAAATATTAAGGATTTCGTTGCTCGATTTCTCAAGCTCGGACATCGGATAATGGATGACCACGTATCCGTTGATCTTCAGCGAGCTGGATATGGGAGCGATGACTGAGAGCATATCCGTCTTGAAGGAACCGAAGAAATCTCCCTGCGTATAATATGTACCTGCGGTCACGGCGGGATCGAAGTTCTCTACTATGATCTCGGAGTCGGGGGTCAGTATCTTGGACGAATCCAGGACCATACGGCCGGACGGATTGATGATCCAGATGGTGGATTTGATATATCTCGACAGTGCGCTGATCTGTGCGCGGACCGTATCCAGTGAGGCCTGTGAATTATACAGGTCGTTCGCATATGTGTTGGCGATGATGGCGGCTTCACGATAGAGGTCCTCGGATTTCTCTCTGGTCAGATGATCGGAGATCATGCTGGATACAAAGGAACCCACTACCACGAATCCGAAGAAGCCGAAAATGATATAAGCCAGAATGAACTTCAGATAGAGGGTTTTCCTCATCTGCGTACCTCGAATTTATAACCGATGCCCCAGATCGTGGTTATCTTCCAGTCTTCGTGGTCACCGAGTTTCTCACGCAGTCTCTTGATGTGTACGTCGACGGTACGCGTATCACCGATATACTCATAGCCCCAGATCTGATCCAGGAGCTGCTCTCTGGAGAATACGTGGTTGGGTGATGCGGCGAGGAAGTAGAGGAGCTCGAGTTCCTTCGGAGGCATGTCGATGCTTTCTCCGCGATAGATGACGGAGTAGTCGGTACGGTTGACCTTGAGATCGGGATACTCGACACATTCGGCATCATCGGCCTTGGTTTCCGCAGGGGTGTACCTGAATCTCCTGAGCACTGCCTTGACTCTGGCCACAAGCTCCTTGGAGTCAAAAGGCTTCTCTATATAATCATCGGCGCCGAGCTCGAGACCGAGGACCTTGTCGAATACCTCGCCCTTCGCACTCAGCATGATGATGGGCAGATTCATGTGGTTGCGGACTTCCCTGCACACCTGATATCCGTCCATACCGGGAAGCATGATATCGAGGAGCATCAGGTCAGGTTCGAAGGTGTCGATCGCACTCAGCGCACTTTCTCCGTCATGCACCATCATGGTCTCGAAACACTCCTTGGTCATATACAGCGATATGAGCTCTGCGATATTCTCGTCATCATCAACTATAAGAATCTTCTGCTTGGCAGCCATGTGATCTACCTCTCTGTGGATTAATGTTTGCTCCGGTCACTTGAACTCGGCGATAGTGACTCCGGCATCGCCTTCACCGTATTCACCGAGACGGAAGTTCGCGATGTATTTTGTCTTTTTCAGGTGGGCCGATACAGCATTCCTGAGTGCTCCCGTACCCTTGCCGTGTACTATGCGCACGCTGGGCAGGTGAGCGAGATAAGCATCATCGAGATACTTATCCAGCGCATACAGAGCCTCGTCTACGGTCATCCCCAGCAGATTGATCTCTGTGGAAATATGCTGCGTCTTGCTGATGCGGTTAGAGCCTCCGGAGGTCTGTGTCTTTCGTCCGGATCCCGATGATCTGAAGCCCGGTCCCGTGATGTCGGCCTCATCGATCAGCTCTATATCGTCTGTCTTGACCTGTGATTTAATGATACCACATTGTACCCAGAGTTTGCCTGATTTATCGGGCAGGGCGGATACCGTACCCTTTAGCCCCATCGATATGACACGGACGCTGTCTCCGAGGCGAAGCTTGGCGATATCGACCCTTTTGCGGTCAGTATCGGCCGGTTTCTTCCGTGACATCTTCGATATCGAATCATCGTTGGCATTGATCTTTTCGCGGACTTCGGTACGGGCTTTCTCCAGTTCGCTCATGGATATGCCGGGACCGGCTTCCCTGAATATGCGTATCGTGCGGTCTGCTTCATCCTTTGCTTCCTGCAGGATGCGTCTGGCTTCCTCGCGTGCCTCGATAAGCATCTTGTCGCGGGCACTGTCGAGCTTCTCCTGTGTGCTGTCGAGTTTCTCCTGATCGTATCTAATTCGTTCCTCACTCTCGGCCAGCTCCAGCTCTTTACGCTCCATATTCAGACGGCGTACATCCAGGTCAGCCATCAGTTCTTCGAAATGTTCCTGATCCTCGCTCATATGGAGATGGGCTGATTCTATGATCTCATGCGAGAGACCGAGTCTCTCGGATATCGCGAAAGCATTGCTTCGTCCGGGGATGCCCACGAGTAGTCTGTACGTCGGGCACAGTCTCTCCACGTCGAATTCACAGCTGGCGTTCTCGACACCGGGAGTGGTGAGCGCGTAGACCTTCAGCTCACTGTAGTGAGTGGTGGCCATGGAACGTATGCCGCGCGCATGCAGGCTGTCGAGTATGGCTGTGGCGAGTGCGGCACCCTCGGTCGGATCCGTGCCCGCCCCCAGCTCGTCAAAGAGACAGAGGCTCTGCTCGTCCGCGCTCTTCAGGATATCCACGATATTGGTCATGTGGGAGCTGAATGTTGAGAGTGACTGCTCGATGCTCTGCTCATCACCGATGTCGGCATATACTTCCTTAAATACAGACAGCTCCGACCTGTCAGCTGCGGGGATGAAAAGCCCCGCCTGTCCCATCAGCGTGAGCAGTCCGACGGTCTTGAGTGAGACTGTCTTACCGCCTGTGTTCGGACCGGTCACTATGAGCATATCGAAATCATCGCCCAGTTCTACATCGATCGGAACTACCTTATCGGGATCGATGAGAGGATGCCGGGCTTTGATCAGACGAATGATGCGGTCATCATTGTATCTGGGACGGACTGCACGCATATCCAGGGCGAGCTTCGCTTTAGCAAAAATGAAATCGAGCTTCGTCATATGCTTGCAGTTGACCGAGATGTCTTCGGCATGTTCTCCGATCTGTGCCGACAGCTCTGCGAGAATGCGCTCTATCTCCCTCGTCTCCTCGATGGCGAGTGTCTTGAGCCTGTTATTGAGTTCGACGACCGCAGCAGGTTCTATGAAAAATGTCGAGCCCGTGGAGGACTGATCATGCACCATGCCCGGGACCTGATTCTTATATTCGGACTTTACCGGTATGCAATAGCGGTCGCCTCTCATCGTGATAACGGGATCCTGAAGATATGAACGCGCGGAACCGTTGATCATGGAGTTCAGCTGGGTGTGGATCCTGTCACCCGTGGTTTTGATCTGTCGCCTGATGGAGTTGAGTTCTGGTGAGGCGTGGTCGGATATCTCCTCCTCGGAGAGGATCACGCGTCGTATCTCTTCTGAGATCCGCGGGAGAGGAGTGAGCTCTTCGAAGAGGCTCGCAAGCACATCTGCGGGCTTATCCTTAGCGTAGTCGCGCACTCTGGCCACATTTTCAAGGAAGGATGCGATATGCAATAATTCGGGGATCGTCAAGGTCCGTCCGACGGACAGGCTCTTCAAGGCTGCGCCGAAATCGCGGTTTGATCCGAATGAGATCGATCCGTTCTTGAGTATGCGCTCAACTCCGGCTTCGGTTTCATCCAGACTGCGGACTATCCAGTCACGTTTCGATGAGGGACGCAGACCCTCGCACATATGTCTGCCGGGCTCGGATTCGGCGGATGCAACGAGAGCCTCTGTGATCCTGTTAAATTCCAGTATTTTCAGTGCTTTCGGATTCATAGAATTAATATAACAAAGTTGCGTTTCCTTTACAATATAAGGGGATTATGGGTATAATCCATTTTATGAGCGAAGAAAAAGAACTAAAGGAAAAGACACAGAAGCAGGCCCCGGCATCGGATCCGAGCCCGGCGCAGGCAAGCTTTGATCCCTCCCCCAACACTGAGTTCGTCAGGGAGAAGATCAAGCAGAAGCCCATAAACAGAAGGAAGCTGCTCAGGCGAACGGTTTTCACGATATTCGCGGCAGCTCTGTTCGGCGTGGTGGCTTGTGTAACATTCCTGATCCTGGAGCCCTTTATATCGGAGCGGCTCAACGCGAATCACGCAGAGGACAAGCCTCAGGTCTCCGTCGTGGAACTCAGTGAGACCTCTGAGGATGTAGCTGATGAGATGCTTCCCGAAGATATGTATGCCACAGACACGGAGATGATATCCGAGGCACTGCAGGGCAATGTATCCGAGGTTAATCAGAACATCCGGAATATCGAGCAGATGATCAATGCGATCGAGTTCGGCCTCGATGATTACCAGAAGCTGTACTCGGAGCTGCGGACGCTCGCGGAGAGTGTATCCAACTCTCTCGTCACCGTCACCGGTGTTACAGAGGAGACTGACCTGCTCAATAATCCGTACGAGAACAGCGCACAGGTATCCGGTGTCATCGTCGCCGATAACGGCCCGTCACTTCTCGTCCTGGCAAAAGACTCCGGACTTACGGAAGCTGATGAGATACATGTGCTTTTTGCGGACGGGGCAGACGCGGAATGTACCGTGATGGGACGCGATGAGGCTACACAGCTGCTGGTACTGGGAGTCAGTAAGTCAGGACTGTCGCCGGATACCCTGGAGCTGGCGGTTCCGGCTTCACTCGGTACATCGAGATCGACCACGCTTAAAGGTACTCCGGTGATAGCTCTCGGATCGCCTGTCGGAATCTCGGATTCCTTTGCATACGGAATGGTTACATCCGGAACCCAGCAGTTATACATGACGGATTCGGATTATACGCTGATCACCACGGATATACTCGGTACCGAAAGCTCCAGCGGTGTGCTGGTAAGTCTCCGTGGAAATGTCATCGGTATCATAGACAACAGCTATGAGTCCGGGGCTGCGCAGAATGTACTTAACGCCGTGGGCATCACCGAGCTCAAGCCTCTGATCGAGAAGCTGTCCAACGGCGAGGAGAAGGCATACTTCGGTGTGCAGGGCATGGATATAAACTATGCCATGAGATCGGAATACAATCTGCCCGACGGCATCTACCTGAGATACATAGAGATCGATTCACCGGCCATGAGTGCAGGCCTCCAGAACGGAGATATACTCGTGGCAGTGAACGGGGACGAGCTCAATACATATCATGATTTCATACTCTGGCTGTTCGACGCAGAACCGGGCACGACGGTCAACCTGACCATTATGCGGCACTCCGTGGACTACTATGTGACAGCCGAGATAGAAGCGGTGCTGGGAGCTGTGTCATACACGGAACACGCGGAATAGAGCGTATAAAAAGGGGACAAGATGAAGTATATTAAGGATTACAAGGACGGCGACAGGATATCGGATATATATCTGTGCAAGAGCAAGCACTCTGCCCTGACCAGAAACGGCAAGGCATACGATAACGTATCTCTTCTGGATAAAACAGGCACCATAGATGCGAAGGTGTGGGAGCCGAATTCCGCCGGCATAGAGGACTACGATACACTTGATTATATAGAGGTGGTCGGGGATGTGACCACATTCAACGGAGCATTGCAGGTGAATATCAAGCGCATACGCAAGTGTGCGGAAGGTGAGTATGATCCCGCAGACTATATGCCCTCTACTCCGTTCAGCGTGGATGAAATGTGGACCGAACTGACAGAGCTGATCGCATCGGTTGAGGAACCTCATCTGCAGGAGCTGCTGAACCATTTCTTCGGAGATGAGGCTTTTGCAAAAGTGTTCAGAAACTCTTCCGCGGCCAAATCCATCCATCACAGCTTCGTGGGTGGTCTGCTTCAGCATACGCTCGGTGTGGCGAGGATATGCGACTTCCTCGCTTCCAAATACTATCGTATCAACAGAGATCTGCTGATAACTGCGGCTATCTGTCATGACATCGGCAAGGTGCGCGAGATTAGTGCTTACCCACAGAACGATTACACCGATGCCGGACAGTATCTCGGTCATATCGTGATCGGTGTGGAGATGATCGGCGAGGCGATCAGGTCGATAGACGGCTTTCCCGTGGCACTTGAGCAGGAGCTTAAGCACTGTATCCTTTCTCATCACGGAGAGTACGAGTTCGGTTCACCGAAGAAGCCGGCGATCATTGAGGCTGTGGCACTCAACTATGCTGACAATACCGATGCGAAGCTGGAAGCTTTCACAGAGATACTTGAGAACAGTAACGAGAGCGGCTGGATGGGATTCAACCGGATATTTGATTCGAATATACACAGAACCGAAGTATAGCTGTACGAAGCCCGATGCGGCGCGAATTATGATCCATAAGAAAAACGAAGAATATGACATAAAGATAACCGACATAGGTACAGAAGGCGAGGGTATAGGACATCTGGATGATGGCTATACCCTTTTTGTACAGGGTGCACTCCCGGGGGATACCGTACGTGTCCACATTATTAAAGCACAGAAAAAATACGGTATCGCGAAGCCGGTCGCTGTTATTGAACCTTCACCCGATCGTATCACTCCGGTGTGTCCGCACGCGGACAGATGTGGAGGGTGCCAGATATCGGCACTCTCGTATGAGGCGCAGCTGCGGTATAAGGAGCGAAAAGTTCGTGAATTGCTCGTAAGAGTCGGGGGCTTCCCGGAGAGCAAGGTTGACAGTGCATTTGAGGGAATCATCGGATACTATGACGAAGAACCGAAGAGATACAGTCTTCGCGAATGCTCCGGAAACGCCGCATCGGACACCCGTCCCCCGGTACGCTTCAGAAACAAGGCACAGTATCCTGTCGGGACATCTGCGGATGGCCATATAGTCACCGGGTTTTATGCTCCTCATTCGCACCGCATTACCCCATGTACGGACTGCCTGATAGGCGCTTCGACTGATGCACCCATCCTGGAGGCAGTCAGAGGGTTCATGGATGAATACGGCGTGACTGCATATGATGAAATGAACGGCCGGGGACTGATCAGACATATACTCATCCGCACCGGATATGAGACCGGTGAGATACAGGTATGCCTTGTGATAAACGGTGAAGAGATTCCGCACTCGGACATATTATCGGCGCGGATCTGCGAGTCGGCTTGCGTAGTTGATACACAAAGGCGTGTAGTCAGCATCTGCACCAGCACCAATATCGATGACACGAATGTGATCCTGGGCGACAACTACAAAGTCATATTCGGCCGGGGATATATTACGGATAAGATCGGAGACTTAAGCTTCCGCATTTCGCCGTTGTCGTTTTATCAGGTCAATCCCGTGCAGACTCGCAAACTGTACGGAAAGGCCCTGGAATATGCCGGACTCTCCGGCCGGGAGACAGTATGGGATCTATACTGCGGTATAGGAACGATATCTCTTTTTCTAGCGCAGGCAGCAGGCAGAGTATACGGCATAGAAGTCGTTCCTCAGGCTATCGATGACGCCCGTGGTAATGCCCGGATCAACGGAATCGATAATGCCGAGTTCATGACAGGGAAGGCGGAGGAAATCCTGCCTGAATTCTATGACTCTCATTCAGGCGATCCCAATAGCGCCACAACACCAGATGTCATCGTGGTCGATCCGCCCCGCAAGGGATGTGACACCGCATGTCTGGAGACGATGTTAAAGATGAATCCCGGACGCATCGTCTATGTCAGCTGCGATCCTGCCACACTTGCACGCGATCTGAAAATTCTGTGTTCGGACGGTTCATACGAGCTGACCCGCATCTCCTGCACCGACATGTTCTCAAACTCCGTCCATGTTGAGACTATAGTTTCGCTTTCACGGGTTTAAAGATAAAGTGCCTCGAAAAGGCTTGAAATCAAAGGGCTTCGGCACTTTGAGTTAAAGGCATGAAATGGCAAAATGGGGCATTAAGAGTATTACAGAATCAGTCCACTGGGAATAGTGTAAAAAGGTTGAGAATACAGAATGGTTATTTGTTGTTTTTCATTTATTTACACAGCAAAGGAATGACAATATGAGTAAAGTAAAAACTGATAAAATTGGGATTGTATCTTCTCATGATTTAAGTCTCGATAATGATTATGTTAGATGGATTCATGAGTTAAAACAGCGTTTCCGCAATGCTCAGATAAAGGCTGCCGTCAAGGTGAATTCAGAACAGCTTCTTTTTAACTGGCAACTCGGGAGAGATCTGGTATCAAAGCGTGCAGAGGAAAAGTGGGGAAAAGGAGTTGTTGAGCAGGTCAGTCTGGATCTTCAGGCGGAATTCCCGAATGTAAAGGGATTTAGCACTTCGAATCTCTGGTATATGAAAAAATGGTACCAATTTTATGAGCCGGTTTTGAAGAGTGAAAAACTCCAACAACTTGTTGGAGAAATTGTTGTTACAGAAAACACTAGGCTTGAGCAAATTGGGACAGCAGTTGAGGAACTCCAACAACCTGTTGGAGAAATAGGATTTCCGATGTCATTCAGTTATGTGCCATGGGGACATCATATTCTGATTATCACCAAATGTAAGGAGGTTGAGGAAGCTCTTTTCTATCTAAAACTTGTAGTAGACAAGGGATTGAGCAGAAATGCATTAGATGATTATATCAGGTCAGATTATTACAATGTCTCCGGAAAAGCACTTACAAATTTTCAGGAAAAACTACCTGTTACACAGGGAAAACTTGCGCAGGAACTATTGAAAAGCAATTATGACCTTGGATTTGTATGTTTATCCGAGGAATATGATGAAAATGATCTGGAAGATGTGTTGGAACAGCGCATGACACGTTTTTTACTTGAACTTGGTGAGGGGTGGGCCTTTGTTGGAAGACAGAAAGAAATCATCATTTCGGGGAAAACAAGAAAAATAGATTTACTATTCTATCATATTTACTTGCGATGTTATGTTGTACTGGAACTAAAGGTTAAACCATTTGATCCTGAATTTGCAGGTAAACTGAACTTTTATGTGAATGCTGTAAATGAGTTTGTCAAAAGGGACAGTGACAATCCAACAATAGGTCTCTTGATCTGTAAGGATATGGATCGAACGGAGGTGCAGTTGGCATTTCAGGGAATAACCACTCCGATGGGTGTTGCCACATATGATAATGTTAAGATCAAAGAAATACAGGAACATCTTCCTACAACCGAGCAGATACAGCAGCAGATAGCATTGGCAGAGGAAGAATATAAACTTAAGAAAGAAAAGAAATGAGCTAATCGAATCATATGCTTTGGTAAGGATATATAGACCATGATTATTGGAGAGGTATGCCTACTGACAAATGATGTGCGGAAATTGGCGGATTTTTATAAGAAACTGTTGGGTGTAGATAATTGTAGTGATGATGATATTCATCAGTATATTATCTCGGAGGGGACGACTCTGACGATATATAATGACGGAACCGTTAAGAATAATCAGAATCAGAACATTTGCCTGGCATTTATAGTTGATGATATTGAAAATGAATACAGAAAGGTACAGGCGCTTGGAGTGAGAATCATAGAACCGCCAACAAAACGTCCTTGGGGTGCAGTAAATATGAGTTTTTACGATCCCGACCATAATGTGATCTATTTTAGGCAGTTTCAATAGTTTTTAGATAGGTGAAAAATGCTACTTTTAGAAGAATACATTGCACAGCGAAAAAAAGAAGATGGAATAAATGATAGAGAGTGGACTTGTTCCCTAAAACAAGCAAATGGTATGGTATCGAACAATTCCCAAATACTGTAAGGGTAGAGTTATCCATACTGTTGTCCCAAGCCATGTTGAGACGGTATGCCTCTTAAGTAGACAAAATATATAAAAAACAAAAATTGATTAAGTGTGTTATCATCGGATTGACCCGAATTTGAACTATGGCAAGGATACTTAATTTCACCATTGTAATACTTGAGCTGATCGCTTTCTCGAAGGTTCGTAAAAACAGGACCTTTAAGGAGGGCCTGATATTCTATACTCAGATATCGAATCTGCTGACGCTTGTTTCATCGGTTTTGGTGGTGATATTTGGACTGCGACTTTTTACGGAAGTATTCAGGTTTGTTTCGGTCAGCATGCTTGTCATGACGTTCTTTGTTACTGTATGTATACTGGTTCCTCTCTCGGGAAGAACCCGGGAATTACTTTTTTCAGGGAGCGGTCTGTTTCATCACCTGATCATTCCGATCCTGTCTGTGATATCATACCTGTTTGCGGAGGATAGAGTTTCGTTTGTCTGGATATGGCTGCCGGTGACGGTAACCCTCATCTACGGACTCCTTATGCTCTATCTCAATGCAACAGGTGTCGTTGACGGACCGTATCCTTTCTTTCAGATTAAAAGGATCGGAGTAAAGATGACAGTTCTCTATATGGCAGGATTGATGGTTGCTGTCAGCGTCTTTTCTTCTGCAGTCGGATTACGCAAAAGTGCGCAGACCGACATAAAGTATGTCTTTGTTCACGGACTGGCAGGCTGGGGAAGCTATGATACCATTAACGAGTTTATGCCATACTGGGGACTATCGGGCGGAAGTATCATCAGGTATCTGAATAACCGTGGTTACGAGAGCTATGCTGCATCGGTCGATCCTACGGGGAGTGCGTGGGACCGGGCATGTGAGCTGTATGCACAGCTTGCGGGAACGCGGGTTGATTACGGAGCGGTACACTCTCAGGCGGCCGGGCATGAGCGGTTCGGAGCCGATTATACCGGGAGAGCGCTTCTGGATGATTTCGATTCATCGAGATTTGCCCTTATCGGACATTCGTTCGGTGGTGCGACTATCAGACTTTTTTCGGAGATACTGAAGGACGGTTCCGAGGAAGAAAAAGAGGGCGCTGATGCCTCGGATATCTCGCCTTTCTTTATGGGCGGAAACGGCGATAATCTTGTAGCCGTCGTTACACTTGCCGCTCCCACGAACGGCACTACCGCATACGATCTGTATGAGGATGATACCTTTGACCGGAGTGCGATAAGCATTTCCGAAGAATATGAGAAAAACAGCGATGCCGTGTCAAAAAGCACCAAAAGGGAACCGGACGGAAGAGCCGACTATGATTATGCATCATATGATATGCACATAGATAATGCACTTGCTTTAAACGAAAGAGTATCCACTTTTGAAGACGTATATTACTTTGCATATCCATGTTCATCCTGTACCGACGACGGCGCCGGAGGTGTTGCGCCCGATCCGTCCATTACTGAGAACATTTTCATGAAGGGTGCCATATACATGAGTAAATATACAGGTCAGACTAAAGGCGGTTTTGCGATAGATGAGTCGTGGCAATCCAATGACGGTCTGGTTAATGAGATATCCGCCGGGGCACCGTTTGGAGCTCCGCAGGAAAACTATGAAGCCGGTGCATCGCTCAAGCCGGGGCGGTGGTATGTGATGCCGACATTTAAAGGAGATCATATGTCCTTACAGGGCGGGCTGACCAGGCGGATTAACGTTAAGCCTTTTTATCTGGACATGGCAGAGCTCATAGCCGGAACACCCGATTAAGGAGCAACTGCAAAGAACATCCGCTTAACTATTATTCTTATAAAGCAGAACAGAAAGGACTTAATGACACAAGATGAATCAAGACAGACTTAAACCAATGCTTTTTTCGACGATCAAGCACTATGATCTCAAGCAGTTCGGTACAGATGTGGTATCGGGTATCATAGTGGCGATCATCGCTCTGCCGCTGTCCATAGCACTGGCTCTGGCATCGGGAGTCGGCCCTGAGGAGGGCTTATATACTGCGATAGTTGCGGGCTTCATCATCGCATTTCTGGGCGGAAGCCGTGTGCAGATAGCGGGCCCTACGGCAGCTTTTGCAACGATAGTGGCCGGCATCATCGCGAAGAACGGCATGGAAGGAATGATGCTTGCGACCATCATAGCAGGCATCATATTGATACTGATGGGTGTGTTCAGACTCGGAGGTCTGATCAAGTTCATCCCATACACGATCACCACCGGCTTCACTGCAGGCATAGCGGTCACGATAGTGATCGGTCAGATCAAGGATTTCCTGGGACTGAGTTACCCGGCAGGGACGGCCACTATAGAGACCATGGATAAGTTCAGGGCGATAGGGAGCAACATCACCACGCTTAATCCGTATGCACTTCTGGTCGGAGCGATCAGCCTGGCTATACTCATCATCTGGCCGCGTATCAGTGACAAGATCCCCGGCTCCCTGATAGCCGTCATAGTCGGGATATTGTTGGTGAAATTCACCGGGATGAAAGTGAATACGATCGGAGATCTCTACACGATCCGCAGCGGACTCCCCACACTTCATATACCGCAGATAAATATGACTGCGATCAGTGCGGCGCTGCCGGACGGATTCACCATCGCGATACTTGCGGCGATCGAGTCGCTTCTGTCATGCGTAGTGGCTGACAGTATGATCAATTCACATCACCGCTCGAACATGGAACTCATAGCACAGGGCTGCGGTAATATCGGTTCAGCACTCTTCGGCGGTATCCCTGCCACCGGTGCGATCGCCCGTACCGCCGCGAATATCAAGAATGGCGGACGTACACCCGTGGCCGGTATCATCCATTCTGTCACGCTCGTCCTGGTACTTCTGGTTCTCATGCCTTATGCGGCTTTGATCCCGATGCCCACCATTGCGGCTATCCTCTTTATAGTGGCCTATAACATGTGTCAGTGGAGGACTTTCGTTCACCTGTGTAAGACTGCACCGAAGAGTGATATAATCGTATTGGTTCTGACATTTGTTCTGACAGTCGTGTTCGACCTCGTCATAGCCATAGAGATCGGCATGCTCATCGCAGTACTCCTTTTCATGAAGCGCATGAGTGAAGAGTCGGGTGTGGTCGGGTGGAAATACTTCGACCCCGAGGATGACCCCGACGGTATGAATCTGAAGCCTATCCCGCCTCAGGTCAGAGTGTATGAGATATACGGTCCCATGTTCTTCGGCAGCTCCGGTCAGATCGACACCATGAACTTCCGTGATGAGACCAGAGCCATCATCATCCGTATGCGAGGGGTTCCCGCGCTCGATGCGACCGCGATGCATTCGCTTGAGAATTTCTACGAGCGCTGCGCACAGAGGAACATCCAGCTGGTTTTCTCGCATGTGAATGAACAGCCGATGAACACGATGCGCAAGGACGGATTCGTGGAGAAAGTCGGAGAGGATAACTTCAGACCGCATATCGATGATGCGATCGAGTGGGCATCCGAACTTGTGAAGTAACTATTATATAAATTCAAATCTCAGGAGGATATCAAAATGGCAATGGACAGAAGACCTGACGATATGGTCAGGATCACCACCCCCGAACTGGCAGATGCTTTTATCGCCGAGCAAATAGAAGCACTTCGCTCGCAGATAGGCGACAAGAAGGTCCTGCTCGCCCTGTCGGGTGGAGTGGATTCATCCGTAGTAGCTGCCATGCTCATCAAGGCAGTGGGCGATCAGCTCGTGTGCGTACACGTCAATCACGGTCTTCTCAGAAAAGGTGAACCCGAGCAGGTGATCGAAGTCTTCAGGAACCGGATGAAGGCCAATCTGATATATGTGGATGCGACCGACAGATTCCTCGACAAGCTTGCAGGTGTGACCGATCCTGAGACCAAGCGTAAGATCATCGGCGGTGAGTTCATAGAAGTGTTTGCCGAGGAAGCACGTAAGCTCAACGGCATCGAGTTCCTGGCACAGGGCACCATCTGGCCGGATATACTCGAGAGTGAGGCCGGTATCAAGGCGCATCACAACGCAGGCGGCCTGCCCGAGGATATGCAGTTTGAGCTCGTGGAGCCCGTGAAGATACTGTTTAAGGATGAGGTCCGTGTGGTAGGAGAGAGACTCGGACTTCCCGCAGGCATGGTATACCGTCAGCCTTTCCCGGGCCCCGGACTCGGGGTCAGATGTCCCGGTGCCATAACCAGAGACAGACTGGAAGCGGTTCGCGAATCTGACGCGATCCTCCGTGAAGAGTTCGCGAAGAATGGTTTGGAAGGCAAGGTGTGGCAGTACTTCACCGTGGTACCCGATTTCAAATCCACCGGTGTCAAGGACGGCAAGAGAACCTTCGACTGGCCCTGCATCATCCGTGCGATCAACACTACCGATG
The DNA here is from genome assembly GCA_017450485.1 of Lachnospiraceae bacterium. Taxonomy (GTDB): domain Bacteria; phylum Bacillota; class Clostridia; order Lachnospirales; family Lachnospiraceae; genus XBB2008. The sequence goes on from JAFSTN010000022.1 coordinate 22,781, forward strand.
TTATGGAGGTTACGGTCGAGCACCTTTCCGACGAACTGATCGACCATCTGGTAACGAGGATCCTTTCGGAAGTACCCGGCATCAACAGAGTACTGTTTGATTACACACCGAAGCCTCCCGCAACGGTGGAGTACGAGTGATATATGAGTGAAAAAGATCTGACCCCCATACAGGCGAATAAATGCATACTGGATGAACTGTCTCAGGAGATACGTACCCCGATCAACTCGATCATGGGTATGAATGAGCTGATTCTGCGGGACAGCCATTCGGCGCTTAATAATCCCGGGATCGACAGGGCGGGGACACGCGAGATCCTGTCGGCCATCAACGAATATGCTAAAAATATCGAGGACGCAGGCAACAAATTGCTCACACTTATCAATGAATTACTGAGCCTGCAGGGAGCCCTGGCGACCGGACTCTCCGACATCCTCGGAGATGATGCGGCTGACGATACCGATGCCGATTCCGATTCCGATTCCTCGTCCTCGATGGGTGCTACGATACTGATCGTGGATGATACGCCCATGCATCTGCTTGTGACCAAGGGGCTTCTTAAGAATACGAATGTGAAGATCGAATCTGCAGAAAGCGGCGGTGTCGCCATTTCGATGGCCTGCCGCAAGCGGTATGATCTGATATTGATGGATCAGCGTATGCCGGGCATGGACGGTGTTACCGCTATGCATTACATCAGGAATGACAGGAACGGACTCAACCGGGAGACACCGTTCATATGCCTCACAGCCGATGCGGTCAGCGGAGCCAAGGAGAGGTATATAGCGGAGGGATTTGATGATTATCTGTCCAAACCCATAGATGGAGAAGAGCTTGAGAGGACACTTGCCAAGCATCTGAAAACTACGAGAAAAGCTGATCACACAAAATCCTCATCACCGATCTCGTCGTAATCCTCGTCATAATCTTCATCTTCAGCGTCATAATCAGCACCGTCGAATTCATGAACATATTCATATTCGGCGGTCGCTCTGTCTTCGGGCTCGATATAGCCCTTCGGCTTGCGTATGAACAGATGCAGTATATGCGAGTGGTGCAGGATGAACACGCAGAGCACCATGAACAGGTGTGTATAGAAAGCACCGACGATATAGTAATTTCTCTCGAGCAGATATCCCATGCCGAAGCCTACGTAGCATAGTATACCTGTGAGCGTCAAACCCAGTATGAGCAGATATATATTCTTCCAGAGGTTCTTCAGCGCCCCCAGAAAATCCATGAACGAGGCATCGAAGTATACGAATCTGCCGACCATCAGTCCCAGATAGTAGATCATGACCGGATTATATTCACTTTCATCTCCGAGATAGGTCAGATACATGAGGATGAAGATGACATAGAACATTGCGAGCATGCGGACGCATGCTTTTTCTTCTTTATCGGTCTTCTTAAGAGGGATGATGAGCCGGTCGAGCAGAGAGTTCAGTACACAGGAGAGGCATATCAGCAGGAGCAGAATGAAGTCCCTGCCGTTCGTCCAGAGATCGATGAGCTTCAGCAGCACGGCGCTGTCGGTGGAGGCACCGGACTCGATCAGCTTGTTGATGTGATTGATGATCACGTATGCACATGAAAAGGACATGACCGAGGTTCCGGCTATGATCATCTCATAGAATCTCTGGACCCGGTTAAGCGACCTGTCATAGAACTCCTGTTTACGGAGATCTTTCTTCATCGAAGAGGTGGATATCTTCACACCACCGATTATAAACAATATGCATATGATGATACCGGTCATGGATATCAGCAGGAAAATGAGCTTCTGCATCCACCCGAAATCCGGATTGATATAAGCTTCTACAGTCATAGGCCTTCGCGTTATTAAGTATGAACCTTAAGTATAAACCTTCTCAGGCGGCAGATGTTTGATCAGGGCGGCTTCGAGCTCCTCGCCGTGGATAGGCTTGGACAGGTAATCCGCAAAGCCGATCCGCTTGTATTCCTCCTCAGCGCCGCTGACCACATTGGCGGTGAGCATGATCACGGGAGTGTCTGTGTTGAGCCCCTCCTTGCTGATCACATTGAAAGTCTGTATGCCGTCCGGTTCGGGCATGCGGTGATCGAGCAGTATCAGGTCGTACTTTGTATCACGACACATCTCGATAGCCTTATCGCCGCCGGATGCTGTATCGCACTGTATCAGCGTGCTCTTGAGGAGTGCCTGTGCGACCTTCAGATTGAGCTTCGCGTCATCGACGATCAGGATACGGGCATCGGGTGCACGGAAGCTCTCCTTGTATTCTTTCCTGCCTGTGTCGATGTGCTTCTTAAACTCACCTACAGGCGTCTTATCCACGATCTTCTGCGGGATCACTATGGTGAAAACGGAACCCTGGCCGGGTGTGCTATGTACCGATATCGTGCCGTGCATCAGAGTGACGAGCTCTTTGGTAATGGCGAGCCCCAGACCGGTTCCCTGTATGGTGGCATTCTCTTTCTCATTGATGCGTTTGAATGCATCGAAGAGATAGTTGATGTCCTCCTGCTCGATGCCGATGCCCGTGTCGGATACGGTGATGACCATATCGCGCACATCGCTCGCGGTGCCCTCGTCGGACATATGGACCTTGACTCCGCCTTCGCGTGTGTACTTGATCGCGTTGGAGATGATGTTGGTCATGATCTGGCGCACCAGCTTCTCGTCGCCCATCAGCCTCGACGGTATCGTCTCATCACAGGTGACTTCTATATACAGATCCTTCGACTCGGCCATCTGGTCGAAGTAATGATAACACTCTCTGAGCAGGTCGTGCGGGTTGTACTCCACCGGGATGATGTCCATCCTGTTGGCCTCGATCTTTGAGAAATCAAGCACATCATTGATGAGACTGAGCAGCGTATCACCGGAGAGTTTGATGCTCTCTGCGTATTCCCGCAGTTGCGGGTCATCGGTGGATCGCAGGATCATCTCGTTCATACCCAGTACGGAGTTGAGGGGAGTACGGATCTCATGAGACATATTGGCGAGGAAGGTGCTCTTGGCTTTATTGGCTTCGTTCGCCTGATCTCTCGCTGACTCGATCTCGGCGAGGTAGTGAACCTGCTCCGTGTTATCCTCCACCAGAAAGTAGGATCCTATCAGCCGCGACCTGGAATCCTTCAGATGCGTATACCTGATCAGATAGTGTTCGGTGACGACAGCATCGCCACACCCCGCATCATCGCGGTTCACGGTCTGCGTGTAAGCATGCTCACCTGTGGCCTCGCCTTTTGCATGCAGCGCCTCCAGAACCGTATGCACCGGCTCGCAGCTTAAGTTATATTCGGAGGGTTCGATAGAGAATCTCTGTCTGGAAAAGGCGTTTGCATAGATGCAGTTGTCGGCGATATCGAACAGTATGAGTCCCTCGTTCATATCGTCCACCGCCCGGCCTATCGACGAGACCATCAGCCCCTGCGGCACGAGCTTCTGTATGGAAAAGTAGATCAACGTGCCGGCGAGGGCATAGAACATCACCGATGCGTCGAGCGGGAGCTCGAACATCATATAAGCGATATTCAGTGCGACTACCAGTAGCAGGACCGACAGTATGATCACATATTTGGTACGGTAGAAGCTGTAGCTGTTTACTATCCTGTACAGGATGAAGATAAAGGCGATGATGATAGCTACATAGTCAATGGTCAGGTGCAGATAGAACGGCAGGAAAGGTCTGGTCTGATAGAATATGACACTGGCGCTGTCACGCTTGGCGAACACATAGAATTCATGATCAAAAAACGTATTCAGGAGGATGGAGACCGAATCCAGTGCCATGACAACGGCGGCAACCGGTGCCATCCCGCGGAGTGCCTGTTCATGTTCCGTATACTCCAGACAGAAACCGACGAGAAAGAACAGGATCCAGTCAATAGATGCGAAATAGAAACTGTACGCAATATGTGCGAGAAGATTGCTGAATGAGAAAGCGATCAGGATATTGGCATAGATGGCTACGATACCTGCCAAAAGGGTCCTCTTCAGCCATCGGGCATAGAGCCTGTTGATGCGATCGGTAGCCCGGGCAGTGAAATACAGAGCACATACCGCCAGGCAATCTATAATAACGAAAATGATCTTAGTCAGCATAATATCCCGTCAGCAAATGAACTTAAATGACCGGGGTCAATAGACCACCTTGTTACGGCCTGTATCCTTACCTGTATACAGCTTCGTGTCGGCTGTTTTGATCGTCTTGTCCGTGGTCTGGAAGAATCCGTGTTCCTCGAGACCGAATGTCATGGTCACCATGATCTTGGTGCCATCATATTCGGTAACCGCCTCGGACAGACGCCGTCTGAAATTATCCAGTACCATATATGCGTCATCCCCGTTCGTATCGGTAAATACGAGCAGGAATTCCTCGCCGCCCCAGCGGGCGCAATATCCCTTTTTATCCATGAACTTCATGATCAGTTCGGATATGTTCTTGAGAACCTCATCCCCCGCATCATGACCGTAGGTGTCGTTTACACGCTTGAAGTGGTCGATATCGCCGATAGCGATCGAGATGGTCGAATCCTTGTCGCGATCGATCTCCTCGAGTACATCGAGTATGGCGCGACGGTTGGGCAGACGGGTGAGCGGATCGGTGTCCGCTGCGAGCTTCAGCTTCTGGTTGGCCAGATAGAGCTGTCTCTCGGCCTCCACCTGGTGCCTGGTATATGACATACCTATGATCACGATATTGAATGCCAGACACAACTCATTCAACACTCTGACACGGGCTTCCACCGCAGAATCCGGATCCAGGGGATAGTTGAATGTATTGAGCAACGCTACTGCGTTGAGTATGATGGAAACGAGAACGATGCCCGTACACAGGAATATCTTGATGTCAAAAGTGATATGCGTTTCGAGCAGAAGCAGTATCAGCGCCACATACAGGAAATATTGGAAACCGCTGGCCATCCCCAGAACACCGGACAGATATATCGCTGTCAGCCCCATGCAGGAGATAAATACCATACGCGTGGAACGTGACTTGGAACGGTATGTGTTGATGAAAAGGAGTATCTGGATGAGCGTCACGACACAGAGTACCATGGCATGAGTGTTGACACCCTGTTTGAAAAGTATCAGAGCCAGGAAGAGATAGTAAATGAACTGTACCAGGCATTCGAGTCGAACCCTCAGTACATCGTCACCGCGTCCGGCAGCTTCGTCCGAACCTTTATTGAAAAAATCCAAAATACCGGATGACATTTCAACACCTCACTTCCTCTATAATACTACAAAAATATCAAAATGTTTTATATAATTAAAAAATGCAGACTTCGGGGAAAAGAAAAGAAAATAAGGCAAAAGAAATGAGCAGATCACAGACGATCGCGTTCTTTCTGCGCGGGAGCGTGCGCTTCTTCGTGATCGGCATGATACTGTCTCTGCTCGTGGCTCTGCTTGATATGATCGGCCCCAAGATCGTACAGTACACGATCGATTATGTCCTCGGTGATGAAGCAGGTCCGACCGCCATAGCGCAGTACGCGATCATGGCGTGCGGCGGCAGGGAATACATACGTGCGCATCTGTATATTCCGGCCGGTATAGTCATACTGATAGCGGTCTTCAGTGCCCTGTTCAGATATCTGTACAGAGTGTTCTCATCCATGGGTGCGGAGAAGCTGATTTGTCGTATGCGTGATGAGCTTTTTGCGCATATACTTCGTCTGCCTGTATCCTGGCACGGCCGGAATCATACCGGAGACATCATCCAGAGATGCACATCCGACGTGGAGACTGTCAGAAACTTCCTGTCGGAGCAGATGATGACTCTCTTCAGAGTAGGCATTCTGGTCGGCTTCAGCCTGTTCTTCATGATCAGCATCAGTCCGTCGCTTACTGCGATGTCAGCAATATTCGTGCCGGTCATCATAGGTTACTCCGTTTTCTTCCATAACAGGATCGCAGCCAGTTTCCTCAAAGCGGACGAGGAGGAGGGCAAGCTGTCCTCGATCGCACAGGAGAATCTGACCGGTGTGAGGGTCGTGCGCGCATTCGGGCGGGAGCAGTTCGAACGGGAAAGATTTGAGACACAGAATCGTGGCTATACCCGGATGTGGATCAGGCTCATGGCGTGGCTCTCCGCTTTCTGGTGCTCGAATGACCTGATCAGCGGATCGCAGATCATGCTCGTGATAGCGATGGGCGCTGTCTTCTGCGTGCGCGGACGTATCACGACGGGACAGTATATCGCATTCGTATCATATAACGGCATGCTGACATGGCCTGTCAGAGAGCTGGGGCGGGTGATATCCGACATGAGTAAGGCCGGCATATCTATCGACCGTATCCGGTATATCATGAACTCCGAACCGGAGCCGCTGCGCACGGACACAGACGAAGCCGCCGATACAGCAGCCACCACGGACTCCGGCGCTGCCACCGCCTTCCGTGCACCGTGTACCGATTCCCTCGGCGCCGCGCCCCTTGACATCGTATTCGATCATGTGAGCTTCTCGTACGACGAAGGTACCGAAGTGCTGCACGATGTGAACCTGACCATCCCCGCCGGTACCACGCTCGGCATCCTGGGAGCGACGGGCGCAGGCAAGTCCACCCTGATCCACCTTCTGGACAGACTCTATGATCTGCCCCGTGATAATGGAACCATAACCATCGGTGGCAGGGATATCCGCAGCATAGACAGACGCGCATTGCGTAAGTACATCGGCCTGGTCCTTCAGGAACCATTCCTCCTATCGGGCACCCTGGCTGAGAACATATCGATCACGAAGCCCGGCGAACCGGACATGGAGGCTGTCCGTGAAGCAGCCCGCGTAGCGGCTCTCGATGAGACGGTAGACAGGTTTACGGACGGATACGAGACATATGTGGGCGAGCGCGGAGTGACGCTGTCCGGCGGACAGAAGCAGCGTACGGCCATAGCACAGATCGTGATGGCAGATACACCGGTGATGATCTTTGATGATTCACTGTCAGCGGTCGACACACAGACCGATGCCCGCATCAGACATAATCTGCTCGAGCACACCGCAGGCTCGAGCGTGATACTCATTTCTCACCGCATAACCACACTGATGCAGGCGGACTGCATAGCAGTAATCGATCACGGACGCATCGTGGAGCAGGGCTCGCATGAAGAGCTGCTCGCACTCGGCGGCCTGTACAGACATATATATGACATACAGACATCATATTAATCTTATTAAAAAGTACATACCGAAGATCCTTCTTATGATCCTGCTGGGATTCATAGCGAGCCTGATCGACGCGGCATCGCCGCTTTTTAACCGCTATGCGCTCGATCATTTCGTTGCAAAAGGAACCCTGGACGGAATGCCCGTCTTCCTCATGATCTATTTTGCCTTGCTGATATTCTATGTGCTGGAGAATTTCCTGTGCACATATATATGCGGTCAGGTGGAAATGAGCGTGGACAGGGACCTGAGAAACCTGGCATTCAACCATCTGCAGGAGCTGTCTTTCTCGTACTTCAACCAGCATAACGTCGGCTATATCCATGCCAGAGTCATGAGCGATACGGGTAAGATCGGTGTGATGGTCGCATGGCGTCTGATGGACATAGTATGGAACGGATCTTACGTGATATGTGTGGTCATCATGATGTTCATCCTCAACTGGAAGCTCGCGCTGATGGTCTCGGTGCTCGTGCCCATAGTGACCGTGCTGATCATGATCTTCCAGAGAAAGCTCGTCGTGGTTAACAGGCATATCAGGGAACTCAATTCCACCATCACAGGCGACTTGAACGAAGGCATCATAGGAGCGAGATCGATCAAAGCACTGGCAGTAGAAGACAGGATACACGATGACTTTAAGCGTGATACCGAGAATATGCGGCGTACATCGGTCAGAGCTTCACACTATTCGGCGCTGTTCACCTCGTCGGTGACCATGATGTCGTCGGCTGCCCTGGCGATAGTCCTGTGGCGCGGCGGCTACATCACGATGCAGGGAGTGATACATATAGGCACGCTTGCGGTCTTTCTCACATATGCCCTGAACCTGATGGAACCCATACAGTGGATCATCACGACCATGTCCGAGATGATCATGACTCAGGTCAATATCGAGCGTCTGACCGGGCTGCTGGATACCGCATCGGACGTGACCGACTCACCCGAGGTCATAGAGAAATACGGAGATACCTTCCACCCGAAAAGGGAAAACTGGGAACCGCTGCACGGTGATATCGTGTTTAAGGATGTATCGTTCCACTATCCCGATGGAGAGGAGTATGTGCTCGATCACTTCGACCTGACTGTTAAGCACGGCACGAACGTCGCCATAGTCGGAGAGACCGGCGCCGGCAAGTCGACACTGGTCAATCTGGTTTGCAGATTCTACGAGCCCACCTCCGGTCAGGTGCTCATAGACGGACGTGATGTCAGGGAGAGATCGCAACTCTGGCTCCACAGCAATATCGGTTACGTATTGCAGACCCCGCACCTTTTCTCGGGGACCATACGTGACAACCTGAGGTACGGAAAGCCCGATGCGACCGACGAGCAGATATGGGATGCATTGAAGCTGGTGAGCGCGGACGGCATCGTGAATCGCATGGAGAAAAAGCTCGACAGCGATGTCGGTGAGGGAGGCGATATGCTCTCCACCGGTGAGAAACAGCTGCTGTCATTCGCACGCGCCCTGCTTGCGGATCCGAGGATACTCGTGCTCGATGAGGCCACGGCTTCGATAGACACGGTCACGGAGAAAGCTATCCAGGATGCCATATCGACAGTCACCAGAGGGCGGACTTCTTTCGTTATAGCACACCGTTTGTCAACGATAATCGGTGCCGATATCATACTGGTAGTGGATGACGGACGCATCGTGGAGCAGGGCTCTCATCGCGAGCTCATGGCGAAGCAGGGAGTGTACTATGCATTGTTCACGAGACAGTATGAGGAACTTGCGTGGGATCGTGTGACTCTGTTAGAATGATTCTAGTTTATTTAAGGGGGATTACATATGGATAACAAAGCGATGTACAAACTTTCGTACGGCCTCTTTGTGCTGACCGCTCATGCGGATGACCGGCATAACGGCTGTATCATCAACACGGCCATTCAGGCCGCGTCAGAGCCCAACCAGATCAGCATATGCGTGAATAAGGCGAACCACACTCATGACATGATCATACAGAGCGGCGAGTTTACCGTGTCGATCATCAGTGAGAAAGCTACTTTCGACCTGTTCAAGAGATTCGGTTTCGCATCCGGCAGGGATACGGACAAGTTCGCGGGCTTCAGCAGCTTCGGTACAGGTGCGAACGGGATCAGGTATATCACCGAAGGAACGAATGCGTATATATCTGTGAAGGTTACGCAGACGAGTGATCTGGGATCGCACACCATGTTCGTCGGCACGATCACCGATATGGCGGTTCTGGACGATGCGGCCAGTGCTACGTATGCATATTATTTCGAGAACATCAAGCCGAAGCCCGAGGCAGTCGGAACCACTCCGGACGGACAGACCGTATGGAGATGCAAGATCTGCGGATATGAGTATGTGGGCGAGGAACTTCCGGATGATTTCATCTGCCCGATCTGCAAGCACCCCGCCAGTGATTTTGAGAAAGTAACCAAATAACTCCCCCCTCGTATATAGGAGGATATCATGCACGAAACTATCAGAGATTATGCTGCCAGGCAGTCCGAACTATGCCGCCGACACGACACGATTTCCGATGATCTGTTCGTAGAGTACGGAGTAAACCGCGGACTGCGTGATGTAAACGGAAAAGGAGTCCTGACCGGACTCACTACGATCTCAGAGATCATATCATTCAAGGATATAGACGGCGAACATACGCCTGTGGACGGTGAGCTCTGGTATCGCGGATATAAGGTCAATACACTTATCAATGAACTCATGCAGGGTGAGCTCGGTTTTGAGAGGACGGCATACCTGCTGATCTTCGGCGAGAAACCGGATGCAAAACAGCTGAAGGAGTTCAGCACTGCGCTGGGCCTGTGCAGGAGACTGCCCACGAACTTCACCCGCGATGTCATCATGAAGGCTCCGTCGAAGGATATCATGAACACGATGACGAGGTCCATCCTGACACTCGCGAGCTATGACAAGAACACGGCAGACCTGTCGATAGAGAACTGCCTGCGTCAGTGCATACAGCTGATCGCGGAGTTCCCGATGCTCGCATGCTATGCTTATCATGCATACAATCATTATGAGCATGATGACAGCATGTACATACACCGCCCCGACAAGTCGCTGTCGACTGCGGAGAACTTCCTGCGCATGATCCGTCCCGACAGGAAATATACGGAGCTCGAGGCACGGGTACTGGATGTGGCCATGATCCTGCATATGGAGCACGGCGGAGGCAACAACTCGACTTTCACGACCAGAGTCGTAACCTCGGCAGGTACGGATACATACTCGGCGATCGCTGCCGCGATGAGCTCTCTGAAAGGCGCAAAGCACGGCGGTGCGAATATCAAGGTCATGGAGATGATGGCCGATATACGTGCGCATGTCAGCGACATCACCGACCGCGAAGAGGTCAGGGCGTATGTGGCCAGGATACTGAACGGAGATGTGTTCGATCATCAGGGACTCGTATACGGCCTCGGGCATGCGATCTACTCTCTGTCCGATCCTAGAGAGAGGATATTCCACGGGTTCGTGAATAAACTGGCCGATGCCAAGGGCAGAAGCCGTGATATGGAGTTCTACGAGATAGTCAGTGAGGAAGCCATAGATCTGATCTGTGAGAAGAGACGCATCTTCAAGGGCGTATGTCCGAACGTCGATTTCTACAGCGGCTTCGTATATGACATGCTCGGGATACCGACGGAGCTCTACACACCGATATTCGCGATAGCGAGGATCGTGGGCTGGAGCGCACACCGTATCGAGGAGCTCATAGGTATGAACAAGATCATCCGTCCCGCATACATGAGCGTGATGGAAGAAAAGGAATAAGGCAGAAAATGACAACGATCAAGGATATAGCGGAATACACGGGGGTTTCCGCGACTACCGTATCCAACGTGATACACGGACGCAAAAACCGTGTGTCGGAAGAAACCGTAGCACGTATCATGAAGGCCATAGATGAGCTCGGATATGTGCCGAATATGTTCGCCAGGAGTCTGGTATCATCTTCGTCGCGGGTTATAGCACTCATCCATTTTGTGCCGACCGAAGCGGAGGCCGCATTCTCGGATGAAGCATTTCAGATGGCGTTCTTAAGCAGGATGGAATCCGATCTTAAGAAGAGCGGATACTATCTGATGTTCCGCCGTGTGGGAGATGTCGATGAGCTGAAGGAGTTTCTGCATAACTGGAATCTGGACGGAATATTCGTGACGGGTGCCAGCGATCCTGAGTTCATAAATGAGCTGACCGAGGTAAAGAAGCCGATCATATATATCGATGCCTATGCCAGTGAAGATGTGTATGAAGTAGATCATGATGACTATGAGGGCGGACGTATCGCCACGGCGCATCTGATATCGAAGGGGCATAAGCGCATAGCTTTTGCATCTACTACCATCGGGGACGGACGATATATGGAACACAGATACCGGGGATATCTGTCGGCGCTCGCGGATGCCGGCATTGAGGCAGATCCCGGGCTCGTATATGAGTTCGGCCTGGATCCGGATTCGTGCAGACGGACGGCAGAGAGCATACATGCCCATCCGGACGTGACCGCAGTGGTAGCGACGACCGATATCATGGCAGCAGGCCTGATGGCGGCATTTAAGGATATGGGAATGAACCTGCCGGAGGATATCTCCATAGTCGGATACGATGACAGTCCGCTGAGCCGCATGATCACACCGAGGCTTACCACCATCAGACAGGATATGCGTCACAAAGCCGGGATCGCGGTGAAGCTCATGCTCGGCATCCTGGGTGTCGAACCCGATGAAGAGGATACGGACCCCATAGCCGTCAATCCGGGCAGAACGGTGCTGCCGGTAGAGCTGATAGAGAGAGATTCCGTCGCAGACATAGGCTGAGCGGTATGTGCATGAGTCCCGGGCGCGGGACAGACTGGAGGAAGTATGGAATTTAACGTAAACATGATACGTGATCCGAAGTGTTTCGCCGAGGGGAGATTACCGGCGCGGGCCTTTTTCGATGCCATGCAGCCCGACGGGCATGGCGGACACAGATCCTCTGTCGTGCTTGACCTAAACGGCGACTGGAACTTCGCTTATTCCGAGAACTACGAATCCGCACCGAAGGATTTCCATAAAGCAGATTATGATTGCAATGGCTGGGATACCATAACGGTTCCCGGTCATATTCAGATGCAGGGATATGATAAACCGCATTATACGAATACCGCTTATCCCTGGGATGGTCTGGAGAATGTTGCGACAGGCGATGTGCCCGAGCGGTTCAATCCCGTCGGCAGCTACGTGAAGTATTTTGAACGTCCCGATATCCCCGAGGGATACGGAGCCAGGATTTATTTCGGAGGCATAGAATCCGGAGCTGCGATCTGGCTGAACGGGCATTTCATCGGATACAAAGAGGACAGCTTCGATGCGGGTGAGTATGACATCACCGATTTGCTGATACCGGGCGTAAATAAACTCGCGGTGCAGGTATTCAAGTGGACAGTCGGCAGCTGGTTCGAGGATCAGGATTTCTTCAGATTCTCCGGTATATACAGATCTGTATGGATATACTCCGTGCCTCCGGTGCATCTGGAGGATGTGGGTGTACGTACGCTGCTTGACGACGATTACCTGGATGCCCAGTTGGTGGTGAAGACCAGGGCCACGGGTGACGGCAGCCTGGAACTTATCCTCGCTGATTCCGACGGGGCTGCGGTGCTCCGCGATACCGTGCTTCTCGCTCTGGGCGAGGAGATGATATATCCCGTATCGAACCCTCTGCTGTGGAGTGCCGAGAAACCCTATCTGTATACACTGACACTGTTGATCAGGGATACCGTGGGCAATGAGATAGAACGCGTGGTCTTAAACGTCGGCTTCAGAAGGTTCGAGATGAAGGACGGTATCATGTGCATCAACGGCAAACGCATAGAGTTCAACGGGGTGAACCGTCATGAGTTCTCCTGTTATACCGGACGCGCGATCTCCTACGAGGAGACACTGGCTGATGTGCTGAACATGAAGGCAAATAACATCAATGCGATACGTACCTCTCACTATCCCGATGATGAGCCGCTGTACGATCTGTGCGACAGGTACGGCATATATATGATAGCCGAGAACAACATGGAGACTCACGGTACCTGGTGTACACCCGATGCACACGAGGATCCGGACCGGATACTGCCGTCGAACCATATGGAATATGAGCCGCTGCTTCTCGACCGTATCCGCAGTCTCTACGAGATACACAAGAATCACCCTTCGATACTCATCTGGTCTGACGGAAACGAATCCTTCGGCGGTGACGTGATCGCGGATATGACCGAGCTGCTGCACAGTCTCGATCCCGACAGGCTCGTTCATTACGAGAGCATAGTCAATGACCGCAGACGTCCCGAGACTTCCGACATGGAGACTCAGATGTACACTCCCGTGGAAGGTGTGAAAGCTTTTCTTGCCGAGCATCCCGACAAGCCCTTCATCATGTGCGAATATACGCATGCGATGGGGAACTCATGCGGAGGCATGCATAAATATATCGAACTCATGCACACCGATCCGAGATTTCAGGGTGGATTTATATGGGATTATATAGACCAGTCGATCGTGAAGACAGACCGTTACGGAGATGAGTATCAGGCGTACGGCGGTGACTTCGGTGACCGTCCGAGTGAGTATAATTTCTCCGGCAACGGAATCATGTACGGTGACCGCACTCCGAGTCCCAAGATGCAGGAGGTCAAGTATAACTACAGACCGATAGAATGCGAGATAACCGAGCACAGCGTACGGGTGATCAACAGGCATCTGTTCACATCCACATCCGAATATGATGCGTACATTACCCTGCTCAGAGACGGGGTGCAGCAGATCAGGGAACCGTTTGACACGAACGTATCTCCGCTGTGTGATAAGAAATACGATCTGCCGATCGTCAGACCGGCAGATCCCGGTGAATATACGATCATCGTATCGTTTCACCTGAAGCGCGATACCGACTATGCTCCTGCCGGACATGAGGTGGCGTTTGATCAGTATACCTATACGATAGAGGGAGAAGAAGGAGTGCAGGCATCGGGTGGCACCCGCGCAGGAGGCAGGTCAGCATCCGCAGACGCGAATGTGTGTGAGTTCATCCGCGGATCCCAGAACTATGGGCAGAAAGGTGCTGACTATCAGATACTGTTTACCCCCGGTCAGGGAGGCGTGGCTTCGTATATATACGGAGGACGTGAGTTCATATACGGTATGAAAGTGCCCGTGCCGAACTTCTGGCGCGCACCCGTGGATAACGACATGGGCTGTGTGGGGCCTCAGAGATATGCGCAGTGGAAGATCGCCAGCATGTATCTGACACATAAGAAAAATGCCAACTTCGATATCATGGTTCCCGAGATCTCTCCGGCGGCAGACGGACTCTGCACCACTTATACACTGAATGTACCCACATCTCCCGCGACGGAGGTCAGGGTCAGATATGAGGTCCGTCCCGACGGCGCGGTCGATACGACACTCATCTACGATCCCGTGTCTGAGCTTGGCGATATGCCCGAGTTCGGTATGATGTTTACTCTGGATGCAGATCTGAATCATGTCAGGTGGTACGGCAGAGGGCCTGAGGAGACCTACGCTGACAGATGCGGTGGCGGTAAGATGGGCATCTGGGAAAATGATGTAACCGACAACATGGCTGCTTATCTCGTTCCGCAGGAGTGCGGTAATCACACCGATGTCAGGTGGGGTGAGGTCTACGGCGATGACGGATACGGTATCAGGTTCACCTCGCTCGGCGCACCGATGTGCTTCAGCGCACTGCCGTATACTCCGCATGAGCTTGAGAATGCAGCACATCCTCACGAGCTTCCGCCTATCTATCATACTATAGTCCGCGTGAGCCTCGGACAGATGGGTGTCGGAGGAGATGATTCGTGGGGATCACGGGTCCATCCTGAGTATCTGCTGGACGTATCCGGTCATATGGAGTTTAAGTTCAGATGGCAGGGCTTTATGAATAAATAGCAGGCGGTCGAAACTTTCATGAGTGAAGTCAGGAACTATAAGTTCATCCTGTGCTATGATGGCACCCGCTATAAGGGCTGGGAGCATCAGCCGGGCATAGACAATACGATCCAGGGCAAAATGGAGTACCATCTCGCTCAGATGACCGGAGCGGATGATATAGAGGTGCTCGGAGCCGGACGTACCGATGCCGGAGTGCATGCGAAGGGGATGGTGTGTAATGCACGCCTTGATACGTCGCTTACCCCTGAGGAGATCACCGCGTACATGAACGGGCATCTGCCGGAGGATATCTGTGTGCTCGAGACTCGCATCGCATCCGACAGATTCCATGCGAGATATAATGCAGTCGGCAAGACTTATTGCTACACATGCTATGCAGGGCCCGGCAAGCCCGTATTTAACAGGCGGTTCGTGCTGGCGCTCGATGTCCATCCCGATATCGATGCCATGCGCAGGGCGGCGGAGTATCTTACCGGCAAGCATGACTATGCATCGTTCTGCGGCAACAAACATATGAAGAAATCCACGGTCCGTATCGTTGATTCCATCGAGATCACGGAGCGTGGCGGATATATCAATCTGACTTATCACGGCACCGGATTCCTGCAGCATATGGTCAGGATCATGACCGGTACATTGCTGGAAGTCGGGATGGGACAGCGCGATGCCGACTCCATCCCCGATCTGATAGAGTGCCGTGACAGATCACAGGCAGGTCCCACCGCTCCGGCGAAAGGCCTATGTCTGATGCAGGTGGACTATGAGTGATACTTCGCGCGGCTCAGGCCGTATGTATAACATGGATCTCGAGCGTGTTCTGCTCATTTTCCTGGTGATAGTGTTACATTTCAATAATCGCGATATGGGTGGTGCGTTGAATGCGATGTCATCCTCCCCCGGCATGGAGATATTCATTAGGATCACGCAGTCGCTTGCGATATGTGCAGTGGATGCGTTTATCATATCGAGCGGATACTTCGCAGCGGTGAAAGCGGAAAAGGCATCGCAGGCTGCGGGCTCCGCAGGCGCTGCTTCCGGGAGCGCAGCCTATACGATCCCCTGGCGCAAGGCTCTGTGGCTGCTCGCAGCCTGCTCTTTCTATCGTGTAGTAGGATATCTCCTGTATGTGCTGTGGATCACGCATGACTTCAGCCTGAGAGTCCTGATCGGATATATGGTGCCCAATAACTGGTTCGTGTGCCTGTTCGTGACCCTGCTGCTGTTCTCACCGTTTATCGACAGAGGACTGGCCGGCCTGAGTAGTCCCGGAACCGGCATCTGTTCCGGCAAGTCACCCGCACTCGGCACTCTCCTTGGCATCATGACACTGGCTTTCTCCGTGCTGCCCACATTCGTGAGCTTCACCGGTGATCTCGCGGGAGTGAACATACAGGGGCTCTCTACGGTGACATGGCAGGGGGACGGCAGCGGGTTCAACATAGCGTTTTTTGTATATATGTATTGCATGGGCTATGCACTCAGGATGCACAGGGACTACTGGGAACGATTCCCGGCGGTATTCTATCTGATCATGTATGTACTGGCTGCCCTGCTCAGCGCAGCGGTAAGCCGCATCACCGAGAGTGTATGGAACTACTCGTCAGTGACCGTCGTACTTGAAGCCATGATGCTCACGCTTCTGTTTACCCGTATCCGGATCGGGTCTGACAGGATAGGACGCATCATCTCCGCAGTCGGCGGGTGCTCGTACGGCATATTCATATGGCATATGATGCCACTGATGATCATAGGACTTTGGAGCCGCTTTGATATACCGCGGCAGTACCTGAGCGCCACGTTGTCGATGTATGCACTCAGCTTTGTATGGGTGTATGCATGCAGGCTTGTATCGAGGTTAGTGCGGGACAGATTATTCGTGCGAGGCAGACAAAAGCAGGGAGTTCTTTGATCCGATTATAGACGGAATGATCGTTCGTGACTGGTGAGATGTGCTATACTTATATAGATTTGTTTCAGGATGAGAGGAGGATACGTCCATGTCCAATGCCGGAGTTTCGTTTCAGAATAACGGCAGGCTTAAGCTGCTCATAATAGTCGGCACGCGTCCCGAGATCATCAGACTATCGGAGGTGATCAGAAAGTGCCGTAATTATTTCGATACGATCCTGGCCCATACCGGTCAGAACTATGATTATAACTTGAACGGCGTGTTCTTCAAGGATCTGAGACTCGACGATCCCGATGTATATATGGATGCGGTGGGCGATGACCTGGGTGCTACGATGGGCAACATCATCGATAAGAGCTACAAGCTCATGGTTGATATACAGCCCGATGCGGTACTCGTGCTTGGTGATACGAACAGCTGTCTGTCCGTGATCGGAGCGAAGAGACTGCATATACCCATTTTCCATATGGAAGCAGGCAACAGATGCAAGGATGAATGTCTGCCGGAGGAGACCAACAGACGTATTGTGGACATCATCTCGGACGTCAATCTCGCCTATTCCGAGCACGCCCGCAGATATCTCGCAGAATGCGGACTTCCGAGAGAGCGTACCTTTGTCACGGGCTCACCTATGGCTGAGGTGCTGAGTGCGAATCTGGAGGCGATCAATGCGAGTGACGTGCATAAGCGGCTAAGCGACGAGACCGGTGTAGCCATAGAACCTCATAAGTACATCCTGTTATCTGCTCACAGAGAGGAAAACATAGATACAGAGCAGAACTTTCTGTCGCTCTTCACGGCGATCAACCGTATGGCGGAAAAGTACGATATGCCGATCCTCTACTCATGTCATCCGAGGAGCAGGAAGCGCCTCGAACAATCGGGCTTCAAGCTTGACAGCCGCGTGATCGCACATGAACCGCTTGGATTCCACGATTACAACTGCCTCCAGATGAATGCCTATGCAGTGGTATCCGATTCCGGTACGCTGCCCGAGGAGAGCAGTTATTTCCTGAGTATAGGTCATCCCTTCCCGGCTGTGTGCATCAGAACGAGCACGGAGCGTCCGGAAGCCATAGATGCGGGCGACTTCGTCATAGCGGGCATCGATACGGACAGCCTGCTTCAGGCAGTGGAAACAGCGGTAGCCATGAACGATAACGGCGACAACGGTGTGCCCGTACCCGTATATGCCGACACCAATGTTTCGGATAAAGTAGTGAAGATCATCCAGAGCTACACCGGGGTGGTCAACAAGATGGTATGGAGAAAATGAATAATATCCCTTTCGTCAGCTTCAGACCGATGGAGCAGGAATTAAATACGGAAATCCGCGCGGCATTTGATCGCGTGCTGGAGTCAAGCTGGTATATACTCGGTCACGAGGATACCGCCTTCGAGGAGGCATTTGCGAAGTTCGTCGGGACGGATCACTGTATCGGCTGCGGTAACGGTCTCGATGCACTCATCCTGTCACTCAAGGCGCTCGGCGTAGGTCCCGGAGATGAGGTCATCGTCCAGTCGAATACATATATCGCGACGGTCCTGGCCATCACTTATGTGGGTGCGACTCCCGTGCTCGTGGAGCCCGATATCCGCACGTATAACATCGATCCTGCCCTGATAGAGCAGGCGATCACGTCACGTACCAGAGCCATCATGCCGGTGCATCTCTACGGACAGCCCTGTGATATGGATCCGATCATGGAGATCGCGAGCAGGCACGGAATCAAAGTGGTAGAGGACTGTGCACAGGCCCACGGCGCGTTATATAAAGGCAAAAGAGTCGGCAGCTTCGGAGACAGTGCCGGATTCAGCTTCTATCCCGGCAAGAATCTCGGTGCACTCGGAGACGCCGGTGCGGTAACCACCTCCGACAAGGCATTGGGTGATAAGATACGCGCGATAGCCAACTATGGTTCCGACTATAAATACCATTTCATATATCAGGGCCAGAACTCCAGACTGGATGAGCTGCAGGCGGCACTGCTGTCGGCGAAGCTCCCCGCGCTCGACCGTATGAATGCGGAGCGCAGGCGTATTGCCCGGGAATATCTGCAGGGGATGAACAATCCCGATATCATCATGCCGTATGTACCGGATTATGCAGAGCCCGTATGGCATATATTCGCGATACGTACCGAGAGACGCGATGAGCTCGCAGAGTACCTGAAGGAGCGCGGCATCGGCACCATGATGCACTATCCGATACCGATCCATATGCAGGAGTGCTACAGTGAGAAAGCACGTGCAGCCGCCGGACACAGCGATGCGGAGTGCCCCGGATGCGAACACCTGCATGACAGCCTGCCTTATGCTCAGGGTGACCTGCCTCTGGCAGAGGAGATCAGCCGTACGGAGCTGAGCCTGCCGATGTACTACGGCATGACCGACGAGCAGGTAGCGTATGTGATCGATGCGGTGAATTCGTTTAAGTAGAGGCAGAACCGCAGCGGACCCGATCACGGCTGCGGATAAGGAGTTACGCTTTGGATATAAAGACCTACACATTTGAAGCGCACGGCGATGACAGAGGACAGCTCGTGTCGCTTGAGGAGATGAAGAACATCCCTTTTGATATAAAGAGGGTGTACTATATGTACAAAACTGTCGGGAGTGCGGTCCGCGGACATCATGCCCACAAGTCTCTCGAGCAGATACTGATCTGTGTGCACGGCAGTTGCAGGATCCACCTCGATGACGGCAGGGAGACCGCGGAGGTGCTTCTCGATAAGCCGTACGTAGGCTTGTACATAGCCAACAACATGTGGCGTGAGATGTATGACTTCTCGGAGGATGCGGTGCTGATGGTACTGGCATCGCAGCTCTATGACGAGTCGGATTACATACGCGACTATGATGAGTTTAAGAGGTTTGTTGGAGCCGGCTGAGCAACCGGCATGAGCTGAATATATGTATAAGGAGGTAGCATTATGGCGGATAACAAGTGGCGCTGCAGGGCCGAGGATCTGAAGGGGACTCAGACCGAGAAGAACCTGCAGGAGGCGTTTGCGGGGGAGTCTCAGGCACGTAATAAGTACACGTACTTCGCATCCAAGGCGAAGAAAGAGGGATATGTACAGATATCCAATATCTTCACCGAGACGGCAGCCAATGAGAAAGAGCATGCCGAGATCTGGTACAAGATCCTGACCGGTATCGGAAGCACGGTCGACTGTCTGCGTGAAGCAGCTGAGGGTGAAGCTCACGAGTGGCAGGAGATGTATCCGGGATTCGCGAAGACCGCCCGCGAGGAAGGCTTCGATGAGATCGCCGAGCTCTTCGAGGCAGTGGCTGCTATTGAGAAAGAGCATGAAGAGCGATACAGGAAGCTGCTTAAGAATATTGAGGACAAGATCGTGTTCTCGCGTGACGGCGATGCCATCTGGCAGTGCTCGAACTGCGGACACATCGTGGTAGGCAAGGACGCGCCGGAGGTATGTCCGGTATGCAACCACGCGCAGGCGTATTTCCAGCTTAAACCGGAGAATTACTGATATCAAGCCTGTGAGAAATATAGTTCCCCGCAGCGAGTACTGTCGGGTCGCAGCAAGGGGAATCTATATTTCTCACAGGCATATAAGGAAGGAGACGGACCATGAAATTTTATAAATGCGAAACATGCGGAAACATCATCACCAAGTTAAATGATTCGGGAGTGCCCGTAGTATGCTGCGGCAAGCCAATGACGGAGCTCGTACCCGGTGCCGTGGATGCAGCCTTTGAGAAGCACGTACCCGCAGTCACCGTAGATGGTGCGAAGGTAAGTGTACAGGTAGGCGAAGTAGAGCATCCCATGCTCGATGAGCACTACATCCAGTTCATCGTACTTGAGACAGCACAGGGATTCCAGAAGAAGACTCTGAAGCCCGGAGAGAAGCCTGTAGCTGAGTTCACGGTAGCAGACGGAGACAAGGCTGTCGCTGTATATGAGTATTGCAACCTCCACGGACTGTGGGTGAAGGAACTGTAATCGGTATCAATGATCAATGACGAGAGCTTTCGCCGGCGCGGTGTGCGTCGGCGGAGGTGCGGTATGGGAGTCAGTATGAGTGAGAAGTTAGCGATACACGGCGGAACGCCCGTACGGGCTGATAAGATATATTACGGACGTCAGTGCATCGATGAGGATGATATATCCGCAGTGGGTGAAGTCCTCAGAGGCCCGCTTATCACATGCGGTCCGGATGTGGCTGCAGTGGAGAAACTGCTCGCCGAGGTCACCGGTGCGAAATATGCGGTAGTGGTAGCGAACGGAACCGCCGCGCTTCATTGTGCGATGCTCGCAGCGGGCATAGGTGAGGGCGATGAAGTGATCACCACTCCGCTTACCTTTGCCGCATCGGCGAACTGTGCGGTATATGTGGGAGCCAAGCCCGTATTTGCGGATGTCGATCCCGAGACCTATAACATAGATCCCGACAGCATAGAAGCGCATATCACTGACAGAACCAGGGCCGTGGTAGCGGTTGATTATACAGGCCAAGCGGTTGAGCATGACAGGATCAGAGATATCTGCGACCGTCATGGACTGACATATGTGGTTGACGCAGCGCACGCGATAGGCACTAAGTATAAAGGCAGACCGGAAGGCTCGATCGGAGACATGACCTGCTTCTCATTCCATCCGGTGAAGACCATCACATCCGGAGAGGGCGGTGCGATCACGACCAACGATCCCGAGCTCTTCCGTAAGCTGAGGCTCGCATCACAGCACGGCATAGTACGCGATCCTGATGAGTTCGATGAGAAGGATCCCGAGGGCATCTGGTACTACGAGATGCAGACACTCGGCTTCAACTACCGCATGACGGACTTCCAGGCAGCACTCCTGATCTCACAGCTGAAGAAACTGGATGCGTTCTCGAAGAGACGGCATGAGATAGTGGCACGCTATAACGAAGCGTTCGCGGATATGCCCGAGATCATCGTACAGCGTGAGATACCGGAATCCGATACGACGAGACATCTCTATATTATACAGCTTGATCTCGATAAGCTCAGCTGCACGAGACGCGAGTTCTTCGATGCGATGAGTGCCGAGAACGTGCAGTGTCAGGTGCATTACGTGCCCGTATATTACTTCCCGTTCTATAAGGAGCGTGGATATGAGAGGGGGCTGTGTCCTCATGCGGAGCGGATCTATGACCGTATCATGAGCATCCCTCTCTACCCGATGATGACCGATGATGATGTGGAGAGCGTGATCACCGCAGTCCGCAAGATAGTGGATTGGTACAGGATTTGAGAACCGGGATAGAGAAAAAATACATATACCGCTGGTTCTGTGTGGTGGTCCTGACAGCTTTTACAGGTGCATCATTCTATTATGTATGGGTCAGATTCGTCAAAGTCCACAACCAGACAGGAAACCTGATGGGCCTGGGCAACAGGCTTATGGCTGTGGGCATATGCTGTGTGCTGTATCTTTTTCTGGGCAAAGCACTCAAGGCATTCCGCATAGGTATCGACCGCAAGGCGAACCTGCTCGCATCCGAAGCCATGACACTTTTCTCGCTGAACGCACTTGAGATCCTGATCTCATGTGCCATCACGGGACAGTTCAGATTCTTCCCTGATTTCCTGTGGAGATATGCGCTGCTCTTCCTTGTGCAGGCGACAGTGACATGTGTGGCGATATACTACATGGTGGACCTGTACCGTCATATATTCCCTCCGTACGAGATACTGGAGATATATAAGTCCGCGGATGACCGCAAGCTCCACTTCATGAACGACCGTCCGGATAAGTATCACATCGCCGATGTCGTATGCATCGATGAGGGACTGGACCGGATATTTGAGATTATGGACTCATATGATGCGGTGCTGATCAACGATATCCCGTCGGAGATCAAGAACGACATCCTGAAGGAATGTTTCAACCGGGACAAGAGAGTCTACTTCACACCGAAGATCTCCGACATCATATCCAAGAAGTCGGAGGATATCAATCTGTTTGATACACCGCTCTATCTGTGCAGAAATGCAGGGTTACAGCCTATCCAGCTGATTGTTAAGCGCATCTTCGACTGCCTGATATCGATAGTCGGACTTGTCGTCTTAAGCCCCGTATTTCTGGTGGTTGCTCTGGCTATACGTGCAGAGGATCATGGCCCCGTATTCTACAGACAGAGACGGGTGACGATAGGCGGACGCGAGTTTGAGATGCTGAAGTTCCGATCCATGGTAGTCGATGCCGAGAAAGACGGACGTCCCCGCCCTGCGGGAGAGGACGATGACCGTATCACGAAGGTAGGCCACAGGATCAGACCGGTCCGCATAGATGAACTTCCCCAGCTGATCAATATCCTGAAGGGGGATATGTCGATCGTCGGTCCCAGACCCGAGCGTGTTGAACACGTGGCGATGTACACGGAGGAGATACCGGAGTTCGTCTACAGGCTGAAGGTCAAGGGCGGCCTGACAGGTCCGGCGCAGGTATTCGGCAGATACAACACCGATGCGCTCAATAAGCTGAAGATGGATCTGTTCTATATCACGAATTATTCGATACTGCTGGATCTGCAGATACTGTTTGAGACAGTCAAGATACTGGTGCAGAAAGAAAGCACCGCAGGATTCTCTGAGGAGAAAAGAGAGGAGATACACGACGCATGAGTGAGTTTAATGGCAAAACACTACTTATCACGGGAGGAACGGGCAGTTTCGGACACTGCGTGCTTGATCATTTCCTGACCGGAGACATAGGCGAGATCAGGATATTCTCACGTGATGAGAAGAAGCAGGATGACATGCGTCACGAACTGCAGGCATTTCATCCCGAGCATTATCACAAGGTGAAATTCTTCATCGGTGATGTGAGGAACATACAGAGTCTCAGGGACTGCATGCCCGGTGTAGACTATATCTTCCATGCAGCGGCGCTCAAGGAAGTGCCCAGCTGTGAGTTCTTCCCTATGGAAGCAGTGCGGACGAATATCATAGGTACCGACAACCTGATCCACGCAGCAGTGGAGAACGGTGTAAAGCATGTGATCTGCCTGTCTACCGACAAAGCCGCATATCCGATCAACTCCATGGGCATCTCCAAAGCCATGATGGAGCATGTGGTATATGCAAACGCACAGATGGCAGCCGAGCGCGGAACGATCCTCAACTGTACGAGATACGGTAATGTCATGTGTTCGAGAGGCAGCGTGATACCGCTGTTCATCGATCAGATCAGGAACGGTCTGCCGAACACCATTACCGATCCGAATATGACCAGATTCATGATGAATCTGGATGAGGCTGTGGATCTCGTTATGTTTGCGTTTACACACGGTAATCCGGGTGACCTCTTCATACAGAAGGCGGATGCATCGACGATCGGCGATCTGGCGAAAGCCGTACAGCAGCTCTTCGGAGAGGCAGAGATCAAGGTGATCGGATCCAGACACGGCGAGAAGCTTTATGAGACACTTCTGACCAAAGAGGAGCGCCTCAGAGCCGAGGACATGGGTGACTACTACCGCGTGGTGGCCGATTCCAGAGACCTGAACTACGATAAATTCTATGTACAGGGTGAGGTGCATACAGCCGCCGATGAGGCTTATACGAGCCATAATACCCGTCGCCTCGATGTTGCAGGGACAGTGGAGAAACTGATGACCACACAGTATGTTAAAAACGCTCTTAATGAAAGCAGATAAAAAGCATTTCATTTTATTACATATTCCGGAAATCATTATTATATGCGTGTATTCATATATGTTATTTCGTAGAGTTAATGTGAACTTTGGAGATGACATGGATTTCTACATTCACGTGTTTGATGACATGACGCTGTCCGAATACATGATTTCCAGATACAACGGATGGTCAGCCAGACTGGTCATCGATATTGCAGTGGCTTTATTGGTCCGGGTGCCGAGGCTCTGGAAGTGCTTAACTGTTTTGATTGCTGTTGCACTGTATAGGAATATGGTTCATATATGCACATATGATGACCGTTTGCATATCATCAAGGGAATTGTCTTTGTATTGATGATGGTCTATCCGTTTTATTGTGATATGCAGTCAGCGGGGTGGGTTGCAACTTCCGTGAATTATTTCTGGGTATGTGCGGCGCTGTTTTGGTGCTTGCGATGTCTTTACGGGTGGTATGACAATAAGTCCCTTGGTTATGGGGAGGTCATACTGTTTGTTATATGTTTTGTATTCGGGACAAATCAGGAGCAGGCAGCGGTGGTTTTTGAGATCATATGCTGTTGTCTGCTGATCGCTGTCTATGTCAGGGATAAGAGGATAGACAAGAGACTTCTGCTATCGTCTCTGGTCGGATTCGGCGTACTGATATTTGAGAGTACCTGTCCCGGAAATGATGCGAGGATGATCAGCAATGTTGCGTATTGGATGCCGGCATTTGCAGACTTTACTCTGTTTGATAAGACGTATATGGGGTTATATGCTGTTTATAAATACTTCATATGCGGTTATGAGGGGTACATAAAACCGATTTTGGTTCTGCTGATCATCTGCAGTGCGGCGTATGTATTTTTCAAAAATCTGAAAAAGAAAACGATCGCTTGTGTAGCGGGTATGATTATGAGCGTTTTCGGTGGACTTGCCGAGACGGTGATCATTCTGCATTGGCCGAAATTCGGTTTATTCGGGGGGGGGACTGCCATGGCATCTGATCGACCCGGGAACCATCGCTGATGTGATGTGGGAAGCGAAAAGGTCATATATACCGGTATTTGTCCTTATCTTCCTTGCCGTGATCATTATACTGGCAGTGTGTGTCAGCCAGAGCAGGAAAAAGGATATAGCTGTGATGATGTTTATCGCCGGAGCGGCCTCCGAATTCATAATGGGGTTTTCACCGACTATATGGGCGTCTAATAACAGAACTGCTATTTTTACTTTTTTCCTGTGGGGTATGGCTACGATAATAATGTGTGAGAAGAGTGATGAAGATATTCCCCTGAAAGGAGCAGCTTGAATATACTCGTGACCGGAGCCAAAGGCTTCATAGGACGCAACTTAACAGAGAATCTGAAGAACTTTCGTGACGGCAAGAACCACACCAGACCGGAACTGAAGATCGAAGAGATATATGAGTACGATATTGATTCCGATCCGGGATCGCTTGTGACTTATTGTGAGAAAGCAGATTTCGTCTTCAATCTGGCAGGAGTAAACCGTCCGAAGGACCCGGACGAATATATGCAGGGGAACTTCGGATTCGCGGAGACTCTGCTTGGTACTCTGAAAGCAGCGGGGAATAAATGTCCCGTGATGCTCTCATCATCGATCCAGGCAACGCTCACAGGACGGTTTGAAGGATCCGAGTACGGCAAGTCAAAGCTGGCGGGTGAGGAACTTTTCTTCAAATATGAGGAGGAGACCGGGGCGAAGGTGCTGGTTTACCGTTTCCCGAATCTCTTCGGTAAGTGGTGCAGGCCGAACTATAACTCGGCTGTGGCTACTTTCTGCAATAATATAGCGAATGATCTGCCCATACAGGTGAACGATCCGTCCACTGAGCTGGAGCTGCTCTACATAGATGATCTCGTGGAGGAGATGCTGGATGCGCTGGAGGGATGCGAGCACAGGAATGGTAAGTACTGCTATGTGCCCGTGACTCATACAGCCACTCTCGGAGAGATAGTTGAGCTGCTGCACAGCTTCCATGACATGCCAGCTACTTTGATCATGCCGGAGATCCCTGACGGTTCGTTTGCAAAGAAGCTGTATTCGACATATCTGTCATACCTTCCGGCTGACAAAGTCATATATGACATACCGATGGCTGTAGATGAGCGCGGGCATTTCACCGAGCTCATCAAGTCTCTCACATGCGGACAGGTAAGCATCAACATCTCCAAGCCCGGAGTGACGAAGGGACAGCACTGGCACAACTCCAAATGGGAGATATTCATCGTCGTATCCGGACACGGCCTGATACAGGAACGCCGTATCGGCACGGATCCTGCGACCGGTGAGCCGTATCCTGTCTATGAGTATGAGGTATCCGGTGAAAAGATTCAGGCAGTACAGATGCTTCCCGGATACTCCCATAATATAATCAATCTGTCTGACACCGAGGATCTGGTCACCGTGATGTGGGCGAACGAGATCTTCGATGAGACCCATCCCGAAACCTATAGAGAGATCGTAAAGTGAGGATCGCACATCCTTGAAAATACTGG
Source organism: Lachnospiraceae bacterium (assembly GCA_017450485.1). Taxonomy (GTDB): domain Bacteria; phylum Bacillota; class Clostridia; order Lachnospirales; family Lachnospiraceae; genus XBB2008. The sequence goes on from JAFSTN010000022.1 coordinate 49,961, forward strand.
TAGTCACCGAGTGCTTCTGGCCGGACATATATTCTGTCAATGAGATCGTGGAGAAGCTGGTTCAGCGCAGTCATCAGGTGACTGTGCTTACAGGTCTGCCGGACTATACCACTTCACGGATACCGGCAGAGTTCAAGCACGGCAGGATGCGCCATCATGAATATAAAGGTGCGGATGTCTACCGTGTACCTACCATCGCACGCCGGCATGGCCCCATATGGCGAAGTCTGAGCTATCTGTCGTTCGCATTTAACGGGAGCCTGAAGGCACGTTTTCATGATTTCGGAGATTTCGACGTGATCTATGTATGGGAGGTGTCTCCCGTGACCATGGCGGTTCCCGCCATAACCCTCAGCAAGAGATATCATAAGCCGCTCTTCCTGTATTGCATGGATATATGGCCCGAGTGCGTGAAGGCTATGAACATACAGGAGGGCACTCTCGCTTATCGCCTGATCCATGCCTGGACGAGGCGTATCTATGGCCGGTGCGATCATATAGCGGTATCGTCCAAGCCATTCTATGAGTATATGGAGAGGGTCAACGGCATCAGCCGCGAGCGGATGAGCTATCTGCCGCAGTTCGGGGATAAGGCGCTGCTCGAGCGTGATACGGGTAAAAGTACCGCCGGTGCGGAGATGGGTGCTGAAGCCGGCGGGGCAGCTTCCGACAGGGTCGACTTCCTTTTCGTAGGAAATATAGGCAAGGCCCAGAATCTCGACTGCCTGTTACGCGCGATGACGGTGTTTAAGGTGCAGGAGGGCGACGGACGTGATGAAGCGCCTCATGCCTGCATATCGTCGGCCACTGATGTTTCCGGCCGCGATGAAGCGTCTCTCGGCCGCATACCGGCAGTTCACCTGCATATCGTCGGCGGCGGCTCAGAATATGATGCCATGGTGGCACTGGCTCACGAGCTGGGCATCGACGGGATCGTTACATTCTACGGACCTGTTCCGTTCCAGGAGTCTATCGAATACTACAGCCTGGCCGATGCGTGCGTGCTCACGCTGGACGGCTCTAACCATATCGGAGATACTCTCCCGGGTAAGCTCCAAACCTATATGGCAGCAGGCAAGCCGATACTTGCCGCAGCGAACGGTGCCACAGCCGAGATAATCGCAGAGGCAGGCTGCGGAGCATGCGTCCCTGCAGGCGATCATGAAGCCTATGGACGCATTCTGTACGACTTCGCGACCGCCCAAGTCACGAAATCCCCCAACACGTCGTCTCAAGTCGATACGTTACCGACTTCGATAACCCAGGCATCCCCGGACTCTTCGGACTATGGCGCTAACGCCCGCCGATACTTCCGCGAGCACTTCATGGAAGAGCAGCACTTCACCGAACTCGAGCGCATCCTCACCCGGATGATAAAAGAAACATAGAGGGAGAATTATATTGAATTATATATTCACGATACAATTATATAGTATTATATAAAATTATATAGTATTATATATGTGAAAAATGATTATATAGAATTATAAGGAGCAGATATGTCAGAAAAATCCCTACATAGGGGGAAAAATCCATATACGATCAGCTTTGGCAAGATCCCGACTAAAATGATAAGCCGTGATGTGATTGTTGACAGCATATTGGAGGCTTTGGACGGCGATGATGAGCAGGCGTTTAAAATCACCGGGATCAGGGGAACCGGCAAGACAGTTACTCTTACGGCAATAGAGAACCGACTTAGATCCGATGATGACTGGATCGTCACGGGAGTGAGACCGGACTCTGACATTATCAGGGAGGTAATTGCGAACCTATATGCTGAAGTACCCTTTATCTCGGAATTCATAGATGCGAACATAAATCTGTCTGCATTTGGTATCGGATTGAATCTGGCTAAGGCTAAGCCTGAGCCTGGAGCGGATCATGCACTGAAAACTATTCTCAGGGAACTTGTTAAGAAAAAGAAGAGAGTATTGGTTACGATAGATGAAGCCCGCAACACCCCGGGGATCCGTGACTTCATCCAGGAATTTCAATTGCTGATCCGTGAGAATCTGCCTATATATCTGATTGTAGCAGGGCTATATGAAGATATCGAGCGTATTGAGAACTCTGATGGCCTTACGTTCTTCCTTCGCGCCGAAAAATATGAGATGTCGCCCTTGAATTATACCTATATTCGAGATGACTACCATAATACACTGGGTGTATCAAATGAAGAGGCAGAGCAGATGGCGGCTCTGACGAAGGGGTATGCTTTCGCTTACCAGGTTCTTGGAAAGTATATGTGGGATCTGGACGCAAAAACCATGACCGGAGATGTCCTGCAGCGATTCGATGATACCCTGTCGGAAAAGGTATATAAAAAGATCTGGAGCGAGCTGTCTCCTAAAGATCAATGGTTCATGCAGTTCATTGTGAAAAAAGAGAGAATGACAGCAACTGAACTCTTGGAAATGACTAAGCAAAAACATAACGAATGGTCTGTTCCTCGTGCCCGCCTAAAGGAAAAAGGTATTATAGACGTTCAGACGAGAGGATACATCACCATACGCCTCCCCAGATTCAAAGAATTTGTTGAAAATAATAGGAGGAACACATATGATCCCTAATCAATGGTATGCAATAACTTCATCATCATCTGTCAAGCCCGGTAAATTGACCGGTCTTAAGAGGTTTGGCCGGAATCTGGTTCTCTACAGAAGCCGGACCGGCGAGATTGGATGTGTAACAGATCTGTGCGCACATAGGGGTGCTTCTTTGACAAAAGGCTGTATGGCGGATGATCACATTAAGTGTCCGTTTCATGGTATTGAATATGATATAAAAGGCAAATGTGTATATGTGCCATCAGAGGGCAGGGCATCGAAGGACGACTTTTCGCGATTTGATCTGAAAAGTTATGAAACACGTGAAATCGGCGGTATTGTATTTGTATGGTATGGTGATCGGACTCCGGATCATGAACCGGACTATTTTGACGTAATAACTGACAGGTCGTATACGTATGACGAGATCATGGACGAGTGGGGCGTGCATTATTCCAGAGTTATCGAGAATCAGCTTGATGTTTCACATCTCGCGTTCGTGCATAGAACAACGATAGGCCGTGGCAACAGATGTCTTGTGAATGGCCGAAGGTTGTATGGCTTGACGATAATACGCTGCAGACCAGTGCTAATAATGAAGTGGATTCCGGGCAAACGCCGAAGCCTGCCGAGGAATGTGTGATCAAATCCACCAATCTGACATTTAAGTTTCCTAATATGTGGCTTAATCATGTGACGGACAAAATCATGATTCTGGCATATTTCATCCCGGTTGATGACGAGAACTCTATAATAGCTCTCAGATTCTATAATAAGATCACCGGAATGCGGGTGATAGATAAGATGATAGCCTGGCTTGGAAGTCGCGCCAACAAGATCGTAGAGCGACAGGACAAGAGGATCGTAATCACTCAGCAACCAAAGGCCTCTGAACTTAGAATGAACGAAACCCTTGTTGCGGCTGATATGCCGATTATAGAATATCGGCAAAAAAGGGAATCACTTAGAAAGTGAGTACAATGTTATATATGCATAGCCCGCGATTAAGAGCAGAACGGATATAATGCAAAAATCGTATAGAGGATATATAATCATGCACCGAATATATGAAAACAACGACATAACCGTATTCTGGGATTCAGAGAAGTGCCGTCATGCGAAGAAGTGCGTATACGGCAGTCCGCAGACATTTGATATATCAAGAAAGCCCTGGATAGACGTGACGATAGCTCCCACGGCGGAAATCTGGCAGACCGTAAGCGAGTGCCCGTCAGGAGCGCTTACCTGCGTGTATAATCATGAAATATCCGTTGTGCTGGATACAGACGCATGCAAAAGCATAGCATACGACGGCGACCGTCAGATCGGCGAGTGTGACTATCAGGTTACCTCCGATGGCTGGAATATATACCATACCGAAGTGATGCCGGAGTATGGAGGAAAAGGCATAGCAAAGCGCCTCGTGTATAAGATAGTCGAGGCGGCTGAGAAAGCCAAAGCCGCTGTAATCCCTACCTATTCTTATGCCGCTAAGGTGCTTAATGAATTATGAGCGGATTTGATTTGGAAAAAGAATAGAGGGTTGGTATTTGACATAGCTGTTTGACGAAGATGTATATGCTATACGAGTTATTGCGATTATAGGAAATGAATTGGAGTGTTATGAAAAAATAGGACCGAGTCATACTCAGCCCTTACAAAAACATAAGTTTTTTAAGTTCATGTGATTATTCTAATACTTCAATAGATAATAATCAACAATTTTTTTGCAGTAATTATATGCATTTTTTACAGCGATGCAACTTCTGAAGTAATCTTTATTTTGTATTACTCGTCCGTTAAGAAATTCTGTAAGAGCGTCAGCCGCATCTTTTTTCATGCTTTCACTTAGTATAAAATTATCAATTGAATATACCAAACAGGTAAAATCATGCTGAAATCTGGTGCACAGAGTTTTTCTTCGTTGGTCTTTTTTGATTTCGCTGATTTCTGCCACATAGTTGGAAATGAGCGATTCGGGATGAATATCATCTGAATAGGATAAGTTACGTAGAAGACAATGATTGTGAGCAGCAGCATTTCGGAGATCGTGTACTGAATGCAATATACTTATACTATCACGTGCCACAGCTTTTTTGGGATCGCCATAGTATCCCATATCTGCCATATATTTGTTGAGAAGCCATAAATCCCCGAAAGATAGGACTTCTACTACTACCCATATTGGATAGCGGTTTCTGTGTGCCTTAATTAATTCACTACAATAACTGTTACCAGAATTTCTTTCTATGTTTTCTTTTACTCCAGGATATTTATTGAAGAAATCAGCTACGATGTCAAATCCATCAAAGTTCAATTCTTTACACCGATTCAAAATAGATACTTTAATGGAGTGTTCTATGTCGAGACTTATATCTAAAACAATATGACGTAATCGGACATCTATAGAAGATAGTTCTTTCAGATAGGCGAAATCAAGATTAGCATAATAAGTCTGATTTGCTACCGTATATGTATTGAAGTTTTTTTGGTAACACCTGTATTATTCACCGAATGAATCGGTATCGGCATAAAGCCGCATAGTTCCTTGACATTTTAATACTGTTGCTTTCATCTAATAGATGAAAAAAAGAGCCTCTGATTTGGTATAATTTAGGTGTCCAATCTAAACAAAAA
>JAFSTN010000023.1 GCA_017450485.1 Lachnospiraceae bacterium
ACTTTGACAAAGAGGCTGTGGTTGGAGCCTTTCGGTAACCGTCTATGCGGTAGGAGCAAAGAACCAATCCACAGCATCTTCAACAGCATACCCTATGCATTAGAACAGGTAAAGAATGGGTATGACTATATAATACGAGGAATGAATTAATGAAAAAGAGATTATATAAAAAAATCGTTATAGTCGTACTGCTGGGATTACTTACCTTTTCTCCTGCTGTACAGGCAGCAGCAGTTACCGACACAGGATCTGAAGTTGTTTCGGTGAATGAAGAAAAAACCGAAGAGAAAATCGGAGAGAAAACTGAAGAAAAGTCCGAAGAAAAAACCGACGAGAAATCCGAAACCGAGAACATCATAGAGGATGAGGAAAGGAACTCAGAGGATACTGATGTGGAAACCTCTGCCGGTGAGGATGAGGGAAAAACAGGCTCCGAGACAGAAGATGAAAGCGACGATGTGACCGACGACGAGACAGCATATGAGACCGACGATGAATCTGCAGAGACCGAAAATAGCCTTCCCCTTGCCAAATCTGTCCGCGGAAGTGTCGCAACGGCCGGTTTGGAACCACTCGCTGCCCGAGCGGGTGCAGTTTCCGGTGATGCGGTTGCCGATGATCAGGATGCCGGTAAAGCTGTATCGATAAGCATAGTTTCTGTAGTATCCGTGGATGGCGAGAACAAGATCGCGGTGAGTGCCGAATTCTATGATGCAAACGGAGATGTTCCGAGGGATATAAGCCGGAATTACAGTGTCTGGTTTTATTCATCCGGGAGTGCAAATAAGAACTTAATAACTACTGAAACCAACTCAATAACTAAATATATTCAGTCGTCCTCGTCAAAGGATTTCGATGTATATTTTGAACTTCGTTCGGCCGATGGTGAGCTCATCAGCTCCACTGAGCATATTCCGCTAAAAACAGTTAAAGTGACTACCAACAAGGTTGATTTTACATTAACTGCGTCAGCAGATAACGAGGACACAGGCGTCATTGAATATACCGGGACAGGAGATATCAGCAGACTGGCATATTATCCGAAAAATAACACTTCGGATGTCAAAACAGTCGAAGGCAAGACCATTACAGGGCTTAAACCCGGGAATTATTACGTGTATTCACCCGCTTATTCTGACGGATACACTTTTTATCTTAAGAGTTCAGCCGCATCCCTGACCGTATCAGGGGGAGGCATTGCCCCTGTAAAGGAATATAAAGTTTCTACTTCCGGTGATGATAACGTCAAATTCAACAGAAACGTTCAGGTAGTTAAAGATGGGAATGATGCAAGTGTGTCTGTTAAGCCCGTAAATGATAAGACACATTATATCGATGCTGACAGTATAAGGATCGAGCCTGCGGAAAACTTCGTTTCATATTCGTTTTATTCACCAACGGGTGATCTGACGATCACAGGCGTTAAAGGAGATATCACTGTATTTGCTTCATCGAAGGAGAAGCAGACGGTATCATCCCTTAGCGTAAAGAATGTTTCGTTTAACGAGAACGGAAACTACAGCGAATCATCACCTGTGATACTGACTACCATTGAGGTGGAAGCAAAGGACAAAAACGGAAACCCCGTGCCGGAAATAACGTTGTATTTTAAACCGGATCAGAACGAGGTTTCGTTTTCTCAAAGCAGAAAGACCGATGAAAACGGTATCGCCCGCTTCAAATACAGTTATGGAATCAACAGGGAGAACGATGAAACGCAGGAGGATTATTCACCGGTGTTCGCTACGGACTCCGAATTTAAGGAGATAACAACGACGACGGATATTCATCTGGTTCTTCAGCTGCGTCAGGATCTGGTTCTCTATACCGATCAGCTGATCGGAACATTCCCGGGAGAGAATACCGGTAAAGTGATCAACGTTCCCGATAACTATGAGCTATGGACAGGGGAAGTCCATCAGGGATATCTGGTGGTTGGCAGTGGAGAATGGGTCCATCCTGTGAACGGTGAGTTTTTGGGACTGTCGGCGGGACAGCATCTGATACGTGCCGGAGAAAAGAGGGGAGAGGACGGAACTTTTTATTTCGCATCGAACTATGCTGATTTCTTCATTCCCCGTGGATCGTGGCAGATTACGACGGATACGGTTGCTTCGGAGCATGTGCTATTTAGCGGTGATGTGATTCAGACAGCTGAACCGGGAGGAATCGTATATATATACGTAACTCCGGAGCAGGGATATGAGATCACGGAGTATTCTGCAGACAAGCCTAAATATGTGAGTGGTGGACTCCGTTATGACAAGGAAAAAGGATATATAGTCATAGACGGCATCAGCGGCAGCCTGAAGCTGACTGTTAAGGCGACAAAGATAGATACAGCTTCATCAGGAAGCGGAAGTACTCAAGGCACGCCGGCGATTCAGGTATTAACCGGTAGTTCATCTGATACAACGGCACCGGCAACTGATAGCACATCCGGCGCATCTGTCCCTGAAGCGGATAGCACATCCGGCGCATCTGCCCGCGAAGCAGACAGTACACCGGTCACGACGACATCGACCGCGACTTCGGTTGCCACATCCGCCACAGGCATATCCCAGTCGATAACAAGTCATGCTGAGAATACTGTAGCTCCTGCACCTCAGCTTGTACCTGTGCCGGCGCATACAACACCTGCAGTGGAATCCCCTGCTGTATTACCGGCATCCCGGAACAAGGCAGATACAGCCGGTCCCGTAACTGCTCAGTCAAAGGCAAGCGGTGAAAAGAGTGTGATCACGGATGATCCCACGGCGAAGGCCGGGACACTTCCGACTACCGCCCACGGAGAGAATGTGACAGACGAAAATGCAACCTTTATCGTTTGGCCGTTTATTATTGTGGGGCTTGCGGTATTTGCAGCAGCATTCAGCGTCTATGAGATTCAGAAGAAAAGGATAGGCAGATCATGACAGACACCGGACACATATACCTGCATGCCGACCTGTTCAATGAGATGGCCGAATATGCGAGGCAGCACCTGCCGAAGGAGAGCTGCGGACTGATAGCCGGCACAACGGATGACAGAGGCAGACACATATCACGTATATATTATCTGGACAATATCGATGACGCGGAGGATCACTTCACACTTGATCCCAGAGACCAGCTGAATGCGATCAGGGATATGAGAGCACGCGGACTGTCACCGCTCGGTAACTGGCATTCACATCCCGAGTCACCGTCCAGACCGTCTGAGGAAGACATACTGCTCGCGCATGATCCGAACGCAAGCTACCTGATCATATCGTTCATGAGCGATGCGCCTGTGCTCAATTCTTTTCATATCGAGGACGGTGCGGTCACCAAAGAAGACCTGAGGATATATAACGACAAGTATCCCGACTGGTAAAAAGAGGTACCTGATGAGCGTAAGCGTATACATTGCAGCGACCCTGAGAGGTTTCGCAGACAGGAACAATGAGATACAGGCAGAAGGCAGAAGCGTAGGCCGGATCCTATCCTTCATAAAGGATGAGTACCCGGAGCTCGGCCGTGTCCTCTATGAGGAGGACGGCAGTGTCAGAGACTTCGTAAATATCTATCTCGGTGATGAGAATGTTACTGATTCACCGATCACTTCTGTAAAAGACGGAGATGAGATAACGATCATCCCCGCCATGGCCGGAGGATCGGGTGCAAACGACAGCGTGATATCGGATGAGAGACGTAAAGAGATCTCATTCGGCGATCCGGAGATAGACAGGTTCAATAAGCATCTGATGCTGCGTGAAGTAGGCGTGAAGGGACAGAAGCGTATCCGTGCTGCGAAGGTTCTGATCATCGGACTGGGAGCACTCGGATCTCCCGTAGCACAGTATCTCGCTGCAGCAGGTGTCGGTACCATAGGCATCGCGGATCATCGTAAGGTAGACACCGGCGATCTGATATGCCAGCCAATCCACACATCCAGAGATGTGAAACGTCCAAGGACAGCCTCAGTAAAGGACACCATCAGGAATATCGATAAGGGCATCAATATCGAAGTTTACGATACCGAGATCACTCCGGACACGATTCTGGATATAGTGACAGGATATGACGTGGTAGCCGACTGTACCGATTCATATCCCATGAGATACATGATCAACGATGCGTGTGCACAGGCTTCCATCCCTTATGTATATGCTTCCGTATATCAGTTTGAAGGTCAGGTGAGCGTGATCGACGCATCAAACGGTCCGTGCTTCAGATGCCTCTATCCCGCACCTCCCACTCCCGGTCTTGTGCCGACATGTGCGGAAGGCGGAACCTTAAGTCCTCTGTCGGGGGTGGCAGGTTCAGTGCAGGCTGCCGAGATACTTAAGCTTCTCATCGGCGGAGCGGAGACTCTGAAAGGCAAGCTCCTGTATTTCGACCTGTGGAATACACGCGGACGTATCGTGAAGATGCGCAAGAGAGCCGAATGTCCGGTATGCGGATCGGGCCGCGGGCTCATAGATGTAAGTGATTACGATTACGAAGACTTCTGCGGACTGAAGGCCGATGACAGCGAGATACCCGTAGAGGGCATATCTGCCGAGGACCTCGTGGCGCGTATAGAGAGCGGAGACGAGATCACGATAGTGGATGTGAGAGAGCCTCATGAGAGAGCGATACACCGTTTCCCGAACGCTGTAGTGATCCCGATAGGACAGCTCGCACGCAGACAGAAGGAACTTGATCCGACACACGATACCATATTCATATGCCGTGAAGGCAAAAGGAGCATCCTGGCTATCAACACCCTCAGAGAGGCAGGATATACCGGGCCGATGTATAACCTCATCGGCGGCATAGAAGCTACCAGGCACATCATCTTCTCCAACGAAGGTGCATGGCTGTAGATAGATTACATGATGAAAATTGCTAGATAACCCATAAACATTTTTTCTAAGGAGGAAAAGAAAATGGCAGACAAAGATGTAATAAAGGCATTAAATGCCGCGCAGGCATATCCCCTTGCGGATGTGACCAAGACCAGACCCCAGTACGGTGCGCTGACATCCAGATGGATCACCAGATTTCTGGAGTTCAAGGGCCTCGAAGCCGGTATCTATCGTGTAAACAAAGTAGTAGAGGGAGAAACTCCTCTGGATGTGCTCTGCTCTCAGACCAAGAAGTCGGACATAATTCCCGACGGATATATCGAGTATGAGACTGAACCCAGAGAGTACAGACTCAGCAACATATCCACGATCCTGAACATCAATACTGCCATTCAGGATGTATACAGCTCACCTTACGATCAGACCAATGAACAGCTCCAGTTGGCTATCGAGAGCCTGCGTGAGCGTCAGGAGAGCCAGCTCATCAATAACGATGATTACGGTTTACTCAAGAACGTGCCCGATTCACAGCGCATACAGACTATCAATGGTGCACCCACTCCCGATGATCTGGACGAACTGATCAGCAAAGTTTGGAAGGAGCCTTCTTTCTTCCTGGCACATCCCAGAGCTATCGCCGCTTTTGAGAGAGAATGCACCAAGAGAGGTGTACCTCCGATGACTACAAATATCGCCGGCGGAACATTCCTTCTCTGGAGAGGTATCCCGCTCGTTCCTACCGATAAGCTGCTGGTAGACGGTCTCAAGAAGCCCGAGAGCCAGAGCGGCAAGACTAATATCCTGCTCATCAGAACAGGTGAAGCCAAGCGCGGTGTTATCGGTCTGTATCAGGCAGGCCTGAAAGAGGAACAGTCCAGAGGTCTCTCTGTAAGATACAGAGGCATCGATGATAAGGGTGTTGCATCATATCTGCTCTCACTCTACTGCTCGGCAGCTATACTTGCGGATGATGCGATAGCTGTCTTAGAGGATGTAGAGGTGGGTGAGTATTATGATTACGACTGATCACTTAGCCATACCGTATACAGGTGGCACACAGGACATTCCCGGAGTGCCGTCTGAGGCCGAGCTCACCCGTCTTGCTAACCTCTATCTGGAGAACGAGTTCGTGCAGGTACCGGCACAGACACCGGATCCGTACGCTCATCAGACACCATCTTATTCACCGGCGGTTCTCTCTCAGACAGAGGCTTCTCAGATCAGAGAAATCAATGTGAATACCTACGGGCCGGGCGAGAATGTGACAAACAGCACATCTGCCGGAACCGCAGGAAAAGCCGGTGTCGGCGGTCAGAAGGGTAATGACAGCATTGTTATAGGCTCCAAGACTCTCGAACAGATCAGACAGGACTTCCCGATCCTGGGGGAGACCGTCAATAACCATCCTCTCATCTGGATGGACAATGGTGCCACGACGCAGAGACCGAGAACTGTCATTGACAGACTGTCATACTATTACGAGCACGAGAATTCGAATGTTCATCGTGGAGCACACACTCTGGCAGCCAGATCGACGGATGCGTACGAGGGTGCGAGACAGACGGTGGCGGATTTTCTGGGAGCTCCTTCCAAGGATGACATCATCTTCGTAAGAGGTACGACCGAGGGTATCAACCTCGTGGCACAGAGCTTCGTTAAGCCCAGGCTTAGCCCGGGCGATGAGATCATAGTATCATTGCTTGAGCATCATGCGAATATCGTGCCCTGGCAGCTGGTCGCACAGGAGACCGGAGCCGTGATCAGAGTCATTCCCGTAGATGAGAGCGGTCAGCTGATACTTCCTGAATATGCGAAGCTTTTTAACGAGAGGACGAAGTTCGTATCCGTTACGCATGTGTCGAACGTACTCGGAACCATCACACCGGTGGCGGAGCTTATCTCCATCGCTCACGCACACGGTACCCCCGTGCTGGTGGACGGCGCACAGTCAGTGGCTCATATTCCGGTGAATGTAAGTGCTCTTGATGCGGACTTCTATGTTTTCTCAGGGCATAAGATATACGCGCCTACAGGCATAGGAGCGCTCTACGGCAGAAAAGAGTATCTCGAGGAAGCCAAGCCTTATCACGGTGGCGGAAACATGATCGCGGATGTGACGTTCGAAAGGACGATATACAATCCCGCGCCGAACAAATTCGAAGCAGGTACCGGCTCCATAGGAGATGCCGTTGCACTCGGGGCCGCTCTCGATTATCTGAGCGGTATAGGCATGCCTGAGATCAGCCGATATGAGCATGAACTCGTATCATACGGCATGCGTGAACTGGCGAAGATCGACGGACTGCATCTGATAGGCACTGCCACGGAGAAATCCAGTGCACTGTCGTTCGTTCTGGACGGACACACCATCGATGAGGTGGGACAGTATCTGGATAAGTGGGGCATAGCCGTGAGGACGGGACACCACTGTGCTCAGCCTATTCTTAGACACTACGGACTTGAGGGTGTGGTCAGACCGACACTGGCGTTGTACAACACACCTGAAGATGTGGATACACTGGTTCGTGCGGTCAGATCCATCCACTGACGGCATGGATCGATAACTGCGTTTATACAGATAAGGAGAAAGACTGATGAAGATCACAGTAGCAGGTGAGACAAAAGAATTTGATGACGGCATAAGCGTATCGAAACTGATAGAGCTTGAGAACGTGGAGACACCTCAGTATGTGACCGTATCTGTTAATGAGGAGTTTGTGGACTCGGGAGCATTCGGGTCCACAGCTCTTAAGGACGGTGACAACGTTGAGTTTCTCTATTTTATGGGAGGCGGCAGATAATGGCTTTTACGGACGAACAGTTAGAGAGATATTCCAGACACATCATCTTAAAAGAGATCGGTGTGAAGGGACAGAAAAAACTGCTGGCCGGAAAAGTTCTGATCATAGGCGCAGGCGGACTGGGCGCCCCCGCTGCCATGTATCTGGCTGCAGCCGGAGTGGGAACCATAGGCATAGCCGATGCGGACAAGGTGGATTTATCCAATCTGCAGAGACAGGTCATCCATACGACCAACGATATCGGCAAGCGTAAAGTCGAGTCGGCCGCCGAGACGATGAGAGCCATAAATCCCGATATCACGGTCAATACATATTATGACTTCGTGAACAGCAGCAACATTATGGATCTGATCGCGGATTATGATTTCATTCTGGACGGTACGGATAATTTTCCCGCTAAGTTTCTGATTAATGATGCATGTGTCATGGCCGGCAAGCCTTTTTCACATGCGGGTATCATCAGATTCAAGGGTCAGCTGACGACGGTTATACCGGGAGAAGGTCCCTGTTACAGATGTATATTCAAGAATCCCCCTCCGAAGGATGCCGTACCGACCTGTAAGCAGGCGGGTGTCATAGGAGCAATGGGCGGTGTTATCGGCTCACTTCAGGCTATGGAAGCGGTCAAGTATCTGACGGGAGTCGGAGAACTGCTTTCGGGATATCTGCTCACATATGATGCTCTCAAAATGGAGTTCCACAAGGTGAAGCTTCCTCCGAGAGGAGACGGGTGTGCGGTATGCTCCGATCACCCCACCATCACCGAACTGATCGATTATGAGCAGGCAGCATGCGATATGAAACAGTGATGCACGCCTAAGTGCGATCACACATAAGGAGGACTTATGGCTGATCTGGATTTTACAGTAGATGAAACTATAGATATCACGAGCGTGACGTGTCCGGTGACATTTGTTAAGACCAAGGTCGCTCTCGATGAGATGGATGAGGGCCAGGTTCTGCAGGTGCATTTGAATGACGGTGAACCCAGACAGAACGTACCCCGCAGTATAGCTGATGAGGGCCATGAGGTTCTGAGACTGGACGACAACGGAGACGGTACATATGAGTTGTATATCAGGAAAGTCGGAGATTAACGGTTTCAATACGAAACTCCTGCATGGAAGGACTTCATCCGGATACGGTCAGCGTGAGATACTGCCGCCTGTTTCTCAGGTGAGTGCTTTTCAATATGAGAGCATGGAAGAGCTTGAGAAAGTATTTGAGCACAAGAGCATGGGCTATGCATACACACGTATCGGCAATCCGACCATCTCGGCGCTGGAGCAGAAAATCAATGAGCTCGAAGGCGGATCCCAGGCAGTATGTACCAGCAGTGGTATGGCAGCTATTTCCGCGACACTTCTGGCCGTATGCGGCGCAGGTGACGAGATCATAGCGGGCACCGGATTATACGGCGGCACGATCGATCTGCTGCATGATCTGGAGAAACTGGGCATACATACGGTTTATGCTCCGAATCTGACCGCAGATGGGATAAGACCGCTTATAAACGACCGTACCAGAGTCATCTTCGGTGAGGTGATAAGCAACCCTTCTCTGGCGGTACTTGATATAGAGGAAGTCAGCGGTGTTGCTCACGAAGCGGGAATTCCGCTTATCGTGGATGCCACTTCAGCCACTCCGTATATCGTAAGGCCGCTTTCTCTGGGAGCCGATATAGTGATACATTCGACATCGAAGTATATCAACGGAGGCGGTAACTCCATCGGAGGCATCATCATCGATGGAGGAAAGTTTGGATGGGATTTCGATAAGTTTACGGCGCTCGCTGAGTTTAAGAAGTACGGACGCATGGCCTTTTCCATCAGACTGCGCACAGACCTGTGGGAGGATTTCGGCGGATGTATGTCACCGATGAACGCATATCTGACCTATATAGGAGCGGACACCCTGGGGCTCAGGATGGAGAGGATATGTGAGAATGCGGATGTGCTGGCCCGTGCACTGGCAGAGTTGCCCGGTATCTCGGTCAATTACCTGACGCTTCCCAATCATCCGTATCACAGATATGTATCATCGCAGCTGAACGGGTACGGCGGAGGTATACTGACCTTCGGGACCGGATCCCGTGAAAGAGCATTTCAGGTCATTAACTCCCTGAAGTATGCGATGATCGCCAGCAATATAGGAGATATGCGTACGCTGGTGATCCATCCCGCGTCCACTCTGTATATCAGATCAACTGCAGAGGAGCGGGAGGCAGCAGGCGTTTATGATGACACCATACGTGTAAGTGTGGGGATAGAGAATAAGGAAGATCTGATAGCTGATTTCCTGAGTGCCATTTCGGAATGATAAGTGGTATGATAATCCTTGCTATCAAAAGAAGGAGATTTATTGAGTATGAATAAAAAGAAGGAAACAACTTTACGCCTGACCCTGACGGCAGTATTTATGGCGTTCAATATAGTACTTTCATCTATTGGGATACCGGTCCCCGGCGGACATCTGTATCTGTGTGATGCGGTGATATGTCTGGCGGCTATCCTGCTCAACCCTCTGGAAGCATTTGTGGTAGGCGGTATAGGTTCCTTTCTCGGGGATATGATCTTCTATCCGTTGCCCATGTTCGTATCGCTGGTCACTCACGGACTTCAGGCTGTGGTGATCTCATTGATATCTCATCATGCACTCAAGTCCAAACCCAAGGCTGCATCGGGGATCGGCGTGACAGTCGGTGCCGTGATCATGGTTGTGGGCTATACCCTTGGCAAGATATTCGTATACAGCACGCTCGAGTATGCAATCATCAAGCTTCCGTATGAGATAGCACAGGGGGCACTCGGTGCGATACTCGGATGGGTACTGTGCTGGAAATGCCATATCCACGGAGCCTTCGGCCGTTACATCGCGGAGGATGAACAGCATCATCCGATGCCGGCAGATGAGGAACATTGATCCTGCAGCACCTTCATGATCCGGCACATTCTTTCATCCGCGACATGCCATACTTTCCGGCGCGGCCATGGGAGACCGGATATATATTCACGATCACGAGCTTCGAGACGGTTCAGGGCTTCATCATAAGCCCGGCCGTCTTTTGCTTTAAGGATCCCGAATGAACACTCGATGTATCCCGCATCCGGCGCTTCGGTCTTTTCCCTGATCATACGGAAGGATGTGCGGCCGTAGGAGTCGGTTTCCCTGATATAGCTTTTTCTCTCAACGGGAGATGAATCCGGGACGTTCAGTCGTATGACTCCGGTGTCGGTGAAGTGCTTCCATACGATATCCGCCACGACGGATTCGGACAGCGGATAATCCAGACGATCGTGGATCTCGCGGACGGTCAGTCCCGTATCAGCCATATGTCTGACCGCTCCCCCTCCCGCAAAATCCTGTATGAAGCCCGAAAGTGCATTGTTGAAGTGCTCGTTGTTCATAAGGTGATTGTACCATATCAGGTGTGGTATCATAGTAGCGATAGTTGTAACGGTCAATGTCCGGAGGTGGATCATGCCCAAGGGAGCCAATCAGAAACTGAAACTGTACTACCTAAGCCGCATCATGACGGAGAAGACGGATGATGATCACTGCATCACCATGGCCGAGATACAGGAATATCTGGAGGGATACGGCGTCACCGCCGATCGTAAGAGCATATACGATGATATAGAGGCCCTGCGGGTATTGGGGATCGATGTGATCGGCGAGAAACAGGGACGGAACTTCGTATATCATGTCGGGGAGAAACAGTTCGAGATAGCAGAGCTTAAGCTGCTCGTGGATGCGATACAGTCATCCAAGTTCATCACCGAGAGGAAATCAAACGATCTGATAAAGAAACTTACCGGACTGGCCAGTGACTACGAAGCCCGGCAGCTGAAACGACAGGTTGTGGTCCAGGGACGTGTCAAGACGATGAACGAGAGCATCTATTATATCGTCGATGATATACACAATGCGATCTCCAATAACCGGCAGATACGTTTCGAGTATCTGCGATGGAATCTGGACAAGGAGATGGAGCCCCGTAAGGATCACCCTTATGAAGTCAGCCCATGGGCACTCATGTGGGATGATGAGAACTACTATCTGATCGCCTATGACACAGTGGAGGGTAAGATCAAGCATTACCGCGTGGATAAGATGCGAAAGATAGAGCTTACCGAAGCGAAGCGTGTGGGACGTGAACTCTTCAGGGAGTTCGATATGGCGAAGTATGCCAGGATGAATTTCGGGATGTTCGGCGGCGAGGAGGTCAGGGTGAAGCTTGAGTTTGAGAATGAACTGATAGGTGTGCTCCTGGATCGCTTCGGCAAGGACATACCGGTCAGGAAGGCAACGACTGAGGGGTGGTCCGAGACGAGTGTTGATGTGGCTCTCAGTGACCAGTTCCTTGGATGGATATTTTCACTCGGCAGCGGCATACGTATTGCCGGACCGGAGGAAGTTGTGGCACGGTTTGCCCGGGAACTGGCTTCGGTATCGGAGATGTACCGGTAATTTGAGAACAGGTTTCAGTGGATAATCCGGAGAAATACATACTAATAATCGCATACAGAACCGATGAGGATGCAGCGGAAGCTTCACTTGAGGAGCTGGGGAGACTGATCGAGACTGCCGGCGGAGAGTCTGTAGGCATGTTTTCACAGAAGCTCGACCATCCAGATCCCGGTACTTACATAGGCAGTGGCAAGGCAACGGAGCTGAAGGAAATGATGGAGATACTTGAGGCGGATGCGGTCGTCTGTGACGATGAACTGACTCCGGCCCAGCACCGTAACCTGTCCGACATATTGGATGCGAAGGTCATAGACCGTACCATGCTGATACTGGATATATTTGCATCCCATGCCCAAACGAGAGAAGGTAAGCTTTAGGTGGAAATGGCACAGCTTAAGTACAGGAGCAGTCACCTGAAGGGAGCCGGTATCGCCATGTCACGTCTTGGAGGCG
Organism: Lachnospiraceae bacterium; assembly: GCA_017450485.1. GTDB lineage: Bacteria > Bacillota > Clostridia > Lachnospirales > Lachnospiraceae > XBB2008. Next base: position 12,536 of record JAFSTN010000023.1, read on the forward strand.
GTATAGGTACCAGAGGCCCCGGAGAAACGAAGCTCGAGACGGACAGGCGGCTCATAGGCCGCAAGATAGCCAGACTCTCATCCGACTTAAAGGAGCTTCAGAGCAATCGCATGACGATGCGTAAGAGACGCATGTCATCTCCGCTTCCCACGATCGCTGTGGTGGGTTATACCAATGCAGGCAAATCGACTCTGCTGAACCTCCTTACGGCATCGGATGTTCTGTCCGAGGACAAGCTCTTTGCCACGCTTGATCCCACTACACGCAAATGTGTGCTACCCAGCGGACTGGAGATTCTTTTTACCGATACGGTCGGATTTATAAACAAGCTTCCGCACCAGTTGATCGATGCATTTAAGAGCACTCTGGAAGAAGCCAAATATGCGGATATCATCCTGCATGTGGTGGACAGGGCCGATCCTGAGATGGATATGCATATGCAGGTCGTGTATGAGACACTGGCAGAACTTGAGATCACTGGTAAACCCGTGATAACCGCATTTAACAAGTGTGACCTGGCAGATGCAGATGCGGATGCCAGAGATACGCACGCGGACAGAATTGTAGTCCTATCTGCCGGGACGGGAGAGCATATTGATGAACTCTATGATGCGGTGGAGGCTGTTCTCTCTGAGGAACGTGAAGAGATCGATGAACTCATCCCCTATACAGCAGGCTCCAGACTGGCTTATATCCGCAAGTACGGTCATCTGACCGAGGAGGAGTATACCGAAGACGGGATCCGGATAAAGGGATACATCTTCTCACGAGACAGGAAGTTGGAAATGAGTAAGTAACAGATACGGTTTGTACTTGACGAACATAGGCGTTATCGGTATAATAGCCAATGGACTTGTGCCGAAATACCGGATTTACGGTCACGGCAACATCCGAATAACCCGCTCAGGTCTGTACGGGTCTGAAGGGAGGGAAATGAAATGAGCAATATTATCGTTAAAGAAAATGAGAGTCTTGACAGTGCACTCAGACGTTTCAAGCGAAGCTGTGCTAAGGCGGGCATCCAGCAGGAGATCCGTAAGCGTGAGCATTATGAGAAGCCCAGTGTAAGACGTAAGAAAAAGTCAGAAGCTGCTAGAAAGCGGAAATATAACTGATAAATAGGACCCTTCCGTTTAGGCGGAAGGGTTTTATAATCAGCAAATGATTTATGAAGATTATTCTGATCACAGTTATCATAATGGCGGTCATCTGTCTGGTATCGTGCATCATCGATACTCACAGATTCGTGATACGTAGGTATACGGTCTCTTCGCCAAAGGTTCGCAGGGATATGCGTTTCGCAGTGATCGCGGATCTGCATGACAAGGACTACGGAGACCATAACAGGAAGCTCATAGAAGCGATAGATGCCGAGCATCCGGATGCGATCATAGCTGCCGGAGATCTGGTTAACGGGATCGCCGGACATAAGAACAATAACGCCTACGAGCTGGTCAGGGCTTTGGCTGACAGATATCCTATCTATTACGGTGCCGGCAACCATGAGTACAGGCTCAAGATCTATCCGGAGCATTACGGTACCATGTGGGCGGATTACGAATCGAAACTTGCCGGGATCGGTATCCGTATGATGGATAACGAGAGAGCGAGGATAGACGAAGCCGGTATCGACATAGCTTCCGTGACAGTGGATCGTCTGTATTATAAGCGTTTCGAACACGTGGAGATGACATCCGATGTCATAGACGATTATCTGGGGCCGGCGGATGCGGAGGCGTTCCAGATCCTTATCGCGCATAATCCCGAGTATTTTGAAGCCTATGCTGACTGGGGTGCGGATCTGACTGTATCGGGGCATGTACACGGAGGCATCATGAGGCTTCCGTTCATAGGCGGGATAGTTTCACCGAGGCTGTTCAGTTTTCCCAAGTATTCCGGCGGTGAATATACCCGTGACGGACATAAGCTGATCGTCAGCTGCGGGCTCGGCACACATACGATTCATGTGCGGGTGTTCAATCCCGGAGAACTCAGCGTGATAGATGTAAAGAAAATCTGATTAAGGTTTACATAAAATGGCAATACCCGTAACACTTGAGGTTTTTGAGGGACCGCTGGATCTGCTCCTTTACCTCATAGATAAGAATAAAGTAGATATATATGATATCCCGATCGTGACCATCACCGATCAGTATATGGCTTATATCAGGGCCATGGAAGAACGTGACATGAATATCGTGAGTGAATTCCTCGTCATGGCTGCGACACTTATAGATATCAAATGCCGCATGCTCCTTCCCAAAGAGGTCAACGAGGAGGGTGAGGAAGAGGATCCCAGAGATGAACTGGTTCAGAAGCTCCTTGAATACAAGATGGTCCGTTATCTCTCCGTAGAACTCAAGGACAGGCACCTGGAGTCGGGATATAATCTCTACCATAAGAGAAACATTCCTCCGGAAGTAGCCAGACACGAGGAACCCATCGATTATGCGGAGTTGATCGGAGAGCTCAATCTGTCGATGCTTAACGATATTTTCCAATCGATACTCAAGCGCCAGGAGGATAAGATCGACCCCGTCAGGAGTTCGTTCGGCAATATTGAGAAAGAAGAGATAGATATATCTCTGAAGGCTACATATATAGAAGCATATACCAGAGAACACAAGAGATTCTCATTCAGATCTTTGCTTGAGAAACAGGGCTCCAAATCCGAGCTTATTGTGACGTTTCTCGTGGTACTTGAGATGATACGTATCGGTAAGGTGACCATTGAGCAGGAAGAAAACTTTGCTGATATAATCATCACGAATAATGATGATAATAATGAGCGCATCGATCTGGCTCAGATAGGATAGATATGAACAAGAAAAAAGCAATGGCAACCCTCGAAGCGATCCTTTTTGCGATGGGAGATTCCGTCGACATCGTGAGGCTCGCCTCCGTGATCGAGGAAGATGTGGAGACCACGAGAAAGTATCTCGAGGAAATGACCGAGAAATATAACAAGGGTAACGGCGGGATCATGCTTGCCTGGTATGATGACGCGGTTCAGTTGTGTACCAAGCCCGAGTTCTATGATGATCTGATCAAGATAGCGACTGCACCCAAGAGATATTCGCTGACCGACTCGATGATAGAGACGCTGTCGATCGTGGCATACAAGCAGCCTGTCACCAGATCCGAGATAGAACGTATCAGAGGCGTGAACTGTGACCATGCGATCAATCGCCTGCTGGAGCTTGATCTGATATGTGAGCTGGGACGTCTGGATGCCCCGGGTAAGCCGATACTTTTCGGTACTACGGAGCAGTTCCTCAAGAGCTTCGGCGTCAGAAGTGTGGATGAACTGCCGCATCCGGATACTCTGGTCATGGAAGAATTCAAGCAGCAGGCAGAAGAAGAGGTTCAGCTTTCGCTGGATGTATGATCTATGTTAGCCGAGCAGTTCATTAAGTACTATTCGCCCGAAATGTCCGAATACTGTCCCGTGGTCATCCGGAGCGACGGCAATATATTTGATTCCAGTCTGGGACACCTGCAGACGCTGGTTTCCCTCAGTAACGATCATGATATCCTGTCGGTTATCCCTAAGGATGTCAGTCCGATGCTGTATCTGGCTGCGACACTTAAGTGTGTCATAGTTGATTATGAGAATCAGATCTACATAGATGAGCTGACTGAACCTCAGATACAGGCATTGGACGCTTTGTCCGAAGCCGGACTCATACGTGATCATCGTGTCAGAATGACTCATGAATCGATCAAACTCTAAATTCAAAATATCAATAAATGTGCAGCTGATGCTCACTTTTCTGGGACTCATAGTCCTGGTGGTCGGAGCCTGCATATTGGTCAATTCTTTTTTTCTGGAAGATTACTATGTACGCCATAAAGTAGATGTCCTGAGGAACGCATACCGGACCGTTAACACCGCGCTCACTGACGGAGCCGGTGAAAGTGACCTGAATATGACGGTCCAGAAACTCAGTGATACCTATAACATAAGCATGGTCGTGGTTGATGAAGCCATGGGCACGGTTGTGTCATCGATCAATGATGTTGATTTCTTACAGAGACAGCTGATCAGCAACCTGTTCGACAGACGTCCCATGGCCCCCGATGACCGGATCATAGAAGAAAACGATAAGTATACTCTGCAGATCAAATCCGATGTGATGACCGGAGATCAGTACATCGAGATGTGGGGACTGATGGACAGCGGAAGCCTGTTCATCATGAGAAGTGCGATGGAGTCCATAGAGGACAGTGTCGCCATATCCAACAGATTCCTGATCTATATCGGAGTGATCGCGGGAATGGTGAGCATATTGATAAGCTTGTTTGCTTCGCGACTGATATCCAAACCCATCAGGGAACTGACCGGTATCTCCGAGAAAATGAAGGAACTGGATTTCAACGTAAAGTATGAAGGCGAAGCACATAATGAGATCGGTGTGCTGGGACAGAATATCAATGAGCTCTCGGAGACTCTGGAATCTACGATCTCGGAGCTGAAAACCGCCAATAACGAGCTGGAGAGGGATATCGCGCGCAAGACAGAGATCGATGATATGCGCAAGGAATTCCTGTCAAATGTATCGCATGAACTCAAGACCCCGCTTGCTCTGATACAGGGATATGCAGAAGGCTTGAAGGACTGTGTCAACGATGATGCGGAGAGCCGCGAATACTACAGCGATGTCATAGTTGATGAAGCGGCGAAGATGAACAATATCGTTCAGAAACTGCTGACGCTCAATCAGCTGGAGTTTGGACAGGACAGTGTGAGCCTGGAGAGATTTGATATCGTAGCGCTTATCAAAGATTATATAGGTTCTGCCGATATACTCATCAGGCAGGCAGGCGCACATGTTCAGATGGAAGATTATAAGCCCGTGGATGTGTGGGGAGATGAGTTTAAAGCCGAGGAGGTTTTTAACAATTATTTCACCAACGCATTGAATCACCTGGACGGAGAGCGTAAAATAGACATATCGATCCGTCGTATCGAGGGTAAAGTGCGCATTTCGGTCTTTAATACCGGAGAGCCTATCCCCGAAGATGCCATAGAGCATATCTGGGAAAAGTTCTATAAGGTCGACAAGGCACGCACCAGAGAGTACGGCGGAAGCGGAGTGGGATTATCTATAGTCAAGGCCATACAGGATTCTATAGGCAGGGCATATGGAGTGATCAATTACGATAACGGAGTAGAGTTTTATTTTGAATTGGATGCCGCGTAAAAAGTTTATATCTGTACTACTGACGATCGCATGTATATGCATTATGTGTGGGTGCGGTGATGAGATACCGGAGCTTGATGCCGAATCGACCGAGATGATCACTGAATACTCGGCCGCACTTTTGCTTAAATATGATTCGAGCACTCCCAGCAGACTTCTGCCTGAGGGTACGGTTTCATCTGTAGCGTATGTGGATCCGGGCTCGCCTGATGCGGCTTCTTATGAGACAGAACCTGTCGAGGAGGAATCCGATATTCCGGTTGATAATGTGCCGGCTGTCACATCTGATGACGTGACCGTGACCGATACGACTACGGGCGAGACGAGCGGCGGAAGCCCTTATAACGGCGATTTTGACAGCTATATGTCCGGACTGGGACTGTCTATGGCTTACAGCGGGTACTATGAGCTGACCGACAGCTATCCGGAGGGAGATGATGTCAATCCGTATTTCACGGTAGATGCTTCGACGGGCAATAAACTCCTCGTGCTTCATTTCAATCTGAGCAATACGTCCGCATCAGACCAGGATATTAATCTTAATACGCTCAATCTCAGATACAGAGTTTCGGTCAACGGTGGTAAGAACAAGTTCGTTATGACCACCCTTCTTGAGAATGACCTGTTGTCATATGTGGGTTCTCTCGGAGCCGGTCAAAGCGAGGATATAGTGGCAATCTGCGAGATTTCTGAGGATGAGGCCGCAGATATACAGACGCTTGATTTTACTGTCCGTGGCGACGATTTTTCTTCGGTGCTCAAACTTCAGTAAGATTTTTGTGTAATATGCGAAATTATTTTTTGCAATCCTGCCCTTTTATGGTATAATTTCATCAATAAGCGGTCAGTTGATTGCTGATTTGTATAATTCTTATAGTGAGGTACACTAAATGGATACAAACATATTGCTGGAAAACGGTACCAACGAACTGGAAGTGCTTGAATTCACACTTGACGGTAATGCGTATGGTATCAACGTAGCCAAGATCAGAGAGATTATCAATTATCAGGAGGTTACTCCGGTTCCCAATTCTCATCCCAGTATTGAGGGCATTTTTATGCCGAGAGATACGATGATCACTGCTATTGACCTGAAGAACTGCCTTCAGAGAGGTACTTCGGATGCCGGCGGTTTGTTTATCATTACGAATTTCAACAAGCTGGACATAGCATTCCATGTTGATTCGGTTCTGGGCATACACAGAGTATCATGGACCGAGATCATTAAGCCGGGCACTACGGTTTCCACTTCCGAGGATGGAGTCTCCACCGGTATCATCAAGATCGACGGCAGACTGATCATCATCCTTGACTTTGAGAAGATCGTATCCGACATCAATCCCGAGACAGGATTGAAGATGGCTGATCTGGCTGAGCTGGGTGTACGTACACGTAATGATATTCCGATCCTTATCGCTGAGGATTCGCCTCTTCTGAACAAGCTGATAGTTGATTCTCTCAGGCAGGCAGGATATGAGAACCTCACACATACCGAGAACGGTCAGGAAGCCTGGGATATCATAGAGCATTACAGAGATGAAGGCACTGTTGAGGATAACATCAAGTGCGTGATCACCGATATTGAGATGCCTATCATGGATGGCCACCGCCTTACCAAACTGATCAAAGATGATGAGAGGACCAAGCATATACCTGTAGTCATCTTCTCATCACTGGTTAATACGGAGATGAGACGTAAGGGCGAGTCACTCGGCGCAGATGCTCAGCTGTCGAAGCCTGAGATCGGTAATCTCGTTAAGACAGTTGATAAGCTGGTTCTTAATCAGGGTGAATGATCCCGTGTTAACGGTTTCGACCATTGCCGCAGGCAATATGGTACGTAAATAGTATGAATAAGAGGGTATGGTGACTTTCATCATACCCTTTTTTGTGGAAATAAGCTTGAATATGTGTTATGGTTTACATAATATAACATTTTGACGAGGCGATTATGAATACGGAAAAAGTGATAAAGGAATTGGAAAACCGCGGATATACGGTCAGTGATGAGAGCGGCGTGCTGATGATATCCGGCAAATATCTCAACCTGGATGAAGCCATGGCACAGATCAAAAAGGAATTGGAGACTCTGGATTTCCATGGCAGCTGGGGTACCAAGGGATATCCCAAGGGGAAGGTTCCGAAGATAACTAAACCTGAACCCGCAGAAAAAGCTGATGAGACCATTGATGAGGATGAGATGTATGAAGCCGATGACGTCGGTGAAGTTGATGAGAGCGGCGCGGCAGAGCCGGATAAGGCCGGCGCAGTAGATGCAATGTCCGGTGCGGATACGATTGCTGATAGTGACAGTGATACAGATTCGACATCTGATAGTGACGCGGATGAATATTTGGATGATTCTCTGGACGATGATGAAGACCCGTTTGAGGGAGTAGATCACATCCGGGATATAAATGACTTCGATTCCGATGATTTCGGCCAGATGTCGTTCAATTTCCTTTGATTATTTGGTATAATATAACGATAGTATTTCTATTGGGATGACTTAAGGAGAAACCGGTCAATGGCAGTGGACGAGAATTATCTCGATAACCTACTGAAAAGTGCAAATGAACAGGAGAACGATATGGAGCAGGCCCCGGGTGCCGCTATGACAGCGGCGGATCGACTCAGGGCCATGGGGGTCGTGCGTGATCCCGGGCGTCCCAGTATATTTGCGGATGAACCTGAACCCGAGCCGGAACCTGTGGTTGAACCTGAACCCGAGCCGGAACTTATGGTTGAACCTGAACCGTTGGTTGAGGAAGCAGCGCCTGTCATAGAAGAGCTTGCATCAGATCCCGCCCCTGAACCTATATTCGGAGAGTCTGTTCCCGAGATAGAGATACCGGTAGTCGAAGAGCCTGCCCTTGAATCTGAATTCGAAGAGGTTGTTCCTGAGATAGAGATACCCGCAGCGGAAGAATCTGTACTTGCGGTTGAGGAGCCTACTCCCGTTCTTGAGGACGTAGCTCCGGTGATCGAGGAAGCGGTGCCTGTAGTCGAAGAACCGACACCTGCGGTTGAGGATACAGTGCCTGTTACGGAAGATATAGCTCCGGTAGTCGAGGAAGTGCTTCCTGTAGTCGAAGAACCGACTCCGGTGTTTGAGGATACAGTGCCAGTTGCAGAAGATATAGCTCCGGTGATCGAAGAAGCGTTGCCTGTCGTTGAAGAGCCTGCACCTGTAGAAGTTACTCCGGTATCTGATGATCCGAATGCGCGACTTACGCCGGATCAGATAGCGGCTATGTTTGCATCGGCAGCCCCCGCAGAGGAGCCCGTCGCAGAGGCAGAAGCCACACCGGAACCTGTGGTTGAAGAAGTTGCAGCTGTGGCAGAGGAAGCAGAACCTGTCGTTGAGGAACCTACTCCCGTTGTCGAGGAAGCGACACCGGCAACAGAGGAGCCTGCAACTGTGGAGGTAACCCCTGTATCCGATGATCCAAATGCACGACTTACACCTGATCAGATAGCGGCTATGTTTGCATCGGCAGCCCCCGCAGAGGAGCCCGCCGCAGAACCCGAAGCCGCAGAAGAAGCAGCACCTGAGCCCGAACCCGAAGCCGAGGAACCTGCAGCCGTTGAGCCTGCTGATGTTGAGCCTGCAGCAGAAGAGCCTGCACCTATAGAAGTGACTCCCGTATCCGATGATCCGAATGCGAAACTCACACCTGAGCAGATAGCAGCGATGTTCGAATCGGCAGCCCCCGCAGAGGAGCCTGCCACAGAACCCGAAGCCGCAGAAGAAGCAGTGCCCGAGGCCGAAGCAGCGCCCGAGGCCGAAGCAGCGCCCGAGCCCGTAGCCGAGGAGCCTGCACCGATAGAAGTCACTCCGGTATCCGACGATCCGAATGCGAAGCTTACACCTGAGCAGATAGCAGCGATGTTCGAGTCGGCAGCACCTGCAGAGGAGTCTGCCACAGAACCCGAACCCACAGCCGATGAAGCAACGCCCGAGCCCGTAGCCGAGGAACCTGCAGCCATTGAGCCCGCTGATGTTGAGCCTACAGCCGAAGAACCTGCACCTATAGAAGTCACTCCGGTATCCGACGATCCGAATGCGAAGCTCACACCTGATCAGATAGCGGCTATGTTTGCATCGGCAGCCCCCGCAGAGGAGACCTCCGCAGAACCCGAAGCCGTAGAAGAAGCAGCGCCCGAGCCCGAAACAGCGCCCGAGCCCGTAGCCGAGGAGCCTGCAGCCGTTGAGCCCGCTGATGTTGAGCCTGCCGCCGAGGAACCTGCACCGATAGAAGTCACTCCGGTATCCGACGATCCGAATGCGAAGCTCACACCTGAGCAGATAGCAGCTATGTTTGCAT
>JAFSTN010000024.1 GCA_017450485.1 Lachnospiraceae bacterium
AGTAGGTCAGGCAATCAGCGTCATAGGGAAAACTGTTTATAAGGATAAGACATGGTATCTGCTACAAAATGATAATGAGAATCCAGACGAGAAGAGATTTGTAAGTGGCAGTTTATTAAGTGAGAGCAAACCTAATTCAGGTAAAACAGGAGACAAAAAATCAATTGGTAATACAGGCACTACAAATCCAGCCCCAGCCCCGCAGCCCAGTGACTGTGCAGTGGCAGATTGTGATGTATCTGATTGCGATTGGGGTGATTGTCTAAGCGGTATACCAAATGATTGTTTTGGTGGCAACTGTTCGGCATCCTATTGTGCAGTAGCAGAATAAAGGATTATTACGCATATGAAAAGAAAAGAAATCGTATCAGCAATAGGTTTATCAATTTCATTAACGGTTACAGCTTGTGGTTCTACTGCTCCACAGCAAGAGCCTGTAGAAGAACCTGTAGCTGTCGAAGCAGAACAGCCTACAGAGGCACCAACGGAAGCACCTGAACCTAAGGAGAAAAAGGAAGAAACCCAAGAGCCAGTTGAGGACGAGGTAAAGGAACAACCGGAAGAAAAGAAAGAAGCACTTGTTGAAGAAGCATCTGAATATGATATAGAGCCTATGGACGATATAACTATGTGGGCTAAACAGGATTCCAATATAAGGAATAAACCTTATGTGGGTGGCAGTGAGGTCATAAGTTCTCTTAAGACTGGACAGGAAGTCATTGTAATCGGCAAGGTTGTTTATAATGAAAAAACATGGTATGTACTGAAGCCTACAGAGGATTCAGAGGATAAAGAAACAGAGTTTGTAAGCGGAAGCCTGTTAAGTACAAATAAGCCAACCAGCGGTGGCAACACTGGTCCCACCAAGCCCAGCACAGGCACAACAAATCCAGCTCCAGCGCCAAGTGATTGTGCAGCATCATACTGTGAAAGTGACTGTGAAGGATATTGTAGTGCAGATTGCTTTAGTGATTGGACTCCATCCGATTGTGAAGCATCTTACTGCTCAGGTTCATACTGTGCAGCAGCAGAATAAAGTTCATAACACAACTCCTGTGTTTATGGATAAAGTATTTACAAGTAGAAACAACCTGTCATGTTAAGTGACAGGTTGTTTTGGGAGAAAGGCTGAATGGAGCAATCATTATATAAGTATTCTCAATTCAATATAATAGTTGAGGAAACCAAGGAAAAGGTTCTACTTTTCAATACATATAGTCTGCGATATAGATATCTGAACAGAGTGGATTTCCTAGACGTATATGGAAAGAACAATATTGACCTTGGAGATGTTCCTGTCAGCATCGCTGAAGATGGATTCATAGTCCCTGTATTATTAGATGAAATCCGGAGATTAAAAGATGATATACAGGCTCATCAGGAAAAAGCAGATTTCATGTTCGTTAGTATCTTTACAACGCTCGCCTGTAACTATTCCTGCGTATACTGTTTCGAGAGAGAACAAATATGTCAAAATGATTTCATGACCACAGATATAGCAGATGGAATCATAGCTTTCATACAAAGGCGGTACGCGGATCATGAGTTTAGCAAGCCATTAAAGATTAAATGGTTCGGTGGAGAGAGTCTACTCAATATGGATATCATAAGATACATTTCCAAGAAGCTTATCAGCAATAATATAGAATTTAGTGCTAAGCTATATACTAATGGTAGATTACTAACTAAAGAATTAGCACAAGAATTAAAAGAGTTACACGTAACAGATGAAGTAGTAATTCCCATAGATGGTTTAGCTGATACATACTCAGCACTTAAAGGTTGTAAAGAGGAAGACTTTTATAAGACAATTCAAAATATCAAAGACGTAGAGGATATATTAAAAATAATCATTCATTTCAATGTGTCCGAAACAACAAAAGCTGATGTTGAACCCTTAATGGAGCTATTAAGGGACGAGTATGAAATCAAATCTAACATCAAAGCAGTCAATGTAGCCCCACAGAATACTGATAAGATTACTGATGAGAACAGCATATCTTTTGAGGATTTTCATAAAGCCTATGATATTCTGATGCAGTGCAAGGCTACTGGCATAAAAAGAACATATGGCTGTGAAGCTCGTCACCCGGAATACTATGTAGTCGGAACCAAGGGAGAACTATATATCTGCGAGCATCTAATAGGTCAGGAACAATATGTTGTTGGCAATATCAAAGACCAATCAGGCAAAATTGACAGGACAGCCACTATATGGGATACCAACAGGGTGATAGATGAATGTGGGGAATGCCCCTTGATACCCATTTGCTTAGGTCGATGTTCGAGCCAGAGATATATAGATAATATAGATTGTGAAAGAGATAAGCGCATCGAGCTTACCAAGAAACGCATTTTAAGGCTGATGGCAGACAGGGAAAAGGAAGCGTGACCGGAGGGCTTGTTGGTTTGTGAATAATATATGAAGTCCTTGCAATCAGTCCCTGTTGCTCTATAATGTAGGTAGAGATAGTATACAAGCAACCTTGAAGAGAGGAGGCATGGAAGGTATGACAGCTACAGCTAATGAGCAAGTGCAGAACGGGATATTTTTTTATGATACTCCGTTGAAAACAGATAGATATAAATTCCTGTATGAGCATCTTGACTGTGACAGTATCGTTGAAGCTGATGAGGATGCTGATGAAAGAATGGTAAGCGTTATAGCAAGGGCTATTGCAGGAGAGTTTAATAAAAGACTGGAAGATCTGTTTTATGAACGTGGATATGAGGGAAGATACCTTATTATGCAGGGCATAGACAGCAAGGAGGTCAACAGCATTGACTAAGGCTATCTATACCGGCTCCGCCTACCACATGGCTGGAGGAAACATTGTTAAGAATAAGGTTCTGCATTTTAAGTTCGATACTAGTGCAACTTCCACCTTTGTTACATTAGGTGCACTGAATAAAGATATCAAACAAACCGAAGAGGAAATACAGAGAGTATTTAAAAGGTGCAGAGATAATGGTGTGATTGCAAACAATTATATATCCGCATCAGGGCAGGAGATGTTTGCAGTCAAGTGTTATGCAGAAAATGTCACTATGGGAAAGATATTTCTGCCAAGGTTTTATTACTGGCTGTCACCTATGGTAGATAACAGGAAGCTCCTGCTTGGGGATGATTTTATAAGATTCTGTGATTTTAAGCACGCTCCTGAGAGCGATATCATTATTGAGGATTTTAAGGTTGACGATTATATCAGCTTTAACAGCAAGATAAACCCGACCGACTGTATTTCACAGAATGAGATACTTGATATGATTGCAAACGAGCAATAGAAATATAATAAGACATTATGATTGTTTGATACCCTGTCAGCATTGGCAGGGTGTTTTTATGTCCGTCAATCTCCCTAAAAATCAGCGCATTCAGGCGATAATCTCCTTGCATTATCACATCTTGCTCTCCTCAATATGTCAGCGTTAGGATTGCCCTGCAATTAAGGGAATGGAATCATTTCCGTAACAGTTTGAATAATAATGGAGGGCTATGTTATGTGTAAGATGAATGTGGTAGTAAACAGGGTTATGCTTGGCAACAGGGAGCTTGGCTGGGAGACTTGGAACGGCAAGAACATCGAGGAATACACCTCGAAGCAGTTGCAGGACATGATAAGGGGTGGCAAGGATAAGGTTTACGGTCTGTGCCTTGGCAAGGACGGAGAACTGGAAGCAGACGCTGAAGGCTTTTTTACTACTTCTGTTATGGAACACAGGCACATAGGAAACTACAGACCTATGGACAGTGAGAGTCTTGTCAATATGGCCTATATCTGCTATGGAACGGATAAGGTTGAAGGCAAGACGGTTTATAAGTGCATTTCCAACAAGTTCGAGCAGGTGAACCTTACTGATGAACAGATTAAGGCTTACCTGACCTTAGGGGTGCTGACTGGTGGGGCAAGGCTTAAGGACGGTAGGATTGAGGTTGCAAAGGTTGAAGTTGTTGTGAAAAAACCGGAAGAGAAACCTGTTGAGCCTGCAAAGGATGTGAATAAGCCTGAAGTGAAGAAAGATGATAAGAATGCTGTTACGCCTGTGACTAAGGATACAGCTAAGGGCAAAGGGGGTAAGTGATTATGGATGCAGTAGGAGTTATCATTATTATCACAGCTGTTCAGATATGGACGGTCTGCCAGCTGTATATCTTAAAGAACATTGCTCGTGTAGCAAGATGGTTCGTAAGAGTTGTGCTTAAGGACGAGGAGAATGCTGATAAGGGCTGAATTGTAGGTGCACTTACAAAAAATATCAATGAATAGTAAGTCCCACCTGATGAAAGACAAGTCAGGTGGGATTTTTCCATACATACAATAATTGCACTGATTAAGGCATACGAGTGAATTCAGATAAATTAAACGGAGGTAAGTAAGGCATGAGGAAATATTGTTATCAGCAAGACCTGTCGGTAATGGATGAAAATGCAAATCCCATAAGCACACTGCGTTCAAGGATATATATTGATGCCATGAATATAGGTGAGGATGCTGTACTGGAGACGCTGGAGGAATACGGAAAGCATTTTGTTGGGCTGATAGGCAGGGATGTATTTTTAACAAAGGGTGATGATGATCTTAACCGGCTTAATGATATGCTTGGTTCGTGTGGGAATGGAGGTGTTGCGTTATGAGGGGCAACAGTTTCAGGCTTGTGCCAAAGATGATTGACAATGTCACGTTTGGCATATGGGCTGTTGATACCAGTGGATATTGTAAGCAGATAGGAGCATTCAACGTGCCTAATGACGGTCAGATGAACGACAACTTGGAAGCGGCGCAAGCAATATGTGATGTGTTAAAGAAACGGATTCGGAAGAGTGTTTAGCAGGACACCTGTGTTTGTATCCTCTGTATGAAGAGAGCGGTTGCATCGTTATGATGTTGACTGCTCTCTTTGTCTGTAAAAATGGTATTACATAGGGAATAATTTTGTCTTGGATATTTGATTCTGGAGAGGATGACAAAGGGAAAAATATTTTTAGGGGACAATTTCGGTAGATTTTGATGGAAAATAGGGGGTATGGAAGATATATAAGGTATGAATGGTGCTGAAATTGGATACAGGCATAAAATGAACTGGTAGATAAATATAAGAAGCGTAAAGAGATTTTGTTCATAAAATATTAACAATTTTTCTCTTGACAAGCCCCAAACGAACATCATTGTAAAAACCCCATGATTCATTGATTTTTATGTTCATAAACGTCATTTTGACATGAGGACTCATTGAGCTAAATATATGAGGATTTTGAAAAACCCCAATTTGCTATGATGGTATCAGAGGAGCACAAGAAAGCACCTCAGAAAAAATCTTAATGCGCAGAGAGATTTTTATCACACACTGTTGACAGGGGATGGACGTAGCGGTACACTCCCACCCCATTTAGAAAGTGAGGATAAAAGTTATGATGAATAAGGTTTTATCGAATGAGCTTATGGTTTCACTCAATGGAATAGTAAACAAGGTGGATTTGGCTTATGAGGAGGTAGTGCCTGAAGTCAATGTTTACACAAATAACACCAAGACTTCATCAGGCAGAACAAGACTTACCATAGTAATAGGTCTGCATGATGCTGTAGGTTATCCTGACAGAGCAAGGTTCAGTGTTTCACTGCCTAAGGATACATCTGCCAAGGAAGTAAAGAACCAGCGTAAGATGATTGAGAGCAAATTATCTGATATTCTCAAAGAGAAGTATGATTCTTATGAGCATCATGATTTTCTGAAGTCCCTTGAATTATTTGTAGCTTCAAAAAGAGGGGAAATGAGGGACAGCAGTGTTGACAGCTATGAATACAGAATGAAAAAGGTTGTACAGTATTTTAATCGGTTTCATTATTCTGTTGAGTCCATATCACCCAGGGTCATAAAGGAATTCATTGACTGGATGAAAAAATCAGGCAAGGGCAATAATACAGGTTTATCATACAGGACAATCAAGGATACGCATGGATTATTATATGGCTTCTTCAAAGACCAGATAAATCAGGAGGTCATAACCATTAACCCCTGTGAGCATACAGAACTTCCTCACGATAATAAGCCCAATGTGGAAGCAGATGATGTACGCTGGCTTAACCTTGATGAGTATAATAACCTCATGGACTGGCTTGTGAAGTATAAGGATGATTACTCCTGCCCTTTTTGGAAGCTTTATGATATGATAAGGCTGACAATATATAGTGGAATGCGCAAGGAAGAAATACTTGCCTTACAGTGGGATGCTGTGGATTTTGAGGGTGGTCACTTTGAGATAAAAAGGACACGTACCAAGGGCAAGAAAATATATGATATTGACGATGTCAAGAGCCCTGCAAGCCACAGGTCTTATCCCATTACAGAAGAGGTTGAGGACTTACTGCTCGGACTTAAGAAAAGGACTGAAGATGAGTGCAGCAACAGCAAGTATGTATTCAGCTGGTCAGAAAAAGACTCAAACCGTTGGGAAGGTCGTTCTGCAGGCAGTCCATATGACCCTGACTATATCAGTGACATAATGAACAAGCTTATAAAGAGATACAAGAAAGAAACAGGAACTGACCTTGATGGTATTACGTTCCACAAACTCCGCCACAGCTGTTGTTCTATCCTTTATGATAAGGGCTGGAGCCTTGGAGAGGTTCAGCAGTGGCTTGGACATGAAGATAGTGAAGTAACTAAGAGAATATATCTTCATAAGCAGGAAGCATGGAAAGACAGCAAGGCACAGGATTTGAAATTTCTTTGGAAAAAACACAATGAGGTGAACTGATTTTGTCACCTCATTGTCACACGAGTCGGGGTGACGTGATTTGAACACGCGACCTCTTCGTCCCGAACGAAGCGCTCTACCAAGCTGAGCCACACCCCGAATTGTTGATTTTATGGGCTTTCCAAGAGTTTTGGGAAGCCTTTTCTTTTTTCAATTATAGCACCGATATTGATGAAATCAATGCTGTGCCATTTAAGTCCCGAACGTAGCGCTCTACCAAACTGAGCCACGCCCCGATGTTAATTTTTATTCAGTTGTAAAGTGCGCCTTTAGCGCAACGTCCCGAACGTAGCGTCTCTACTAGAGTTACGATGGAACATCGTAACTCTAACTGAGCCACGCCCCGATGATCAACAAAGCATATATTATCAAAAACACCTGGCTTCTGTCAATTTACCTGTTCCGGATTCTGTCGGATCCTTTACCAATCGGAATCCCAGTCCGTTCCGCCCGAATCCCAGTCGGACCCGGAGTCCCAATCCCAATCGGAGTCGGATCCTGAATCATAGTCCGAATCGGATGAAGAGTGAGTCTCTTCATAGTAAACGCTGTCATCCCAGTCCGTTGCATTCATGTCCGTAGTCCAGTTATCGGACATATAGTAATCATCATATGATTCGGTTATTGCGCTTACGCCGGGATCATATGTATCTGTCGTATACCAGTCATTGTAATAGTCATCGTAGTAATACCAGTTATTGTCATAGTTATAATATACGACATTATTATAGTTGTAATATCCGTCATGCTTATGACTGGCATAATTTAAGCCTACTGTCGCTGCCAGGATTGCTACGAATATGCCAAAACCCAATCTGGAACTCATATCGGAGAGAAAACTCGATCTGCGACGCGACCCGGTATTACCGTGATTGCCCTGATTGGCCTTTTGATGAACAATCTCATCCTTGAGTTTCTGATACAGCTCGTTTACGGCATATTCCTCATCCATACCGCGGTATCTGACTGCACGGCTTCCGTCACCTTTATTCTTATAGACCACGTATTCCCCGCTCTGCGAATCCTTATATATTCCGAAAGCCTGCGGTCCCTGATGATCTATGCCGATAAAAAATCGCGTAGTCTCATAAGGCGGCAGATTACGATCCCTGTACCACTGCTGAAGCTCGGCTATGGTCTTTGGAGCGCCCTTTACCTGCTTATGTGAAGGATTCGGAGCTTCACAATACGGGCACTGGGGGAGCGTATCTTCATATGTATTATCACAATAATCACATTTGATCTTCATCTTCAGTTTTCCTTTTTATCCGTATATTGTGCTTCTATCTCTTTCGCTCGTCTGTTCAGATAGCGGTTGACCGGCACCTGAATATCATGTCTGGCCGCAAGTCTTATAACCTCTCCCGAGAAAGCATCCACTTCTCCGGGTTTCCTGTTGATCCTGTCCTGCGCCATAGAAGGCATCTGATCGGGGCCCAGCGATCTGATTATATCTACATAAGCGTTCAGATCGGCTTCCGTCAGTTTGACCCCTTCCGCATTTGCCACTGCTATAACCTCCCGCATAGCCGATATGAATATCAGATTGGGTTCACCCTCTTCGATCACACCCTTATATGTCGTATCATATACCATACAGGTCTGATTTACACCGACATTCAGCATAAATTTGCTCCACATACGGAATATGATGTCTTCTTCCTCCACATATTCCAGCCCGGATCTTGCGAGCAGCTCCATAACCGCGTCAAGATTCTCTCTGGATCCTCTGGGGTACATTCCCAGTCGCAATGCACCGCTTAATGTATAGTTCATATTCGAACCGAACCTCACGGCGTCCATACCCTGTGCAACCGCATATATCATCTTGTCGGCACCGTATCGTGCGGCGATCATGTCTTCACTGGAGATACCGTTCATTACAGACATGATCACCGTGCCCTCACCCACGCTGCCTGCTATATCTTCTATAGCCTGCTCTAATCCGGGGTATTTCACGGCCACTATGACCAGATCAGCGGGTGTTGCTTCGCTTAACGGCACCATATTGAACTTACACTCGGCACCGTTGATGATATATCTCTGATCTCTGTATTTCTCGTACCGGTTCCGGTCCATAATGAATCGCACATTTTCATATCCGAGCGGATTCATCATGTTTCGGCCGTATAACATCCCCAAGGCACCGAGACCGATTATGTTTACGGTATTTATCATATCGCAGATCCCTCTTTTGCGGTTATTCCTCTTTTTGAGTCATCATCATGACTATGGCATTATATGCCACGGAATAGTTCATGAATTGCTCCATAGCGGCATTATCTTTATCTGCCATGCTTCTGTAATAATCCTTCTGTCTCTGAAAAAAATCGAGCGCGGTCTCCACACTCGATTTGGATACGGCCATACCGTCGCAGTACAGTGTTCCCGTAGCCGCATCATATTTGGAGCCATCGAGTCTTGAATTATAGGTATCTGCCATTCCAAAGGATGTGGCCAGCTGTCTGATCAGATCTCCGCTGTCTCTCTCATTTGCCATCGCACTACCTCCCGGTATATCAACTCATATACATTAATGTCTCTGTTCCGTATTGGAATACACTTCTGCGAATCTGGCCGAAAAAGATGGTTCCAGCCCCTCCTTCTTGAGATGTGTCACATCTCCGATCTTCCAGGCGCGAAATGATGCATATCCCTGTTGTCTCTCTTCAGTATACACCTCCGTAACGGATGTTGGCGCCAGACAAGTTCCATGCCATAGTCCGAAAGGCGACATATTCGTCAGATGACTCAGGATCACGCACGTTACCCCGAAATGGCAGAAACAGGCTATGGTCCCGGTGTACTCTTTCTCCACGCGATATCCGTAACCGTCCCTGACGTATCCGTATCCTGCAAGCAGTTCATCTATTCCTTTACATACACCATCATATTTTTCGGCGATATCGGTATCGTGTACGAGCTTAGTGTCCCGCCACCCCCATGTCTCATATAATTCCGGGTGTTTATTCAGATATGCCGGCACTATATCCCAGCATATGCGCTTTCTCAGGCTTCCGTCCGGAAGCACGCTGTTCGGATACGCTTCCAGATACTCGGGCATCGTGGGCATATCGACCACCGCATTGAACTCCTGCAGCCAGTCATAGGTTCTTGTTCTTACCATCTCATCCGTATCAAGCTCCATGGCCCGCATTGAATACATTGCAGTATCTCTGGCCCTTCCGAGAGGTGACAGATAAACCTCATCTATATCCCATTCGGATATGTGTTTTGCCAGAGCCTCCGCTTCCAGCTTTCCGGTTTCGGTCAGCGTATCATGCTCATAATCCGGATCTCCGTGTCTGATAAACAGTAATCTCATTTGACTTATCTCTTATATAGCTATATATTATCCTTTGTAATTATTTGCTAGGGGTGCGAGCACGCTGAGAGTGGATTTGATCCTGACCCTCATCACCTGAACCGGATAATACCGGCGTAGGGAAGCAACGGACTTACATAGTCTTATCGTGTCGCCCTCCTTATTCAAAGGAGGATTTATTATGTCTGAAACAACATCAACCAAAACCCGTTTTACTCCGAAGGTGATCACTTTCTCCGCTATCGCTCTGGCACTTGCCACGGTGATCGCAACATTTGTCAAATTCAAAGGCCCGTTCTGGTTTAACGGAGGCAGTATTACCCTGTTTTCAATGCTGATCATCTGCATGATAGGCTATTGGTACGGCCCGGCAATCGGTCTGACCGCAGCCTTCGCATACAGTATCCTGCAGTTCATCACAGGTCCGTATGTCATGCATCCGGCCCAGGTTATACTGGATTATCCTCTTGCCTTCACATCACTGGGATTATCCGGGTTCTTCTATAAGAAAAAGAACGGCCTTCTCATAGGGTATATCGTCAGCGTACTTGCCAGATTATTCTTCCATTGTGTATCCGGTGCCATCTTTTACACTGAATACTTCGGTACCGCGATCGACAAACTGACGGCCCTGGGCGCCGGCATAGTCTATAATATGAGCTACATCATTCCGGAAATGATACTTACCATACTGCTCATCTCACTTCCGCCTGTCAAAAGCGCGATCGCCCGTGTAAAAGCTATGGCAACATCATAAATTTATTTACTCTTTTCTACCCGTCACAAACAGGATTCTCGTATATCTGAATCTGAACAGCAGAATACTCACGATCAGGCATATCAGATATATGACCAAACCTGCCATCATATCCGAAACATCCGAATCGGGATAGCCCGGAAATATGTTTAGCAGGAGCGGATGTAACAGATATATCGGGAATCCCAGGACGGACAATCTCTTCCATATCCCCTTTGCGTCGGAAGGATTTACACACATCTTAAACGTCAAAAAGATCAGACAGACGAACAGGCATCCTGTTATTCCCTTATCATCAAAGAATCTTCCGGATATTTCTTCGTGGATCCTGTCATAATATACTGTAGCCATATTGATGCATATAAACAGGATCATGCAGCAAACTGTAAGAATCGCACCGGTCTTTCTTTTTTTACTCTCATCATCCACCGAAAAATACGTGCCCAGCCCATAACCGAACAGATAGTAAAATATGTTTCCCGCCAGGGAAGATATATCAAACGAGAGTATCGTGTATTCAAATCTGTCGAAAAAGGCGGCTTCCCGTACCACAGGAAGGATTATAGTGGCAATGAACGACAGGATCATCACATATACCGCACTTTTCCGATCCTGCATTACAGGATAAAGTATCGGAGTAAGGAGATATAATCCCATCAGTACGAAAATAAACCAGACATGATAATGTCCAAACAGGATTTTTTTAACAAAAGCCCCGGCGATCGCTTTGACAGGAGCTCCGGCAAATGCCTGCTCACAGGCTGATGCCGTTCCGTATACTCCCATCCACATCACATACACGATAAGAAGGCGGGCAGCTGCCTTTACACATTCGGATGGTTCTCTTTTTCTGCGCAGCATCCCGTAACCGCTGCACATAAAGAATAACGGAACTCCCTCTTTGGCCAGTGTCATAACCGCATTAACCACTGTCCACCCTGGCCCGTACATATCCGGCTGAAGCCATGCCGAAGCAAGACTATGCTGCAATACTATCAGAAAAGCACATATTACCTTCAGACAATCTATCCATGCTTCTCTCTTTTCTTCGGATTTAATCATCTGATCACCGTAATACTGTTCTTATCGTAGTAATTGCACAGGGATACATTCTGCCAGTATCCCTCTTCTCCATCATAATTTCCGACATCCTCTTTAAACAGCAGATACGGCTTCGCGTCATCGGTCAGGGCATAAATGGTTACATCCGGTTGAGAGGGATCGTTATACAGTTCAGACCGGGCTTTGTTTTGCTCATAGTATCTCGAGGCTTCCCCTTTTACCAGAGAACGTACCGCAGATATGCTCGTATAAGTATTCTTATTCTCTGCAAAAATGAAAAGGAGCAGCACAGCGGTAATTCCGGCTAAAACTATACCACGGGTATGCTTTAAACATAAGCCGGTCATGTTCTTCCAAAAGCCTGTTGCGGAGTCAGGGACTGTAACCTCTTTTGTTTGGATATAGCCGCAGGCATTAACGATATTAATGAATATCATCAGGATCTCGGCCATATATATTATGTTCTTTACTCTGGCAGGCGCATCTTCACTGGTAGCATAAAATGTCGGAGTAAACATTGCGGCAAAAACGCATGTTGTAACGACAAACATCAGCAACGGCGGCAGATATCTTCGAACAGCCTCTCTCGTAATAACACATGAAAGGGCAAATACCGCTATCATGGCGGCGATGGTCATAGGACTGATCCATGTAAGTCCATGACTGATCCCCCAATAGAACGACAGAACTATGGCCTTTATGGGATTCATCTGGGTTTCGACTTCCATGCGCTGATAGTTTCCCGGAGCGAGAATATTAACCAGATAACATGCAACGGTGATCAGAGCGGGAATCAGAAACATCGCATATCCCCTGCGTTCTTCTTTATCTGTTCTGATAAACAAAAGTAAAAAAAGCGCGACCAGGATGCAAGCCTGAAGTCCGGTGATCAGATTGCCTCCTCCGACTATGATCCCCAGAACGGAAGCAATTACAACGCATAATATGCGCGGTCCGGTGCCTTTATTATGAAGCCCGTGCAGAATCAGTGAGATTTCGATCAGCATAACGGATTCCATGAAAACATAGTGTACCGCCCCGTTAAACCAGAAAAAAGCCTCCAGAGGAACCGGGATTGTCTGAATGATCAGAAAGATAAGGATCATATTTATTATGCCTGTCAGATATCGGTTTTTTACCCCGATACAATCCGATATTACGATATGTATAAATATGCTGACAGAACATATGGTCACCGATGTAAGAATAAACGGCACCAGAAAATAGTATTTCTCATTCCATATGCCGGGAAAGAAGCTCATAAGAAATATAGACGAATATGTAGCCTGTTTAACCTCAAAAAGATAGCCCACCTGCTCACAGGCTGCCATAAATACCGCTGCTGCGGAGTGTGTTTCCACCCAGGCGTGATGAGTGACCGCTCCGAAACCGAAATCATCCAGACAGATCACGTCATATCTTCCCAGATACCATAACGGAAGGATCGTTGCCACCATAACCGCAAGCATTATCCGATATATCAGTTTGTAGGTCTTCTGCTGTTTGTCTTCCACCGGGTTATTCTTCCTCCGGGGTCTTGTCTTTATTCCTGAATACTATGAATTTGCTGAATATGTAATTCGCGATGACGACCAGCACCGCTGCTATAAACGTTGCGATATAGAAGTTGATGCCCAGGATCGTATCCAGGATGAGCATGCACAGATACTCAAGAAAAAGCGTGGATATCCTGGAAGCCACGAACTTACAGGCTTCGGGAAGCATCGGTGCATCGCTTTTGAACACATAAGCTCTGTTGGTGAAAAAAGAAAAAATAACCCCGGCTGTCCAGTCGATCACGGTCAGTACGCCTGTCTGAAAAGAAGTATGCTCAACCGCTCCGCGATAGATCAGGATGTTTGCCAGAAACTTGGCGGTCCAGGCCACTACCGTGGTCATTCCTCCCACAAACAGATACGTGATGATCTCTTCGTATTTCAGATACAGTTCCTGTATCTTAGGCCAGTGTCCCAGCCAGTCAGCGAATTTTTCCTCCAGATTTTTTCTCTTTGGGGTATCTGCAAGGTTCTCTGCAGGTATCTCAGATTGTGTCATCATAGTAAACCAGTGTATCTCCGTTTGTGATCCTTATATCATCCGTCGGTATCACCACCGCTCCGTCACGTATGATCACGAGTGGTAGGATACCGAAATCATTTGCCAACTGCTCTATACCCAGTCCTATCAGACCGGATTCGGGGGTGGCATTCAGAGCTATAGTTCCTCTGCCCTTCTGTTCTTCTCTCTGCATGCGGCTGTAATACTCAACGAAACCGGCAGATATGATACCCGTGGGGATGGCGACGACACCCACACCCAGCACGGATATTATCACGGCCATGATCCTGCCTGCTACTGTTACCGGGTACATATCCCCGTAGCCTATGGTCAGTATCGTGGATACACTCCACCATATCCCGGAGAAAGCGTTATCAAATACTTCCGGCTGAACCTCATGCTCTGCGGAATACATGCATATGGAAGCCCCGAGTACGAGCACGAACAGTATGAACAGCGATGAAAGTATCTGGTTTTTCTTTTCTTTCAGAACAGTGGTAATGACATTGAACGAATCATAATTTGCATTCAGTCTGAACAGGTGGAATATCCTGACTACCCTGAGCATCCTGAAAACCACAAATCCCGAAAGGAAGAAAAACGGTAATATGGTGAAAAGCTCAACTATACCGTCAAAACTGAAAATGAAGTTCGCAGCGGCACGTCCCCGTGAGACATCCGGATACAGATAATCCGAAGTCCATATCCTGAGAATGTATTCCACGGCAAAAAAGAGAATACATACTATCTCCAGGATCTCGAATACAAACCTGAATTCCTTAAGGGAATCGAATGTCTCGAATACCATGACCAGGATATTGACTACAATAACAAGAACAAGGACATAATCAAACACCTTGCTTGCAATGTCCCTGCTCTGTCCTATCTGTAGGATATCAAAAACTCTTTTTTTCTTATTCAACAGTAACAACCTTTGCGAGATTTCGCGGCTTATCTACATCAAATCCCTTATCGCTGGATACGTAATATGCCAGCAGCTGTAATGCGACCGAAGCCGGAAATACCATCAGCTCGTCCGGAAGATTGGGCAATACAAAGGTATCAAACTCTCTAGTACTCTGCTGCATCAGATCGGCTTTGATGAAAAGTGCTATCTGAGCTCCTCTGGACTTGACTTCCCGGATATTGGACAACTCCTTACTCATCAGTCTGGTCTGGGTAACCACCGCAACTACGGGGGTATTATCGGTGATCAGTGCGATGGGGCCGTGCTTGAGTTCTCCGGATGCATAAGCCTCAGAGTGAATATAGGATACCTCTTTCAGCTTAAGCGATCCCTCCTGAAGGATCGAATAATCCAGTCCTCTGCCTATCATAAACAGGTCTTTGGCCTCGAGAACCCCTCTGGCTATGACATGGATCGCATTCTTTTCATCCAAAACACTGCCTATTACTTCGGGAACTCTCTTCAGGTTACGGATGCACTCACGAACCTCATCATCATTCATAATGCCTCTGATATGAGCCATCTTATACACCAGCAGATAGAAGATCGACAGCTGGGTTGTATATGCCTTGGTACTGGCAACCGCTATCTCCGGACCGGCATTGGTATATAATACATAGTCACTCTCCCGGGCGATCGACGATCCCTTGACATTGATGATCGCCAGGCTCTTTGCGCCTTTACGTCTGGCATATTTAAGCGCTTCGAGAGTATCTATGGTCTCACCGGACTGGGATACCGCTATCACGAGAGTCTTCTCATCTATAACAGGGTCGGAATACATGAATTCCGAAGCCAGTTCAACCTCAATATGCATATTCAGACGGGTCTTGACCAGCGACTGGAACACCAGTCCGGCATGCATTGCGGTACCGCAGGCCACTACACATATCCTCTCACACTCGGTAAAGAGGGAATCCGGGATCTGATCGGCCTCAAAGTTTGGAATGCCCGATTTGGTCCTGCCGGCTATGGTATCTCTGATAGCCTTGGGCTGCTCCATGATCTCCTTTTCCATATAGAAAGGATAGCCGTTCTTCTCGGCACTGTTCTTCTCCCAGCTCATGGTGAGGTACTCGGGCTGCATCTCCTTACCGTCCAGACTCCACATGGTTATGCTGTCTTTATGGAGCTCGACGATGGTATACTCGGGAACCACGAAATACTGATCCGTAAACTGACACAGCGCTGTCAGGTCGGAAGCGAGCATGGCTCCCTCTTCACTGAGGGTGGCCACTATGGGACTGACATTCCTGATCGAATAGATCACGTCCGGAATATCACCGAACATTATTACCAGGGCAAAAGTACCCCTTAACCTCTTAACCGCCTTGGTTATGGCTTTCTTCGGATCATGAGTCTCATTGTAGTAATAGTTCAGAACAGCGGCGGCAACCTCAGTATCGGTCTCGGACTTAAGAGATCCCTCCAGATTGAACTCGTCGATCAGATCCTTATAGTTCTCTATGATACCGTTATGAACCACAGTCACGTTACCCTGACTGTGCGGATGGGCATTTGCATCGCATACTCCGCCATGCGTGGCCCATCTGGTATGCCCTATTCCGCAGGTGGAATCGATGGTCTTGCTCTCGCATACCTTCTCCAGGTCCTTGACCCTGCCGGCACATTTGTATACATCCGTCCGGTTCAGTTTGGCATTGGTAACAGCCATCCCGGCACTGTCATATCCTCTGTACTCCAGCGTGGTCAGTGCATCGATGATGATGGGCTCTACCTGTTTCTTACCGTTATATCCGATTATTCCGCACATATTATTCCTTTACTTAAACTACTTAAGTCTGGCCTGAAGCTTCTCTCTCTGCTCCTCATATCCGGGCTTACCGAGAAGTGCAAACATATTTTTCTTGTAGCTCTCCACACCGGGCTGGTTGAAAGGATTGACCCCAAGGATATATCCGCTCACGCCGCATGCAAACTCAAACATATAGAACATCTCACCCAGGTAGTACTCATTGACCTCGGGAAGGGTAAGTACAAAGTTCGGTACGTCTCCGTCCGTATGAGCAAGTACCGTTCCCATCATTGCAGACTTGTTCACGAAATCAACGGTCTTGCCTGCCAGATAGTTAAGTCCGTCCAGATCCACACTCTCGCGGCCGATGATTATCTCCTCGCGTGACTTCTCGATCATAAGGACTGTCTCAAACAGGATACGGTTACCGTCCTGAATATACTGTCCCATGGAATGCAGGTCTGTGGTCAGATCCACGCTTGCGGGGAATATACCCTTGCCGTCCTTGCCCTCGGACTCTCCGTAGAGCTGTTTCCACCACTCACATATATAGTGGAAGCAGGGACCGTAGTTAGCCAGGATCTCTATTTCCTTGCCCTTCTCACGCATGATATTACGCAGAACCGCATACTGCATTGCATCATTCTCGGCAAATTCATTCTCCAGTGCCATACGCCTGCCCTCGCGCGCACCCTCCATAAGCTTATCGATATTGGCTCCGCTGACTGCTATGGGCAACAGGCCGACTGCCGTAAGTACGGAGAAACGTCCGCCTACATCATCCGGTACCACAAATGTCTCATAGCCTTCTTCGGTAGCCAGGCTCTTCAATGCTCCTTTAGCCTTATCGGTAGTAGCATATATTCTCTTGGCAGCGCCGGCTTTGCCGTACTTTTTCTCCAAAAGCTCCTTGAAAATCCTGAATGCAATGGCAGGCTCAGTCGTTGTCCCCGATTTGGATATGACATTAACTGAGAAATCACGGTCTCCTATCACATCGATCAGATGTCTTATATATGTGGATCCGATGCAATGTCCCGCAAAATAAATCTCGGGAGTCTTGCGGATCGACTTGTCTACCTGATTATAGAAGCTGTGACGCAGGAACTCGATGGCAGCTCTGGAACCCAGGTATGATCCTCCGATACCAATTACGATCAGTACCTCAGAATCGGACTTGATCTTCTCGGCAGCTTTCTTGATGCGCCCGAACTCTTCCTTATCATAATCCTCCGGCAGATCAATCCATCCGAGGAAATCATTGCCGGCTCCCGACCTGGAAACCAGAGTCTCCTTTGCTTTCTCGGCTGTCTTAGCCATTTTCTTGATCTCTGCTTCCGTTACGAAACTCATTGCTTTTGAATAGTCAAATGTTACTTTATCCATACCGTCCTCCTAACGTAACTGATACTTACACAATCGTAGTTAGTTTATCAAATTCGGGTTTATTCTTCAATATCATCAGTCCGGATAATACTCTTTGATATATTCGTCTATGATCCTCTCGGACAGCTCATACATCCCGTCCAGGACCTCATCGTAATTATCCTCCGTAAGCCGGTCCCGTCCCTGTATCAGACTGTCGCAGACATAATGATTGATGTCCTTGGAGAAATGGATCGTATCCATATAATTATCCAGGTTCGTGATGATGTCGGCATCATCCTGATAGTAGTAAACCCGGGCATTTTCGTATCCGATCAGTTCTTCTATGCATATCCTCTCGGCACTTAAGACCGCATCTCTTTCCCCGTTCCGATAGGCATTATCCCACCAGCACATTGAATACGGCGAGAAAAAGAATATGAATTCGGTCTCGGGATGTGCTTTCACCATGCCTGTAAGCAACGCGGTATTCTCTCGGGCAAGCTCATCATACATATGCTCATCCTGCATTTCGGCTACCTCGGGCAGTCTCTCATACATTGTCATGCACATCAGATGGTGGAACGTCTTCCACTGAGCCCAGTTATATGAATCCCCCTCGTCGTAACCGGACCGTGATTTGGCCAGCATATAAGGGATCTTCTCCATCAGGACATCCTTGTTGAACAGGTATTTCCAGTCGTTCAGCGGATTATCGTCATACAGATATACCGGACATCCCGTCGACACGTAGGTGGTCTCCGTAGGTGAATACAGACTTGAAGGATCGATATTGTAGAAAACCTGCTTTACATCCCGGTGTTCATACGCCATATCCAGCAGATATACCAGATCTGCGGTAGCTCCGTACGACCGGATGGCTTTTACGGAAGTACAGTCAAATCCCTCATCGAACCAGCCGTTGTTGAAGTTCTCACAGACACTGGATCCCGCTATCACCGCATCGTAATCAAAATGCTTAAGGGTTCCCGTACATTGATATTCCTTATCGTTAAGCACGGCTTTCAGTCCCGGTAGCGGTTTGTGATACACGTAGAAAGGATCAAAAAGCACAACTATGCCCGCCACGATCAATAAACTGACTATAACCGCTGCCGCAAAGACTGGTATGAACTTTCTTTTCCCGTTATCCTTATGCATATTCGTCCTAGAAGTTAAAATACAGGAATGTGCTGACCTGATTGAGTGAGATGAAACACCATGTAAACAGAATGCCCATCAGGATACCGTCTCTGAGGGGATGATCGTTACGGGGTGCGATCTCATGGGAATTGGGCTTAAGTATTATGATAAAGCTGATGACAAGCATCACCGCGGCACAGGCCAGATGAAGTATATTCAGCACTCCTGCCGACATCATGCCTGCTGCCTCTTCGGCAACATAGAATTCGGGTGTCTTCAGGAAACTCAGGATCTCAAACAGTTTTCCGTTCCAGTTCACACAGAATATCGATTTGATCAGATGAAGCGCATCAGCTATGGTCGAACTTCTGAAGAAACACAGTGACAGCAGGAAAAAACAAAAAGTGAGAACCTGACCGAGCTTTCTCGGTATATATATCCTGCACTCTCTTTTATAGTCACATCCCTTCACACCTATGAGGCATACGTTATCCCATACGACCAGTAATCCGTTGATAGCGCCCCAAAGCACATATGTCCATGCAGCCCCGTGCCAGAGTCCGCTCAAAACAAAGACAATGAATACGTTGACCAGCATCCTGCCGAATCCGCGCCGGGACCCGCCAAGCGGTATATACACATAAGTCGTAAAAAATCTGGACAGAGTGATATGCCATCTCTGCCACAGTTCCTTGACATTGGCGCTGGTATAAGGAGAGTTAAAGTTCACGGGCAGGTCGATATTGAACATTTTCGCTATACCCGAAGCCATATCACAATAACCGCTGAAGTCAAAATACAGCTCAAACATATACATGAGCATCACGATGATAACAGTCAGCGTATCCAGTTCACGAGGTGTTATAAAAGCCTGATTCACGGGACCGGCCATTACGTCCGCAAGCAGTACTTTTTTGGCGAAACCGATCACGAAATATCTGACTCCGATACGCATATTCTCCGGATCGATCCGGCGGGCCCTCATATCGGTAAACTGCGGGATCATCTCATCATAAGTGACTATCGGTCCGGCGATGAGCTGGGGAAAAAAAGTAACAAACATCATATATGTGATCAAATCGTAATGCGGCGCACGCCCTCTGCATCTGTCTACCACATATGACAGCTGCTGGAATGTAAAGAAACTGATACCGAGTGGCAAAAGAATATGACGGAGTGCTATATTACTGCCTGTTATCGCATTTATGTTTTCTATCAGGAAATCCGTATACTTGAAAACGATAAGCAGACCCAGATTTGCTGCTACGGAGATGATCGGAATGATTCTCGCCTGAGTATCCGCGTGATGCTTACGATATAGTTCCACGATCAGGCTGATGATATAGTTTATCGCAATGCTCCCTACGATCACGAACAGATAGGAAATATGAAAATATGCATAGAACCACAAAGAAATGCCCGTCAGAAATATGCCTGCGAGACGGTTGTGTCCAAAATAGTTTAAACCGAACCATCCGAGCAATGCGACGGGCAGAAGTATACATATGAATATATATGAATTAAACAGCATATCAGGTTTTGACTTTGCTCAATATCAGTTCCATGATGGCTGATATGGCATCTCTCTGCTTACTCTCCTCCATGGCCTGTATATATTTATCCCTTGTCTCATACAGTTCGTGTATCTTGGAGATCAGAAGTTTGGATGTCATATCCTCCTCACTTAAAACCATGCTGAAACCCTGGTCCTCATAGGATTTCGCATTCATGATCTGGTCACCGCGGCTGGATGCCGACGGGAGCGGTATCAGCAGATTGGGTTTACGAAGTGCCAGCAGCTCTCCTATCGCATTTGCTCCGGATCTGGACACTACGATGTCCGCCATGGCAAATATATCCGGAAGCTCATCGGTTATATATTCGTATTGCTTATATCCATCAACGGTCAGGAGCATGTTATCCATCTTGTCCTTCCCTGTCAGATGTACGATATTGAAATCTTTCAGCAGCTCACCCAGCGAATCACGGATGGCTCCGTTGATCGCTGCCGAACCCTGGCTGCCCCCTATGACCATGATCACAGGCTTATCATCGGTAAATCCCACGAATCTGCGTCCTGCTTCGCGATCACCCTTAAACAGCTCATCCCTGATCGGGGAACCGGTCAGATGCGCCTTCTCGGGCGGGATCAGGTCAAATGTCTCCGGGAAATTGCAGCATACTATGTCGGCTGCAGGTATGCACAGCCTGTTGGCAAGTCCCGGAGTGATGTCGGATTCATGGATAATACAAGGTATTTTCAGAGAAGCCGCGGCCCTGACTACCGGAACAGCCACGAAGCCTCCTTTTGAGAAAACGACATCGGGACGTATGTCCTTAAGTATCTTTCTGGCCTGGAAAAAGCCTTTTATAACTCTGAACGGATCGGAAAAGTTCTTCGGATCGAAGTAACGCCTGAGTTTTCCGACGGCAATTCCGTAATAAGTAAGACCGGCATCTTCCGCCAGACCCTTTTCTATTCCGTCCACGGATCCTATATATGTAACGTCAAAACCGGCTTTTTTGAGAGAAGGAAGCAGTGCGAGATTAGGTGTTACATGACCGGCAGTACCTCCGCCGGTGAGGATTATCTTATGATCCATTATTTGTCGCCCTTTCTGCGCACTACGCTGTAATTGACCTCAGGTGCCGGATCTTTAGAATACAGGTACTTGAGTACTATGGGTGTACATATCGATGATACTATTATAAGCAATATGACGGATGTGAAATAGACCGAAGTTATGAACCCCTCAGCCAGACCTTTCTGTGCGACGATCAGAGCAACCTCTCCTCTGGTCATCATTCCTACACCGATCTTCATCGAATCATGTCCCGAGAACCCGCAGCCTAAGCCCATCAGTCCGCAGCCTATGATCTTACAGAGTATGGCCACTGCAACGAAACCAAGCGAAAACCACAGGATCTGCATGTTCATATTATCCAGATTGGTCTTGATACCGATGCTGGCAAAGAATATCGGACCAAACAGCATATAGGAATTGATATCCACTTTTTCATCCACATAATGTGAATCCTGGATCGAACACAGTATGATACCGGCCACATAAGCACCGGTGATATCAGCGATCCCGAATACTTCTTCAGCTATGTATGCGAGAGAAAAGCACAACGCCAGTGCCGCTATCGGAATGCGACGGGTATGGGGATACTTTCTATCTACCCAGGCAAATATCTTATAACAGATAAAACCGACTCCCACGGCAAGTGCAAAAAACGCGACCGTGGAAAGCAGTACCATACCGATGCTGGATTCCGGATTCTTGAAACCGATAACGATGGTCAGTACCACTATACCAATGACATCGTCTATGATAGCTGCGCTTACGATCGTGGTTCCAACCTCATCGGAGAGCTTACCCATCTCCTTCAGGGCCTGAACAGTGATACTTACACTGGTTGCCGTCATGATGGTTCCGATAAATACCGCTTTATAGAACTCTTCCGACCCCCACGGAGCTGAACCGTAGAATCCCATATACAGCAAAGTTCCGCCGACCAGAGGTACAAAAACCCCTGCTGTAGCGATAAGCGCGGCTTTAGGACCGATCTTGATAAGCTGCTTTAAGTCAGTCTCAAGACCCGCTGAGAACATGAGCAGGATTACGCCTATCTCGGCCATCTGTGCCAGAAAATCCGTCTGGGATACGAATCCCAGTATGCTCGGCCCTATCAGAAGGCCGGCAACTATCTCACCGACTACCTGCGGTGCTTTCAGCTTTCTGGCCAGGATCCCGAAGAATTTAGCCGCTATTATGATTATTGCAAGATCTCTGAGTATGGAATAAGATTCCATAATCTCACCTTCTTTCTTACCTATAAGATTTATTTCATGTCATTATTCATAGTAAACCCTGTCGAATAATATTCGACAGGGTAACTGTTGCTATATCCGATAATGTAAACGGGATCACTCGTCTTCGTCGGAATCCTCTACCGGAAGAGTGACTTCCTCGTCATCATCGTAATTCATCTCACTCTCGGGAATATCCTCCATGGCATCTTCCACTTCGTCATATTCCTTTGAACCGTCGCTTACCTTCTCTCTGACCTTGGCGATCTTCACCACCTTGATATCATCATCCAGGTTGATCAGCTTAACGCCGGATGTTATACGTCCGAGTGTGTTTACATCTTCCATACGTATCTGGATAATGGTGCCGGCACTGGTGATGAGCATCAGCTCATGATCGTCATTAACGGCTTTCACACCCACTACATATCCCGTTTTCTCGGTGATCTTATAACACTTGAGTCCCTTTCCGCCACGCTTCTGCAGAGTGAACTCGTTTATGTTGGTACGTTTACCCATACCGTTCTCGGATGCGATCAACAGGCTTCCGCCCTGGGTATTGAGCTGCATTCCGACGATCTCATCATCATAGTCGAGATTCATACCCTTGACACCCATGGTGTTTCGTCCGGTATTTCTTACATCCGATTCCTTGAAATGGATACACATACCGTTCTTCGTAACCATGAATATCTCCGTATCAGGTACGGTCAGCTTCACTTCGATAAGCTCATCATCGTCTTTTAAGTTCATGGCGATGATGCCGCCCTTTCTGATATGAGCGAATTCCTCGATGCTGGTCTTCTTGATGATACCGGTCTTGGTGACCATGAACAGCGACTTGTTGAAGTCATCCTCGGTAACCGGCATAGGTATCGGGATCATGGCCGTGATCTTTTCATCAGGTGACAGCTGCAGAAGATTTACGATCGCGGTACCCCTGGACGTACGTCCGGATTCGGGTATCTGATAAGCTCTCAGTCTGTAGCATCTGCCGAAATTCGTAAAGAAGATCACATCATGGTGAGTGGTGGTCATCAGCAGATCTTCGATATAGTCGTCTTCTATGATCGACATACCTTTGATACCCTTGCCGCCACGATGCTGTGATTTGAAGTTATCCACGGTCATACGTTTGATATAACCTAAGTTCGTCATGGCAATGACTGTATTTTCATTGGGTATGAGGTCTTCCATATTGATGTCGTAGACATCATATCCTATCTGTGAACGACGGTCATCACCGAACTTATCTGATACTTCGATAAGCTCTTTCTTAATGACTCCGAGCAAAAGCTTCTCATCACCCAGTATAGCCTTGAGCTCTGCGATAAGCTTTATCAGCTCCTGATGCTCGGTCTCGATCTTCTCACGCTCCAAACCTGTCAGAGCACGCAGCCTCATGTCTACGATTGCCTGAGCCTGAGGATCGGTCAGTCCGAATCTGGCCATCAGGTTATCTTTTGCTTCCTGGGTATTCGCACTTCCCCTGATGATCTGGATCACTTCATCGATATTATCGAGAGCGATAAGTAATCCCTGCAGGATATGATCGCGCTCTTCGGCTTTGTTTAAGTCATATTTGGTCCTGCGCGTTACCACATCTTCCTGATGCTTCAGGTAATATGTGAGCATATCCAGCAGATTCATGACCTTGGGCTCGTTATTTACCAGAGCCAGCATGATCACACCGAACGAATCCTGAAGCTGTGTATGCTTATAGAGCTGATTGAGTATTATATTGGCATTGGCATCCCGTCTGAGTTCTATGACGATACGCATACCTTCACGGCTGGACTCATCTCTCAGATCCGTGATACCGTCTATCTTTTTGATCTTTACCAGATCTGCGATCTTTGTTATCAGATTGGCTTTATTTACCAGATAAGGCAGCTCGGTCACGATTATACGTGTCTTTCCGTTTTCCATGGTCTCGACATCCGTCACTGCACGTACTCTGACCTTGCCTCGTCCGGTCCTGTATGCTTCTTCGGATCCTCTGGTACCGAGGATGATACCGCCGGTAGGAAAATCCGGAGCCTTGACCAGATCGATGAGTTCTTCGATATCTGTCTCTCTGTCCTCTTCTACTCTGTTGTCTATGATCTTGACTACAGCCGAAGTGACTTCACGCAGATTGTGGGGAGGGATATTTGTAGCCATACCTACGGCTATACCCGTAGTACCGTTAACCAGAAGATTTGGGTATCTGGACGGAAGAACCGTAGGCTCCGACTCGGTTCCGTCGAAGTTATCCACGAAATCGACCGTATCCTTCTTGATATCAGCTACCATTTCCATGGATATCTTGCTCAGTCTGGCCTCGGTATATCGCATGGCAGCGGCGCCGTCACCGTCGACCGAACCGAAGTTGCCGTGACCATCCACAAGAGGATATCTCATGGACCATTCCTGAGCCATATTTACCAGAGATCCGTAGATCGAACTGTCACCGTGAGGATGGTATTTACCCATCGTATCACCGACGATACGGGCGCTCTTACGATGTGGCTTATCGGGGCCGTTATTCAGCTCGACCATCGAGTACAGGACTCTCCTCTGTACTGGCTTGAGTCCGTCTCTGACATCGGGAAGTGCACGTGCCGCGATAACGCTCATGGCGTAATCAATGTACGAGTCTTCCATCTTTTTCTTTAAGTCTACTTCTTCGATCTTATCAAAGATCTTGTCGTCCATTGCGTGATCCTCTTACTAAATCCGGCTTAAATATCCAGGTTTTTAACGAATTTTGCGTTTCTTTCTATGAACTCACGTCTGGGCTCAACCTTATCACCCATAAGCGTATTGAATGTCAGATCTACTTCCGACTCCTCTTCTTCGTTCATATTTACACGAAGCAGTATACGTCTTTCGGGATCCATGGTTGTCTCCCAGAGCTGTTCGGGATCCATTTCTCCCAATCCCTTATATCTCTGGATCTTATTGTTCGTATCCCTGCCGACCTCAGTCAGGATACCGTCAAGCTCTTCATCCGAGTACGCATACCATATCTGTCTGTTCTTCTCAAGCTTATACAGCGGAGGCTTGGCCAGATATACATGTCCCTGCTTGATAAGCTCCGGCATGAATCTGTATATGAATGTCAGCATAAGTGTAGCAATATGAGCACCATCAACATCGGCATCGGTCATGATGATGATCTTGTCATATCTGAGTTTGCTGATATCGAAGTCATCCTTTATTCCGGTACCGAAAGCGGTGATCATGGCCTTGATCTCGGCATTGTCATATATACGGTCAAGACGCGCCTTCTCTACGTTCAATATCTTTCCGCGAAGAGGAAGTATAGCCTGGGTTGCACGGCTTCTGGCGGTTTTGGCGCTGCCTCCTGCGGAATCTCCCTCAACTATGTATATCTCGCACTTCGAAGGATCTTTTTCCGAGCAGTCAGCCAGTTTACCGGGAAGAGACGTACCCTCAAGCGCCGTCTTACGTCTCGTCATATCACGGGCTTTACGTGCTGCCTCTCTTGCACGCTGAGCCAGGATCGATTTATCGACTATGGTACGTGCTACAGAGGGATTCTGCTCAAGGAAATATGTCAGCTGCTCGCTGACCACGGAGCTGACCGCACCCCTTGCCTCAGAGTTTCCAAGCTTCTGCTTGGTCTGGCCTTCAAACTGTGGATCTTCGATCTTAACGGATATGATAGCCGTCAGACCCTCCCTGATATCTTCACCGCTTAAGTTGGGCTCCGAATCCTTCAACAGCTTATTTGATCTGGCATAGTCATTAAATGTCTTGGTCAGTGCATTTCTGAAGCCTTCCAGATGAGTACCGCCCTCCGGAGTATTGATATTATTTACAAAAGTGTAAATACTCTCGTTGTATGCGTCATTATGCTGCATTGAGACCTCAACCAGCACATTGTTCTTCTTTCCCTCAAAATACATGATCGAAGGATAGAGAGCATCCTTGGATCTGTTCAGATACTCAACAAATTCCCTGATACCGCCCTCATAATGGAACGATTTCTCCTGTTCGATACCTTCACGTGTATCTATCAGCGTGATCTTCAGTCCTTTTGTCAGGAAAGCGGTTTCTCTGAGTCTGGTCTTTAACGTGTCGTAATCATATATCACGTCTTCGAATATGGTTGCATCGGGCTTAAAGGTAACTTTTGTCCCGCTTTCCTCCTCGCCGCATGTGCCTATTTCCTTAAGAGGATAACAGGTATGACCTCTCTCATAACGCTGTTCATACAGCTTGCCGTCTCTTCTGATCTCTACGCTTAACCAGTCGGACAGAGCATTAACAACCGAAGCGCCTACACCGTGAAGACCGCCGGATACTTTATATCCGCCACCGCCAAACTTACCGCCGGCATGCAGTATGGTAAACACAACTTCCACCGCAGGTATACCCGCTTTATGATTGATACCTACCGGAATACCGCGCCCGTTATCTATTACGGTGATCGAATTATCCGGGTTAATGGTCACTTCTATCTCGGTACAAAATCCGGCCAGAGCCTCATCCACGGCATTATCAACTATCTCATATACGAGATGATGCAATCCTCTGGAGGAAGTACTGCCTATGTACATACCCGGTCTTTTTCTGACTGCTTCGAGTCCTTCCAGTATCTGTATCTGGTCGGCGCCATATTCATTTGCTTTTTTGTTTTCTTCAGCCATATTAACCTCTACTGCTCACTAACGAGTGCTCCGTTGGATATATTGAAAAGCTTGTCTATCTCAAGTCTGCTGTTAACGAAATCCTCTACTCCGGTACAAGTGATGATAGTCTGTACATCACCTATCGATTCCAGTAAAAACTGCTGTCTTCCCGAATCAAGCTCCGATAATACATCATCAAGCAAAAGTATCGGAGTATCATTTATCAATCTTTTGACTATTTCTATCTCTGCCAGTTTAAGCGATAAAGCTGCGGTTCTCTGCTGTCCCTGTGATCCGAACTTCCTGATATCCAGATCACCTACCATGAATATAAAATCATCACGATGGGGACCTACATTTGTCATTTTCGACTTAATATCGCGTTCGGTGGAAGAGGACAGTTCCCGTTCATAGTCCTCTATGTCAACATTCGGATCATATATTATCCTGAGTGATTCTCTTCCACCCGACAATTTCTCATGTACAGGCCCTATCACCTCATTGAGCTGATCCGTAAATGACTTTCTTCGTTCTATTACCTTGCTTCCGTAACTGACTAATTGAGAATCCCATATTTCTATGGTTTCCTTGAGAGAAGGATTAAAATATACATCCTTGAGAAGAGTGTTTCTCTGATTAACTATCTTGTTATAATTGTTCAGATTGTACAGATAGAAATCATCAAGCTGACACAGCTCCATATCCGTAAATCTTCGTCTTTCACCCGGGCCGTTTTTGATGATATTCAGATCTTCGGGTGAAAAGAATACCACATTCAACAATCCCAGCAATTCTGCGGCTTTTTTTATTTTCTTGCCATCTATGGCTATACCTTTGGTCTTAGCCTTGCGCAGATGTATATCGAGCTTTGTATCAACGTCATTCTTAAACAACATGATACGTATATGGCCTTCTTCGGATCCGAATCTGATTATATCCCCGTCTCTGGTACCTCTGTGTGACTTAGTAGTGGCAGCTAAATATATAGCTTCAAGTATATTTGTTTTACCCTGAGCATTATCTCCGTAGAGTATATTGGTACCGGGACCAAAGTTTATTGCCAGAGTCTCATAATTCCTGAAATCCTTAAGTTCCAGGGATTTAATAATCATAATCGACCTTCCATGCTTACAACTTTGAATTCCTCACCGTTATAAGCAAAGACATCTCCGTCGTATAATTTGCGTCCCCGACGGAGTTCTGTCTCACCGTTAACCCTGATCAGACCTTCCTGTACTTCCATCTTTGCATCGGCACCGTTTTCACATATACCGGCTAACTTAAGCGCCTGACCGAGCTTTATATATTCATCTTTTATCGTAACATCAGTCATAAACTGTTATTTATGATACTGTCGTAAAGTTAATGGGCAGAACCAGATAAATATAACTGTCATTATCATCTCTGATAAAGCAGGGTGACTTGGGATTGACCATATACATATTTATCTCGTCACTGTCTATGACTTTAAGGACATCCATAACAAACTTGGGATTGAAGCCTATCATGATATCCTTGCCTTCTTTGGTTATATCTATCTCTTCATCCATGCTTCCGAATGTGGAGTTGATCTTTAACTCAAGGCTTCCTTCTCTGATATCAACGATGATAGGTCTCTTATCACCTTCTTTGACCAGAAGAGTGGATCTGTCTATACAATCAAACAGGTCTTTCTTGGATACGGTAACCTTGGTCTCATAATCCTTGGTTATCATCTGATCAACATTGAAATACTCACCTTCTATAAGTCTGGACAGAACCACGGTATTATCAAATTCAAAGAGAATATGATTCGGTGTAAAGAATATACTTACATTTTTGTCGGTATCATCACCGATTATCTTACTTATCTCGCTTAAGCTCTTACCGGGCACAACTACCTTTTTGGGTGAATACACATTTTTAAGCTTCACATTTCTTATAGAGATCCTGTGTCCGTCAAGAGATGCGACTCTCAGATTATCTTCATTGATATCAAAAAGCTCACCTGTCATCAAAGGACTGTTATCATTATCGGATATGGAGAATATTGTCTGTCTGATCACTTCTTTAAGTGTATATTGAGAAAGAGTGATACTGTCAGAATGATCAAGCTGTGCAAGAACCGGGAATTCATCGGCAGGCTTACCGATAATGTTAAACTTGGATTTCTCACAGCTTATATTTGCCTTAAGAGAAGCATCCGTAGTGATCGTTATATCACTGTCAGGGAGTTTTCTTATAATATCAAAAAGCATTCTGGCATCCAGAGCTATTTTTCCTTTTTCAGCTATATCTCCCTTAATAACGGTTTCTATACCCAGTTCCATATCATTCGCAACAAGCTTTATCTGATCAGCTTCCGCATCTATCAATATGCACTGAAGTATTGACATGGTTGTTTTTGAAGGAACAGCTTTTGATACGATCGATACTCCGTTTAACAGTTCTGACTTTGTACAAATGATCTTCATGGATGAGCCTTTCTGTTTTTGTTTATTGATTAGATAAAAGTAATAATATTATTAGAGCGTGTATATATGTGTATAACCTTTAACATTATACTAAATATCAACTAAAATTGGAACTTTTAGTTGTTAATAACAGGTTGGATAAGTATCACTTTATCCATATTCTTCCGATCAGCTTTCGGTTATCCTTGATTTTATTGATTTTATCCTTGTTGATAACTCTTCTTCGGATTTGATCCTTTCTTCGATATCATTAACTCCGTGCATGATGGTCGTATGATCCCTGTTGCTTAAGAGCTTACCTATATCCGAAAGTGATGCATCTGTCAGTTCCCTGCACAGATACATGACTATGAATCTGGGTTCCACGAACTTCGCATTTCTCTTTTTTCCGGTTACATCTTCAACGAGTACATTATAATCATCACATACTTCCTTTAATATATAGGAAGGAGTGATCTCTTTGGGCTTATCGGGATATATGATGTCTTTCAGAGCTTCTTCGGCATTAGTCA
This sequence comes from Lachnospiraceae bacterium, assembly GCA_017450485.1. GTDB lineage: Bacteria > Bacillota > Clostridia > Lachnospirales > Lachnospiraceae > XBB2008. The sequence goes on from JAFSTN010000024.1 coordinate 30,610, forward strand.
TGTTTATATCCACATTATTAAGCTTTGAGTAAGCCACTATCTTATTGAATGCACCTTCAAGCTCTCTGATATTTGATTTTATATTTGTAGCTATATAATTGAAAACTTCTTCATCTATATCCCTGCCTATCGATTTGGCTTTTTCGGCCAATATTGCCATCCTTGTCTCATAATCGGGCGGCTGGATATCGGCTATCAGCCCCATTCCGAATCTTGATCTGAATCTTTCATCCAGAGTTTCCATTTCTTTTGGAGGTTTATCCGATGACAGGATTATCTGTTTTCCGTTTTGATGAAGAGTATTGAATGTATTGAAAAACTCTTCCTGAGTGGATTCTTTTCCTATAATAAATTGAATATCATCTATTATAAGTACATCCACATATCTGTATTTATCTCTTAATTTCTTGGTTGACGCCGGATTACCGCTTCTGATCGAATCGATGACCTCATTTGTAAACTGTTCTGAAGTAACATACAGTATCTTGGCATTTGGATTGTTTTCCAATATAAAATGTCCGATGGAATGCATCAGATGAGTTTTGCCCAGACCCGCTCCTCCGTATAAAAACAAAGGATTATATATCTGTCCCGGAGATTCCGCTACAGCCAGACATGCCGAATGAGCCAGTTTATTGCTGCCACCGACTACGAATGAATTAAATTTATACTTGGGATTAAGATTTGCGGTCTCATAATTCAGGTTATATACGGGATCCTGACCTGCTCTCATAACATTTGACAGATCGGAATCCTTTTCGAGTCTGAAATTAATCTCATATATCCTGTCAAACATTTCGGATATGGTGACCTGGAAAAACCCCTTATATTTACTGGAAATATAATTAAGAGCATGGGACTGGTCCGATGGTATCAGTATGGTAACACTGTCATCGGTAACGGGACCTATCTTAAGAGGTTCGATCCATGTCGAATATGATACGTCTGAAAGTCCGTATTCATCCGCTATTTTTTCTTTAATCTGATCCCAGGAATCTTTAATATTATTCATATCGGTTACCTCAAAACGCTTTGAAACCTATCTTACCTTAATGAAATTGATTTTTCAATGAAGTGATACCCACATAATGTGGATAACTTTTGTGGATAACTTGTATAAGTTTACATATATGATCATTTGTTATCGGATTATGTTTATCATGCTCAATAAAAGATAATCACCTTGCAAACCCTTAAAATAAGGCATTTTATCAAATAATTAACAAAGTATAAACTTTTAATCAACCAGTTATCCACCCAGTTATCCACATAATGGGGATAAAATTATGGAAACCGAACACACTGTCTTAACATGTGTTTTTATAGCGATTTATAGGAATTATTTGTTGACTTAACGAAATCCTTTATATATAATCGGTTTGTTATCCTTTGGACATTATGTAAAGGAGGTGGATTACTTATGAAGATGACATTTCAGCCCAAGAAGCGTCAGCGCAATAAAGTTCATGGATTCAGATCCAGAATGAGCTCTGCAGGCGGACGTAAAGTTCTGGCTTCAAGAAGAGCTAAGGGAAGACATAAATTAACAGTCTAACATCAGCGAAGCTTTTAGGCCGCATATGTATGTGGCCTTTTTTATATTTTGTATTGAAGAAAACAGAGTCGCTTAAAAACTCATACCAATTCGGATCCGTATACAAAAATGGCAGGTCTCGTGCCGACAAGTATTTAGTAATGTATGTCCTGGATAACCATACGGGATCAAACAGATTGGGAATCTCTGTCAGCAAAAAAGTAGGCAACAGCGTAGTGCGCCACCGTTTATGCCGGTTGATCAGAGAAGCTTACAGACTGCATGAGGATATGTTCAATAGTGGTTTGGACATAGCAGTGGTTGTGCGCAGGGGAGCATCGGATTGTGATTATCACACCATAGAGAACTCCCTGATGCATCTGGCTAAGATTCATCATGTATCCGGGTGATTAAATGATGAAAAGATTTATTATTCAGATGATAAAGTTTTACAGAAAGTATCTTTCTCCGCTTAAGAGAACTAAATGTCCGTATTATCCCACATGTTCGGAATACGGGCTTGAGGCTGTTGAAAAATACGGAGCAGTCAAAGGAAGTGCCCTTGCAATGTGGAGAATTATGAGATGTAATCCTTTTTCAAAAGGAGGATATGATCCGGTTCCGTGATCTATCCATGATTGATCGGAGGTATTGATTTGTCAGGAATCTTACTTACTCCCTATTCAGGAGCTATCCTCGGACCTATAGCGAAGGTTCTGGGATATCTGATGAATGGGATTTTTATTTTACTTGATAAGATCGGTTTGCCGAATATCGGTCTGACGATCATTATATTTACTATAGTGATCTATGGTCTGCTCACTCCATTAACCGTCAAGCAGCAGAAGTTTTCAAAACTTTCCGCAAAGATGAATCCGGAGATCCAGGCTATACAGGCTAAATATAAAGATAAGAGGGATACCGAATCTTCCATGGCTATGCAGCAGGAGACCAAGGCTGTATATGCCAAATACGGTGTGTCTCCCTCGGGCAGTTGTGTTCAGTTACTGATTCAGATGCCCATTCTTTTTGCTCTTTACCGTGTTATCTATTCCATACCCGCATATGTTACAGAAGTCGGTAATACATTCAGAGTTCTGGCTGAGAAAATAGTTGGTCAGGATCAGGGCAGTTTTATAATGAATGCTTCGGTCGATGACCTGAAGAGTGTGGCATCTGCGGTCGGTCAGTATTCCAAGAATCTTGAGCTGGATGGCAATCTGACCAACGGTATCATAGATGTACTCAATAAAGTATCCACTGCAGATATGGCTGCACTTTCAGATCATTACGGACTTGCCAATCTTCAGTACAATGCCCAGAACATATTAAGTACATTTGATTCCGCAGGAAATATGGTCAGTAAAGGTCTGATCGATACATATAATTATTTCCTCGGATTGAATATTGCGAATTCACCTCAGTATATGTTTACTGAAGGCTGGACTGATCACAGGTTCGGTCTGTGTCTGGGAGCCATACTTATACCTATTCTGGCTGCTCTTACCCAGTGGCTGAATGTTAAGCTTATGCCTCAGGCTGCTGATAATAACAATAATTCAAATGCCGCTTCAGGTGATACCGGAGCTGCCATGCAGCAGTCCATGAAGACCATGAATATGATGATGCCTCTTATGTCGGCAGTCTTCTGTTTCACTCTTCCCTCCGGTATGGGTATCTACTGGATCGCCGGTTCAGTGATCCGTACCATACAGCAGATATTCATCAATAAGCACATAGATAAGATGGATATTGATGAGATCATCAGGAAAAATGAAGCCAAGGCCAAGAAGAAGATCGAGAAAGCAGGTGTTACCGCTCAGAAAATGCAGCAGTATGCTTCAATGAATACCAGAAGCATAAGTGACAGAGCCAATATCGGTTCCAAAGCTTCATCTGATTCTTCATCAGACAGCTCGTCCGCAGGCACGGGTAGCTATAAGCCGGCACCCGGGAGCCTGGCAGCCAAAGCCAATATGGTCAAGGAATATAACGAAAGAAACAATAAGTGATCGGAGGATTATATTGATATGGAATACGTTGAATTTACCGGCAAAACCATAGAAGAAGCACTTACAGCTGCGTGTGAGCAGTTCTGTGCTACCAGTGATAAAGTTGAATACCATGTAGTTGAAGAAGGTGCTTCCGGTTTTCTCGGAATAGGTGCCAAGCAGGCTGTTATCAAGGCCAGAGTTAAGGATTCGGATGTAGTCAGCAAGGCAAAGAGCTTCCTTAATGATATATTTGCTTCCATGCAGATGGCTGTTGATACGGAAGCGGTTTATGATGATGTTGAAAAAGAGCTCTCCATAGAATTGTCGGGTGATGAAATGGGAGTACTGATCGGTAAGAGAGGTCAGACACTTGATTCTCTGCAGTATCTGGTTTCACTTGTTGTAAATAAGGGTGAAGATGAATATATCAGAGTCAAGGTCGATACCGAGAATTATCGTGAGCGTCGTAAACAGACACTTGAGAATCTTGCTAAGAATATGGCTTTCAAGGTTAAGAGATCACGCCGTGCCGTTTCTCTTGAGCCCATGAATCCTTATGAGAGAAGAGTTATACATTCCGTTCTTCAGGATGATAAATATGTTGAAACTCATTCAGAGGGTGAGGAGCCTTACAGATATGTAGTGATCACTCCCAAAAAGGGAGAATATTACAGCGATACCAGATCCGGCAGAGGTTACGGATCCAGAGGTCGCAGGTATTGATCTGTTGATCTGATCCGGATTTTGATCCGGTCGGGATTCAGAGAGGTTTTTTATTCGGAAGACCTGCCTTACGCGGATATTTATCCGGTGTGGGACAGGTCTTTTTGATATTTATGAGTGTTCTGGTGATGTTCGAGTCGGGTAGAGTAAAGGTATTGACATCAGCAATTTCTCCGCCGAGTATCTTAACAGCGTTTTCCGCGGCCGATATTTCTTCGACGGCATTATCTCCCTTATAGGATATGAATGATCCTCCGATCTTTACATATGGAAGTGCATATTCGGCGAGGATATTCAGTCCCGCTACGGCTCTGGATACCACGAGATCATAGGATTCGCGGATACCGGGTTCCTTGACATAGTCTTCCGCACGCATATCTACAGTATATATGCTGCCTGTATCGTTTAACTTAAGCTTCCCGATAACTTCATTCAGGAACCTGATCCTTTTGGACAGAGAGTCAAGTAATGTGATATGGATATATGGATATGCTATCTTAAGCGGTATTCCGGGAAATCCCGCGCCCGTACCGATATCGAGGATACGGATATTCTGAATGTCAGACAGATTCGCTTCTTTTATCAGAGACAGTGAGTCGGCATAATGCTTGATGCAGCTCTCATTAAAATCCGTGATAGCTGTAAGATTCATAACTTTATTTGTCTTGATCAGCATGTCATGATACTTCAGAAACAGGGATATCTGATCATCCGTAAGCTCTATATTCAATTTTGACAGAGGTTCCGTGAGTTTTTTTATATTATTCATTATGATCCGGATTTTGGTAAGTCATATTTTTGAGAGCTACGAGAAGTACCGCTATGTCTGACGGAGACACTCCCGATATTCTGGAAGCCTGTCCTATATTTTCGGGTCTTATGGCTTTGAGCTTCTGTCGGGCTTCGAGACGCAGACTTTCGACTTTATCATAATCCATATCAGACGGGATTCGTTTCTTCTCGTTCTTTTTGAATTCTTCTATCTGACTGTTCTGCCTCTCTATATATCCGCGGTATTTGATCTCTATCTCAACCTGCTCTATGACGTCACGGGGAAGGACCGGTCTGTCCGGATCCAGTTCCGCGAGGCTTTCATAATCAAGCTCGGGTCTGCACATGAGTTCTGCCAGTGTAAAAGCGGTTTTAAGTGGTGCGGATCCGTGTTTATCCATAAATTCCTGAACCGAAGCTTTACCGCCTACACTGACTGAATTAAGTCTTTCTATCTCGGATTCTATGAGTAATGCTTTGGTCATCGTTTTCTCATAATCCTCTTTTGATACCAGACCGGTTTCATATCCTGTCTTTCTGAGTCTGAGATCGGCATTATCCTGTCTGAGTATCAGTCTGTACTCCGCTCTGGATGTCATCATGCGGTATGGTTCATTGTTTTCTTTGGTTACGAGGTCATCTATCAATACTCCGATATAAGCCTGTGATCTGTCGAGGATCACAGGATCCAGACCTTTAAGTTTGCGGGATGCATTGATACCTGCCATAAGCCCCTGTGCGGCAGCTTCTTCATAACCCGAGCTTCCGTTGAACTGTCCTGCGCAGAATAGTCCGGATATATCACGTAACTCCAGAGAAAGGGTGAGTTGTCCCGGACACAGGCAGTCATATTCTATAGCATAGGCGTTTCTGACCATATGACAGTGTTCCAGACCCGGCAGAGTTCTGTACATCTGTATCTGTACATCTTCGGGAAGGGATGATGACATTCCGCTTAGGTACATTTCATTTGTATAGAGTCCTTCGGGTTCAATAAAAATCTGGTGTCTGTCCTTATCGGCAAATTTGACTACCTTATCTTCTATGGACGGACAATATCTGGGTCCTGTTCCTTCTATTACTCCGGCATAAATGGGTGATCTGTCGAGATTGGCTCTGATGATCTCATGTGTTTTCTCATTTGTATAAGTCAGGTAGCAGCTGACCTGTTCTTTTTGTATGGAATCGGGATCTGTGCTGTATGAGAAAGGAATTATGGGAACATCACCTTTCTGTTCTTCCATTTTGGAGAAATCCAGACTTCTCGCATCCATTCTGGCTGGTGTACCGGTCTTGAATCGGCGCAGCTTCACACCTATATCGGTAAGTGCGGAGCTTAAATGGGTGGCTGCCTGTAATCCGTTCGGTCCGGTATAGGTTATGGCTTCACCGCAGAGACACCTGGCATTTAAGTAAGTTCCTGTAGCTATGATGACCGCCTGACAGTGATATACCGTTCCGTTAAATGTTTTGACTCCGGTTATTTTTTTTCTGTTTTGATCCTGATCATATTCTGTCAGTATCTCACAGACTTCTCCCTGTCTGATGTAGAGATTCTGCTGATTCTCCAAAACCTTGCGCATCGACTTTGAGTATTCCGATTTATCGGCCTGTGCTCTGAGAGAATGTACTGCGGGACCTTTTGAAGCATTGAGCATACGTGACTGGATGAAGGTCTTGTCTATATTTTTGCCCATTTCACCACCCAGCGCATCGAGCTCTCTGACCAGGTGTCCTTTGGAGGTCCCGCCTATATTGGGGTTGCACGGCATCATTGCTATAGATTCGATAGAAACGGTAAATATGACGGTTTCAAATCCGAGTCTTGAGCATGCAAGTGCGGCTTCGCATCCGGCATGACCTGCTCCTATGACACATACATCGGTATAGTATTCGGTTCTGTTTTCCAGGTATTCACACTTCATTGCTGTAATCTGTTCTGTTTATTGATCATTTTCCCATGCAGAACTTTGAGAAGATCTCATTCACTATGTCCTCGTTTACTTCCGCTCCCGTGATACGGGCAAGCGCTCTGTATGCATCGGTTAAGTCTATGCAATACAGATCTTCGGAAACTCCCGCTTCGATGGATGATCTTACTTTATCCAGTGAGATAATGGCTTCTTTGAGACATTCCACATGTCTGAGATTGGTGATGATCATCTGATGATCGGATTTCAGATCACCGTTGTAGAACATTTCTCTGATCGCGGACTTAAGTTCCGACAGACCTTCCATGGTGATCATGGATGTAGACAGTATCACATCCGGATCGATATCATGCTTTGCGAATTCTTCTTTGATCTGGTTTGCGTGATCTGCGGAATCAGAGTTGTCTGTCAGATCACATTTGTTTAGCAGGAGTATCAGTCCGGATGATCTGAGCAGTTCACACAGTGTCGGGTCCTCGAGATTTAAATCGGTAGATGCGTCTGCCACATATATGATCAGGTCTGAGTCTCTGGCTGAATCTATTGCCCGTTTTACCCCGATCCTTTCGATCTCATCATCGGTTTCCCTGATACCGGCAGTATCAGTCAGAATGATGGTAACATCATCCAGTCTGACGGTTTCGGTCAGTGTATCTCTGGTAGTGCCGGGTACATTGGTTACTATAGCTCTGTTATCTCCGTAGAGCAGATTCATCAATGATGATTTTCCGGCATTCGGATTACCCAGTATGCTTGTACGGATTCCTTCTGTCAGCAGTCTTCCCTCATCATAGGATTTGATCAGTTTCCGTATATCCGATGAAATCCGGTCGATCTTTGCAGACAGTTCATCACTGTAATCATTTATGTCATAACTGTCCGGATCGTCCAGCACCGCTTCTATGTGAGCGATTTCATATAATATATCAGAACATATGTTATCTAATAGTCGGTACAGTTCGCCTCTTAACTGACGGACTGACTGGTCCAGGGCTGTATCGGATGAAGCCCTGATAGTATCCATTACTGCTTCCGCTCTGGTCAGATCCAGACGTCCGTTCAAGAATGCCCTCTTCGTAAACTCACCTGGATCTGCTAAACGCGCCCCGGTGTTAAGAACTGTATCCAATATGTTCCGACACATCCTTACTCCGCCATGACAGTTGATCTCTACCACATCTTCCCTGGTATATGAGTTGGGTGCTTTCATGACGGAGATCATGACTTCGTCCATGATCTCTCCGTTGTCGTTAACTATATATCCGTAGTGTATGGTGTGAGATTTCTGTGACTTGAGATTATGTATGCCGTTCTTATTTGTATAGATCCGATCTGCTATGCTGATCGCATCCTGTCCGCTGATCCTTATGATACCTATACCGGATTCGGACAGGGCAGTCGAGATAGATGCAATGGTATCTTTATTCATTACTCAGGAATACCTCAACATTGCTGATAATCTCTTCGGGGCGTTCAATCTGAGGCAGATGTGATGTACCGGATATGATGACCGACTCTATGGCACTGTTATAGTAATTATAGTTTTCTATATTATCAGTGATGTTGGGTTCAGCTTCTCCGCCGATGATCAACATGGAGTGATCCGTTTCCTGCAGTTCGCTTAAGATGGAGCATGTCATATACTGGGAGAGGTAGCTGGCATAAGCATGCTTGGAAAAAACACCTCTCTCATGTGCGGCACGATAGTAGTCTGAAACTATATCATTGAGGCGCTCGGTATCAAATGAATCCGGGTCAGCGAGATAATCTTTGATGAAGAGCTCCTCTATAGAAGATCGGTTGGACATCATATTATATATGAAGGTTCCGATCACGGGTATGTTGATCAGGATCTTGAGCAGTTTGGTCTGTGTTGACGGGATTAGGTTCTGGTCATACAGTCCCAGCGGATTGATCATTATTATATTTCTGATGAGCTTCGGATTATCATGTGCCAGCTTGATCACTATGGGAGCTGTTGCACCGGTTGCTATTATATCTGTCTTGATCTTGATGACATTCTTAATAAAATCGGTGACCAGATCTTCATATGTTGAAGCGGTATATGTCATTACCGGTTTATCCGATATTCCGTAACCCAACAGATCCGGAATGAAGACTTTTTTATTCTTGCTCAGTTCATCATAAATATATTTATACTCTGATTTGCTGCTGCCTATAGTCAGATCGTGAAGGAGCAAAAGAGGAGAACCATACCCTTTGACTTTATAATCGATAATGCCATAACGCCAATTGTATGTTTTATCTTCTCTGGTACGAACAGGTTTCTCACTACAAGCCGAACCGGTTTCTATTCTGTTGATCACATGGATGGCTGCCACAGATAAACCGGTTAATATAGTTATGTTTCTTATCAGTCCGGATGCTTTAGACATAAGGTGCTCCTTTCTTCATATCATTTTAACCCATTTGTATATTTTTTTGTACTTTTATTTTGATGTTCAATCGTGTACAATAGCATTTGTGCCTTGAAAAACGAGTATGTTTTAACTATCGCTATAATTAGTATTTATTGTTTCACGTGAAACAATATATTGTGGGCGACATAATATTAATTTGTGATTCCCGGTATTTTCATCTTTTTCATGAATTCGAATTTGCCAATTTGCCCTCTTAATATAGCGTTGAGTTCTAAAAAAATATGCCGGATTGTTTCACGTGAAACAATTGTGTTATCAAAGGTATCAGGTACAACATAATGATTTCTCAGAAAAATCATGACACTAGATTTTGTAGAATTAAGTGTGAAACATCAATTTAGACAGAGTGTGAAACAATAAACAATGATTTCACGTACAATATAACAGAAGTGAGGAGTAAAATGGGAAAAACAATAGCTATTACAAACCAAAAAGGCGGTGTGGGTAAGACCACAACAGCAATCAACCTGTCAGCAGCCATGGCAGAACTCGGAAAGAAAATATTGGTGATCGATACTGATCCCCAGGGGAATATGACGAGCGGCTTTGGTGTAAATAAAAACGAAGTGGAGAATACTGTTTATGAGCTGATGCTCGGAAGCTGTTCCACGGAAGAAGCCATTATCAAAAACGTAAAAGACGGCATAGATATGATAGCATCAAATGTCAATCTGGCCGCAGTCGAAATCGAATTGATCGATGACGAAAACAGGAACTTCGTATTAAGAAATGAAGTGGAATGGGTCAAGGATAAATATGATTACATTATCATAGATTGTCCTCCTTCGTTGAGTATGCTGACGGTAAATGCTATGACCACTGCGGATACGGTATTGGTTCCGATCCAGTGTGAGTATTATGCATTGGAGGGTTTAAGTCAGTTGATCCATACGGTAAATCTGGTAAAGAGCGGATTAAATCCCGACCTGGACATGGAGGGAGTCGTATTCACCATGTATGATTCCAGAACCAATCTCTCAGCTCAGGTAGTAAATAACGTAAAATCAAATATACAGACACGAGTTTACGAGACTGTCATCCCCAGAAATATCAGACTTGCGGAGGCACCGAGTTATGGTCAGCCTATATCGGAGTACGATCCCAAGTCGGCAGGAGCAGAAGCTTACATTAATCTTGCAAAAGAAGTGATCAGAGGATAAGAGGAGGAAACATAATGGCACCCAAAGGAAAAGGCGGATTAGGTAAAGGATTGGACGCGTTGATCCCTACTACCGGGAAGAACGGCAGTAAAGCGGATGCGGTACCTTCCATACTTGATGCGAAAGAAGGAGAGGCAATCGTCAAAGTTAAATGGGGAAAGGTTGAGCCAAACCGTGATCAGCCCCGTAAGACCTTTAACGAAGACGAACTTCAGGAATTATCTGATTCCATCAAGCAGTATGGCATACTTAACCCTATCATAGTTCAGGATAGAAAAGACCATTATGAGATAGTAGCCGGAGAGCGCAGGTGGCGTGCCGCTCAGATAGCAGGACTCAAAGAGATCCCTGTCATTATCAGAAACTACACCGAACAGGAATTAGCTATCATAGCTCTAATAGATAATGAGCAGCGTGAAGACCTGAATGAAATAGAAGAGGCCATGCATATCAAGAAGCTGATCGAAGGGTACTCGATGACACAGGATGAGCTGGCAGACAAATTATCCATGAGCAGGGCTGCATTGACAAATAAGCTTCGTCTTCTGAAGCTTTGCTCGGAAGTACAACAGATGATCATAGATGAAAAGATCACCGGTGGTGCAGCCAGAGCACTTGTTACAGTACAGGATGAAGCACTCCAGATAGAACTGGCAGAGAGAATCTTTGATGAGAAGCTCAGCGTACGCGAGGTCGAGAAGATCGTCAGGGATATAGGTAAGACTACGCCCAAGAAGAAACCGGGCAAAAAAGACGAGGCGCTCGACACCATATATCGGGAGTATGAGGAGAAACTCAAGAAAGCAGTCGGAACCAAGGTAGGTATCACCGCGAAGGGTGACGGAACAGGCAAGCTTGAGATAGATTTTTACTCACATGATGATCTTGACAGGATCACTTCACTTTTGACTTCCAAATAATACGGATATATCGGAGTAAACATGAAATATACTTTATTTGAAAATATGGGTCTGGCAAATATGGATCTGAGCATCCTGCTCATCATCCTTTCTGTATTGGTACTTGCCCTCTTGGCTTTATCGATGGTACTCCTGGTCAAGACCATAAATCTGACCAAGAAATACAGGAAGTTCATGACAGGGAAAAATGTGAAGAGTCTGGAGACGGAGATCGTAGGTCTGTTCGAAGACAATAAAACGATGAAGGAACAGATCAATGATAATCGCAGAGACATCCGTTCAATCTTCAAGCAGATGCGGGGAGTTTACCAGAAGTGCTCGATAAACAGGTATGATGCATTTAAGGAAATGGGTGGTAAGCTCAGCTTTTGTCTGACCTTGCTCGATGAGGACAATAACGGATTTATACTTAACTCTATACACAGTTCGGCCGGATGCTATAATTATCTCAAGCAGATAAGGGGCGGAAGATGTGAAATCGATTTGGGCGCAGAAGAACAGGAGTCCCTGGACTGCGCACTTAACGGAGGAAAAGGAGAGGAATAATGAGATTAACACCGGTTGAAGATCTCAAAGAATCCGATATACTGGCTATCGATGTGCTTAACTCGGACTATACTGTCCTGCTTGCCGCTGAAACTTCATTAACCGTGGATATCATAGCGAGACTAAAGCAAAGTAACGTAACCGAAGTCTATATCAGAACAGAGGACATCCCCGGTGAGGTCGAGATACTCAAGCAGGATGTTCGTGAGGAAGTCCATAATACACTTCAATCAGTTATAGAGAAGCACAATTTTACAGATAATTCCGAACTGTCACGCTTAAGCGAGACAGCCGATGTTATCATAACCAATATCCTTGAGGAAGATGATGTAGTCGAGAAGCTTTACGATATCAGGAGAAGAAGCGCGGATATATATGAGCATTGTATATCCGTATGCTCGATATCAACTCTGATAGCACTCAAGCGTGGCTTGAAAGAGGAGCAGGTGCATGACATCGGTGTAGCATGTCTTCTGCATGAAATCGGTCTCAAAGATCTGCGGATCGATTATGAGAATATAGAGATCTATGATATGAAGGAAGAGGATGCCGAAACGTACAGGAAGCATCCGAACATAGGTTATCGGATAGTTAAGGATGAGAGCTGGCTGTCGGAAGCAGCTAAGGACATGATCCGATACCACCATGAGAGGATAGACGGAAGCGGATATCCGAACAAGGTCACCGGAGTCGATACCAGTGAATCATGCAAGATCATCCAGACCTGCGATGTATTTGACGAGCTTATATGCGGTATAGGCTGTGAGCGTGTTAAGGTCTACGAAGCTCTTGAATACCTGAAGATATATAAGGGAACGAAGTTCGAAAAGGATATAGTGGATGATTTCCTCGCACTGATCGCGGTATATCCTGTGGGCAGCTATGTGCGTACCAGCGACGGAGAAGTAGCTGTAGTGCTCAGACAGAACCGCGAGTTCCCCGACAGACCGGTTATCCGGATCATCAAGAGCAAAGACGGCAATCCTGTAAAAAACATTATCATCAAGGATCTGCTGAAATATACAACACTGTTTATAGAAGATATCAGCTGACATATTCCCAATCGGTCAGCAAACTATATTAAAGATGAGGAGTGAGTAAAATGATAGACATCAAGTTTTTACGTGAAAACCCTGACGCAGTTAAGGAAAATATCAAAAAGAAATTCCAGGATGACAAGCTTCCCCTGGTAGATGAAGTGATCGAGCTCGATGCAAAGAGCCGCGCCACACAGCAGGAAGCCGACGACATCAGATCCAATCGTAATAAGATATCCAAGGAGATCGGTGCACTGATGGCTCAGGGCAAAAAAGAAGAGGCTGAAGCACTGAAGGCAAAAGTAGCCGCTAATGCAGAGAGACTTACACAACTGGAGGCAGATGAAACCGAGCTGTCAGAGAAGATCCGTAAGATTATGCTCACCATCCCCAATATCATTGATCCTTCTGTACCGATAGGTAAGGATGATACCGAGAATGTTGAGATCACCAGATATGGCGATCCTGTTGTTCCGGACTTCGAGATACCTTATCATACCGAGATCATGGAGAGATTTAATGGCATCGATATGGATGCCGCTGGCAGAGTTGCCGGTAACGGATTCTATTATCTGATGGGCGATATCGCCAGACTGCATTCGGCAGTACTCGCTTATGCCCGTGACTTCATGATAGACAGAGGCTTTAAGTACTGCATTCCTCCCTTTATGATCAGAAGTGCTGTAGTTGACGGAGTTATGAGCTTCGCTGAGATGGATGCCATGATGTATAAGATCGAGGGTGAAGATCTCTATCTGATCGGAACTTCCGAGCATTCCATGATAGGTAAGTTCATCGATCAGCTGATCCCCGAAGAACAGCTTCCCCAGACTCTCACCAGCTATTCGCCCTGCTTTCGTAAGGAAAAAGGAGCTCACGGCATAGAGGAGAGAGGTGTTTACCGTATACATCAGTTCGAGAAGCAGGAGATGATCGTGGTATGTAAGCCCGAGGAATCACCTATGTGGTTTGACAAGCTGTGGCAGAATACCGTTGATCTCTTCAGATCCATGGATATACCGGTAAGAACGATCGAGTGCTGCTCCGGTGACCTCGCCGATCTGAAGGTTAAATCTTACGATGTGGAAGCATGGTCTCCCAGACAGCAGAAATACTTTGAGGTCGGCAGCTGCTCCAACCTGGGAGACGCTCAGGCCAGAAGGCTTCGCATCAGGATCAAAGGCGAGAACGGAGAGAAATATTTCGCACATACACTGAACAATACCGTTGTAGCACCTCCGAGGATGCTGATCGCATTCCTTGAGAATAACCTGCGTGCAGACGGATCGGTTGCTATACCCGAGGTACTCAGACCATACATGGGTGGCAAGGAAGCACTTATACCTGAGAAATAATTTCTCATCATAGAGGATACATATGCATAAATTCATGCGAGCGGTAGGGTTTGCGGGATTATCCGACAGAAAAGACCAGCAGAAGCTGATTACGGATGTTATCCTGAATCCTACACGCAGAGCTTATACTACATATGGAGAGGATGAGTTCCTGGCCGAGTTCGATAAAGATTTCGCTCCCGGCCTGGGTGTGGGAGTTTGTGGCATGTTCGACGGTGAGGAGAATTTCTCATACGACTATTACTATCCGTATCTGTCCGGTACCCAGATCAGTTCACTCGAGGACATAACCGTAGAGAGGCATGCCAGTCAGCTGTCTTTTGCCGGTATATGTGATGATTATAAGATCGGAGTATCACTGATCTTTTATCTTCAGAATATGATTCCCTATGTGAAGATCCTGAATTCGGACAAGCTGCCTCTTCTCGGCACGTCACTCAGCCTGTCGGGTTTATCCGTACAGGGTTCGATCATTCTGCCTATCGCCAAGAACGAGAGAGATATGCGCAAGATCCGCAGGGCATCTCTCGAGAGACTTCAGCTGCTCAATAAAGCAAAGGATGGAGACGAAGAGGCGATCGACACCATTACCATGGAAGACATGGACAGATATGCCGCACTGAAGGACCGCATCCGTGAAACGGATGTATTCTCCCTGGTGGATTCGTATTTTATGCCCTATGGAGTGGAGTGTGATCAATACTCCATATTGGGAGAGATCATACAATGTGATCAGGTGGAAAACTCTCTGACCGGTGAGAAGATCTGGAAACTGGTAGTCCTGGTCAACGATATGAATATGGATGTCTGTATCAATGAGCAGGATCTGGTTGGTGAACCCGCGGAAGGCCGGCGGTTCAAGGGATCGATATGGCTTCAGGGTGCGGTGCTGCATCCTGAATTGTAAATTCCTTCTGTTTACGGTGTTGTCAAATACCGATTATTTGTGTAAGATAATGCTTGTGCTCCGTCGGTAACAGACGGGACGCAATCTGTTCCCTTAGTTAAATGGATATAACAGGAGCCTCCTAAGCCCCAGTTGTGAGTTCGATTCTCGCAGGGAACATTAAAGAAGCCCATGAAGGCTTCTTTTTTCTTATTCAGTTCTCATTTCTTTTCCAATTACCGCATAGACTTAATTACCGAATAAACGCAAAAATCGACCGAATAAACACGCCCTCGGCAGAGTCAGAACGGATAACTTATAATATACTAGTCATATTTTCAACATACGGACGGTGAACAGATGAAAGACATGGTAGAGATCGAGGTGGTCCTTGATGAACATTATGCAGATCCGCTTGTTACGATCAGGACTAAATCCAACACACAGCAGGTTGAGAATATTATATGCGCCATAGAAGACGCTTCACACAGTGATTTTCCGCAGATAGCGGCCGTAAAGGATGACGCGGTTACGTTTGTTTCCCAGCGGGATATCGTAAGGGTGCATACGGAGGGCCGTAAGACCGTAATACAGACGGAAGAAAACGTATTCACGGTTAAAAGGACTCTTGCCGGTCTTGAGGATGTGCTTAATCCCACCCGGTTTTTAAGAATCTCCCAGTCGGAGATCATTAATCTTTATAAGGTTAAGAGCTTCGATTTTAATCTGGCCGGAACGATCGGGGTTGAGTTTGACTGTGGGATCAAATCATGGGCATCAAGAAGCCGTGTCAAACAGATCAAGACGATTCTGAAGCAGAACAGTATTAAGGGGATTGACTGATGGAACTGAAAAACAGATTTCTCATAAACTCACTTATAGGCATCATAGCCGGTATGATCATCGGGATCATCATCTGGATGCTACAGTCAGGGAACCCGGAAGGAAGAAGTTTTGTACTTCATATTGTCATGTCCGGTCTGCACGGTCTGATCCCATACGGGGCGGCTACGGTATATTCCATAGAAAGCTGGGGCCTGACCAAGTCAACGGTAGTCCATGCAACGATAACACTTGCCACGATACTTGCTATCGAGCTCCCGATGAAATGGTTTGAGTGGAACAGGGTATTTGCCATCATGATGGTCATCTATGTCATCATTTATACGCTCATCTGGGCCGGGAATTATTTATATTGGAAACACACTATCAAAAAGATCAACGATGAGCTGAAGGATTATCAGAAAGACGAAGTATAAAATCATGGGATGGATAAGATATGCAGTTAAAAGTACTGGTTACCGGAAAAAACCGCAAAGTTGCCACGGATATCTGTGAGCATCTGGAGACAGACAGAGGATATGTGACGATCAAATGTGATCCGAACAAAACGACCCTTTTCGATATCATGATATCGGAACTGCCCAAGGTAGTAATCATATGCCTCGGGGATGAGTCATCGGCCACGGTCCAGGCATACAACGTGCTGAGAACGGCTCTGAAACAGGGAAGCATCACCACGATCGTCATTACGGATGATGAGAACGAGAAACTGTTTATGAAATATACGGAACTGGACAGGGTCTTATTCTTCTCCCGCCCGGTTTCCCTGTATGCACTGTATGAAAAACTCTCCGAGATCGAAAAGACCCTGGATCAGGAAAGTGAAAGTCGTTCTTCTTTCCGGGAATTTGTAAATGAGAACAAAGAAGGCAGATACAGGAGAAAGCAGATCCTCGTCGTGGATGATGATACCGAGCAGCTGGTCCATATCAAGGAGCAGCTTGAGGAATTCTATGATGTGACCTGTGTTAAAAACGGTGAAGCTGCTTTCCGTTTTCTCGTAAATAAGCGCCCCGATCTGATCCTGCTTGATTACATGATGCCCGTCATAGACGGTCCCGAAGTTCTGAAGAAAATCTGGAAAACGAAAGGATGGGAGGATATCCCCGTCATTTTCCTGACAGGGGTATCGGAAAAAGAAAAAGTGCTTCGCACGCTCTCGGAGCTGCGCCCTCAGGGTTATCTCATCAAACCGTCCAAAAAATCCGAACTGGTTGCAAAGATCATTGATGTTATTGGGTAAGTGAATATGGATATTACATGGATGAATGAAGCCGGGCTTGATACCCAGACGGGTATCTCCTATACCGGAAACAGCGATAAATATGCATCGGCCGTACAGCGGTTTTATAAGAATCATGAAAAAAACCGGGCAAAAGTCGAAGAATACTTTGCCGCTAAAGACTATGAAAACTTCATGATCACCGTACATGCGCTGAAAAGTAACGCCAAAATGATCGGTGCCATGAACCTGTCCGGTCGTTTCGAAGCCCTTGAGAATGCAGCAAGAGAGCAGGATACGGCAACGATAGAAGAATTAACCCCCGTGGCTTTAAAGGAATATGCCGAGCTCATTGAGAAGCTGAAACCTGTCGGCGAGATGGGGGATGTTAAAGCTGCGGATGAGATCCCGGCTGATATCGCCAGAACTACGGTGGAACGGCTCCTTGCGGCACTTGATGATTTTGATGATGAAGAAGCAAAGAAACAGGCCAAAGTACTTTCCGGATATCCTTTCAGACTGACACAGGCCGAGAAGCTTAAGGAGGCAGCTGCGTTCATAGAGGATTTTATGTACGACGAGGCCGCCGACATTATCAGACAGATCGCCACGGCGATAGAATAGGCTGCAGATATTGAAGAAGATTCAAACGATCCTTGCGATCATACTCATATCCGTATTCGGATATATAATAGCCGGCGAGATATTCATGCCGGCAAATACTCCCGTGAACGGCAATGTCTGTGATACGATTCCGGGTAATCAATGGGAAAAGGTCAATCCGGACGGGACAAAAGAGGCATTTGCCGTCCCCGGAAGGACTGATTCCGACATTACTCTTGAAACCATTCTCCCAGAACATTTCGACAAAGATTACAACGTATTGTGCTTCCGCGGAATGGACATGGAGGTCTTTGTAGGCGACGAGTTAAGAGCGGTATATAAAACAGAAGATTACCGTCTGCTCGGAGACAGGTCCGCCGAATGCTATGTAATGGCTTCGATATATCCCGAAGATGCAGGGAAAGTGCTCCGCGTACACTATGAGTACAATTCCGGAATGGTATATGAGGTATATATCGGAACAAGGCTGGGAATACTCGCATATCTGTTCAGAGCGTACGGACTGGAACTGTTTGTCGGGATGGCACTCCTGCTTCTGGGTGCCATATGCCTGATCGCGGCTGTAGCATACAAGCTTATCCACAAAAAATATCTGGAGATGGAGCACCTGTCCATCGGTGTCATAATAGGTGCCTGCTGGGTATTGTCCAACTCTATATTCAGGCAGCTTTATACAAGGAATATTTCGGTCATGTCCGATATACCTTTTTTGATGGTAATGGTCATGCCGCTGCCGTTCTTCGTTTTTTTGAATTCGCTCCAAAAGGGGCGTTACGCAAAACCGCTCGGATGTGCTGCGGTCGTTGTGATGCTGAATTTTGCTGTCTGCTCAATTCTTTTCATATCAGGGAAAGTACCGCTTGTTGGCAGTTTCCTGAGTTCCGCCGTATGTGCACTCGTCGGGATCATCATAATGTTTGCCACGCTGCTCATCGATCTGAAAAAACATCTGCTGACATCATACAGGTTTGTGGCAGCAGGCTTTGTTGTTCTGGCTATTGCGGCGACCATTCAGATATTTGCTTATGCATTTGCTCACAACGGTGTGTTTTCCGGACTGTTCATGGCGCTTGGTCTGTTCGGATTCATGATCTGCTCCATAATACATACGATCAAACAGCTCATCGGCATACGACTTGAGGCAAACGAGCTTATTCATATAAACAAGGCCAAGGATGATTTCCTGGCAAATATGTCCCATGAGATCAGGACTCCGCTTAACGGGATACTCGGGATGGACGAGATGATCATCAGGGATACGAAGGAGAGCAGAATCAGGGAATATGCTTTTGAGATCAAGAGCGCAGGCAACACGCTGCTTTCGATAATCAACGATATTCTGGATCTTTCCAAGATTGAATCCGGCAATTTTGAGATCGTTCCGGGGGAATACGACATAGCCTCGGTCCTGAATGATGTACTCAATATGACAAAACACAGAGCCGAAAAGAAAGGTCTTGCTTTTGACATAAACATATCCGAATCGATTCCGTCAGTCCTTGAAGGCGATGAGATCAGGATCCGTCAGATAATGCTCAACATCATCAACAATGCCATCAAGTATACACAGGAGGGCAGTGTTTCGGTGGATGTATCTTCGGAACCGATAATGATGGGCAATTCCATCAATCTGCTGGTCAGGGTAGCGGATACCGGAATGGGCATAAAGGAAGAGGACAGGGACAAGCTTTTCAAGAGTTTTCAGAGGCTTGACGAGAGAAAAAACCACAGCATAGAAGGACCAGGACTTGGGCTTCATATCACAAGCAGCCTTCTTCAGATGATGGATGGAAATATTTCCTTTGAGAGTGAGTATGGTAAAGGAAGCGTATTTTGCATTACGGTACCTCAGAAAGTAATCAAGGCTGCGCCGATAGGAGAGTTTTCAAAAGCGGTCAGGGAGTATCTCGGGAACATGGATACGGATGAGGTCGGATTGTACGCCCCCTCAGCGCGACTGCTGGTTGTCGATGATAATGAAATGAACCTTGAGGTAATGGAAGGGCTGCTTCGGGATACAAAGATCCCCACCGATTATGTGGAGTCCGGAGCTGCATGCATTGAAAAGGTTCAAAGCACCAAATATGACTGTATCCTTCTCGACCAGATGATGCCGGGCATGAGCGGGGAGGAGGCCTTGAACGAGATGGTAAGGCTGGATATCCTGAAAGGTACTCCTGTCATCGCACTTACAGCGGACGCGATCATCGGCGCCAAGGAAAGTTATCTAGCCAAAGGTTTTACTGATTATATATCGAAACCCGTAAAATATGAAGTTCTGGAAGCGGTCCTTAAAGAGTATATACCGAAGGAAAAACAACTGTCTCCGAGCGGTGTGGATGAGCTCCCGGTAATGCTCATATGGGGCGATGATCCCGAAAAACTGAAGCAGGAAAAAACAAGACTCGACGGTATATATAAATGCGTATGCGTGGTCGGGGAAGCCGCAAAGGATAAATATCTTAAGACACATGAGGCCGCGGGGATCATGAACGTTGTGTAGAAAGGCATGTGAACATGGATAAAGATGTCCGCATAAAAGAGCATATAAAGTCAGGCGATTACAGAAAGTCAGGAATGATCATACCCATGATCTTTCTGTTCATATTTATGACAGTCATGGTCATATATACATCAAATCTTATGTATAACGTGGCCGTATCCAATTCGAATGCCGTAATGGAGGACAGGATACTGACGGTATCTGCGATGATCAACAATCATCTGAACACTGCGGAGAATGTACTTCATGTTGCCGGTGACAGTGTCCACCACATGCTCGTAAGCGGAACCACCTCGGCAAGGATACATGAATTCCTTGTAGATGAAACGGGAACTGTAGCCGAGCAGTTCGATGAGAATTATACGGGTATTTACGGTTATATAATGGGTAAATATCTTGATGGTCTTAACTGGGTACCGCCGGAAGACTACGACCCGAAGAGTCGTGACTGGTTCATTGAGGCAATGGCTGCCGAAGGGAGTGTTGTATTTACTTTGCCCTATGTCGATGCACAGACCGGCAACCTGATCGTCTCGGCATGCAGAATGCTGCCGGACAGGCAGAGTGTTATAGCGCTCGATGTCCAGCTAAAGGGAATACAGTCAATGATGAACGAACTCACGCTTAACGGAAAGGGATATGGGTTCGTTGTCAGCGATGACGGCATGATCATCGCTCATCGTGATGAGACCAGAAAGGGAACGAATATATGTGATATACCGGGTGGCGGCGAATTCCTGGAAGCGATCAGGACGGCTGATTCCGGTAGTTTTACATATACATGGGACGGTGAGCCTAATACAGTCTATGTAAACAGGATCGCAAATGACTGGAATACGGTAATGGTCGTGAGCGATCGGGATCTGTATTCGGAAGTCAGAATCCAGCGTGTGATCATAATCGTGATCTGTGCCCTCATATTCCTGATGATCACTGCGATCTATTATGTAGGACACAGGAATGAACAGAAGTATAACAAAGAGATGGAGGAGATGAAGCTCGAAGAACAAAAGACCGCATATGAACGCAGGGTTCTCGAACTTGAGAAAGATGCGGCGGATGCTTCGAACAAGGCGAAGAGTGATTTCCTGGCAAATATGTCTCATGAGATAAGAACACCGATGAATGCGATCATCGGAATGGATGAGATGATACTTCGTGAAAAGGTATCCGATAAGGTCCGCAAATACGCTCTTGATATTCAAAGCGCCGGCAAAACATTGCTGTCGATAATCAACGATATACTTGATTTCTCCAAGATCGAATCCGGCAAAATGGAACTTGTCCCGGTTGAATACGGATTTGCATCCGTGATGAACGATGTCGTAAATATGACCATGAAGAAAGCGCAGGACAAGGGTCTTACATACGAACTTAAAGTATCAAAAGATATTCCCTCGATTCTTCACGGTGATGAGATAAGGGTACGTCAGGTCATGCTGAATCTGATCAATAACGCGATCAAGTATACTCACGAGGGATCGGTATCCGTTGATGTTTCGTATGATAATGACACAAGCATGATGAAGGTGATAGTCTCCGATACCGGAATAGGTATCAAAAATGAGGATCTCGGAAAACTGTTCGGATCCTTCCAGAGACTCGATGAGGATAAGAACAGGAATATAGAAGGTACCGGACTCGGTCTTAATATAACGATGCGCCTTGTAAAGATGATGGACGGAACGATCGGTGTCAGCAGCAAATACGGAGAAGGAACGACGTTTACGGCTACGATGAAACAGGAGACGGTAGACGTGACACCGGTTGGAGATTTTGCAGACAATCTTTCGAGAATGCAGGATTCCGGGAAAGAGTATAAACCGGCGCTTATCGCTCCGAAGGCCAGAATACTTGTTGTTGATGATAACGCCATGAACCTTGAGGTCTTTGCGGCGCTTCTTGAAGATACAAAGATACGGGTCACAACAGTCGAATCGGGTAAGGAGTGTATGGAAATCCTCAGAGAAGAGTCATTTGATCTGATATTCCTTGATCAGATGATGCCCGGTATGTCAGGAATTCAGACGCTTGAGGGTATACGCAGTGAGCATCTTGCGGATGATACGAAGGTTATAGCACTTACCGCAGATGCGATCGTCGGGGCGAAGGAAAATTATATAAGAGAAGGATTCTCGGATTATCTGAGCAAACCCGTTATGTACGAGGCTCTTGAAGAGATGCTGATCAAATACCTTGATCCGTCGCTGATACAAAAAGAGGATGAGAAGAGTGATAGTGCCCTTAAAGAGAATGTGCCGGATGAGGAAAAACCGGTCGTCATCGCAGTTTCGGGATCATCCGATAGATTACGGGCTCTTAAGGAACTGCTTGGCGGCGATTATAAGGGAGTATTCGTTAAGGATATGGACAGTGCGGCAAAGTTTGTTGAAAAGAACAGGAAATAATATAACATCCATCAGGGAGGAACTATTATGAAAAAGATTATCGGTATTGTAATGGCAATGTTACTCGTTATTTCGATAACAGCCTGTGGCAGCTCAAATGAAGCGGGATCTGTAACACAGGATACTCAGGAAGAGATTCAGGCTTCAGAAGCAGACACAGTTGAAGAATCCGCAGATGAGGAGTCGCCGGCACAGTCTGAAGATGATGAAGAAGATTTTCGTATAGGTATCGTTACGGGATCGTTCTCACAGTCCGAGGATGACAGACGCGGTGCAGAGGCTTTCCAGGAAAAATACGGATTCGACAAAGTTACGCTCGCCATTTATCCCGACAATTTCACCGATGAGTTTGAGACAACGGTAAGTGTCATGACAGGGCTGGCCGATGATCCCAAAATGAAAGCCATCGTTGTCAATCAGGCAGTTGAAGGAACGGATGAAGCTTTTCGAAGGATAAAGGAGAAAAGGCCTGATATCCTGTGTATTGCCGGAGAGACATATGATGTTTTCGAGGATATGGGTGATGTGGCGGATCTCGTGGTCAATAATGACTTTGTTTCCCGTGGATATCTGATGATACGTACCGCGCATGAACTCGGTTGTGATACGTTTGTCCATATCTCGTTCCCCAGACATCTCTCATATGAAACATATGCAAGGCGCGTAAATATAATGAAAGCTGCATGTGAAGAATTCGGAATGAAGTTTGCCATGGAAGAAGCACCCGATCCCACTACCGAGGTCGGAGTCCCGGGGGCGCAGGAATATGTAACTCAGCATGTACCCGAGTGGGTTAAAAAGTACGGACAAAACAGTGCGTACTTCTGTACGAACGATGCTCACACCGAGCCGCTCATCAAGGGACTTATCGAAAACGGAGGATACTTTATCGAAGCGGATCTGCCGTCTCCGCTCATGGGATACCCGGGAGCACTCGATCTGGATTTTACCGGTGCAGGCGGAGATTTCGGCAAGATAACATCTGAAGTGGAGGAAGCGATAGTTTCAGCAGGCGGGGCAGGCAGATTCGGTACATGGACGTCTTCATACGGATTTGCGAATTCTGCGGGGCTTGCAGAACACGCACGGAATGTTCTTTTGGGAAAATCGGAGCTTACCGATCTGAATGCGATCAGAGAAGCCTATAAGATCTATACACCCGAGACCGAATGGAACGGTGCAAAGTATACAGTTGCCGAGACCGGAGAAGTATTTGACAATATATTTTTGGTTTATCAGGATACGTACATTTTCGGAGATCCCGGCCGTTATATGGGAGTAACAAGTGTAGCTGTTCCGGAAGAATACTATTCGATCGAATAAAACAGATCTTATACCATCTGTTTGTTATAGCTGTGACAGCATATGATCTACGACTCCCTGCATCTTAATGAAAAAGAGTGATATTGTAGGGAATAAGATGTATTATAATTATACAACCGGGTTAATACAGAATATTAACCTGACCGTTTTTGCGAGAAGGAACAAAGATTAAATGTATATCAGGAGGTTGTAGAACAGGAAATGAAGAAACTAAACAGTATCAAAAGTAAGCTGATAGCCATCATGGCACTGCTTGTCCTTGTGCCGGTTATCGTGCTTACCGTCATCAGTATGGTTGAATCCATTGATCAGGGTAAGGCCGCAGCTGATGAGGTCAACCGGGTCCAGGCATCTTTGGTCAGCGAAGAACTGGAGAAGATTTACGCGAGGAACATAGAGGCACTCAGATCCTTCGCGGCATCGCCCACGGTAATTGAGTACCTTGAAAAGGGTGAGCCCGACGAGACTGCCGAGGCAGAGATCCTTAAACAGCTTCTTGCAGTTGATTCCAATATGAATGACGGAAATGCCACGGCACTTACGGATGCTACAGGCGAGCAGAGAGTCAGGACGGTAGGAAAGCTTGTCAATGTTGCGGAGCGTGAGTATTTCAAGGTTCCTATGTCAGGTGCGCCTTACTATGTATCCGATCTGATCATTTCCAAATCAACCGGGACCGCAATTACAACCATATCTGTTCCGGTGTATGGTTCTGACGGAAGCACTATTCTTGGTATCGTACAGAGAAACTATGACTGTGGTGTATTGCATGACCTGCTTGTAAGCGATGTTATACAGGATCGACAGGAAATCCTTATTGTCGACAGAACAGGTACCATAGTAGCACACTCAGCCAGAGAAGTTAATGTAGAGGATCCTGAGAAGCAGGATCAGAATCCATTCTATACGGATTCAAGAGGTGATAAGGTAAGCGGTGATTATGTTGCTCCCTGGGCCGGAGACACATGGATCATTTCCTGGGAGAAGCTTCCTACCAGTGAGTGGATCGTAGCGTCCTGTCGTGTTCAGGAGGTTGCCCTTGCATCAGTGTACAGGGTTGTTGTGATGCAGGCTGTTTTGGGTGTTGTGTTTATTATAGTGGGAATACTGGTAGCATATTTGTTTTCCAGATCCATCACGAAGCCCCTCATCTCCGTCGACAAATCTCTTTCAGCTCTGGCGGATGGATCATTTGAGAAGATCAACGGCTATGAGAACCGAACTGATGAACTCGGAGAAATCATACATAATACCAATGGTGTTGTGGATAAACTGCAGGAGATAGTGGGTAAGATCATAAACGGTGCCAGAGAGGTTGATAAGTCATCTCAGGAGCTGGCAAGCATGTCTTCTCAGATATCGGATAACGCCAATGGTGTATCAAATGCCGTTCAGGAGATAGCTGAGGGAGCGACCAGACAGGCGGATGAACTCCAGACAGCTACCCTAAGTGTTACCAGGATAGAGGATGCAGCGGGCAGTGTTCAGGATTCCTCATCGGAACTCTCACAGCTGGCTGTACGTATGCAGGATGCTTCTGCTGAGTCGGCCAGGAGCCTCGAGGATCTGAAGAAGAGCTCCGAGGATATGAACGGTGCCATCAATAATATCTCCGAGAAGATCAGCGCAACCAGTGATTCCGTAGAGAAAATAAATGAAATGGTGGAGGCCATCTCAAATATCGCGAGTCAGACGAATCTTTTGTCTCTCAACGCTTCCATAGAGGCAGCCAGAGCAGGAGAGGCAGGACGCGGATTTGCTGTTGTAGCGGAAGAAATAGGTAAGCTTGCTCTTGACTCAAATCATTCGGCAGACACTATCAGAACAGAGATGGAAGCACTGCTTGCAGAGTCACAGGCAGCTGTAAGTATGGCAGATACCGTTCAGAAGAACAACGTACGCCAGCAGGAGGTTATAGAGTCTACCTTTGACGCGGTGAACAGGATGATCGAGGATATCAGAGTTACGTCCAACGGTGTCAGCGCCATCTCCGGAAATGCCGATGCCTGCGTGGGTGCCAAGGATGAGGTAGTTGACGTGATTGCTTCGCTTTCCGGCATATCAGAGGAGAATGCCGCATCAAGCCAGGAGACAGGTGCTTCCATGCAGGAACTCTCCGCGACAGTAGCGACTCTTTCGGAGAGCGCAAGGTCTCTGAAAGATGTTTCATCAACGCTTCTGGAAGAAATGAGTTTCTTTAAGGGATGATGTTAATCAAGGCGGTTCGGTTTTCCGAACCGCCATTTATTTGTCTGACGGGCAGGATATCTGTGACAGCATATGATCCACAACTCCCTGCATTCCTGCAGGAACGTGTACATCGCCTGTATAGGTCAAAGACAGGGGATAGATGATCTGCATGTCGAGTGTCTCGCCGGGGACGCGGCCGCTTCTGAGCGGTTCATAGAAATTTCGAACGAAATCATCCTCAGATGCATTTGCAAATTCGCCGGGCTTCATATAGCGAAGCTGGCGTTTGGTGTTCTCGATGAGAACTCTGGCGGCAAGGCCTTTTAGTTCTTCGTATGCATCTGCAGGCACATCCGTAAACACCGGCAGCATATCTTCGGAAACGATCTGTTCCGTGTTCCGGTCGATCTTTATGCAAAGAGGCTCAAAAGAGAAGGCCTCATCTGTGAATCTTATCTTAAGCAGCACACCGTATTCCGTGTACATCTGACTACGTTGATAATCCGTGTCAAAAATGAAATTCCCGAGGGAATAGAATATGGCTTTGTCTCCGATGAGCTCATAATTGTTGACTACATGCGGATGGTGAGCCACAACGATGTCAGCCCCCATATCGAGAAATGAGATGTACCTGTCCCTCGTGTACGGTGACGGCAGAGCCGTAAACTCTTCGCCGGCATGTGCAACTACGATGCACCAGCGGCAGGTTTCCTTTATCCCGGATATCCGTCTTCTTATAAGATCTGTATCACTCCAGGAAAAACACCCCGGTGTTTCATCATCTGCTTTTCTGCAGGCACGTTGATAACCGACACCTATCATTCCTATTCCGCCGGCTTCATTCAGGATGACGGGAGCAGATGCGGCCTCGATGTTCATACCTGCACCGAGAGTATGTGCATTGCAGTCGGCAGCAAGTTTAAGTGTGCTTTCCATGCCGACGGCACCGGCATCCATTATGTGGTTATTGCATATGTTCCAGATATCCGATCCGATCCCGCTTAAGAATTGACTTACTCCCGGATCCATGCTGTGCATGAGCGCCGCCGCCGCGGCATCCCTGCAGCCCGGATCAGACGAGCTGCCGTCATAGAGCGGACCTTCCACGTTTGTTATGACGTGGTCGCTGTCCCTGATAAATGAAGAAACCTCCTCCGAAAGAAGATCCGTACATTTCCATTTATCTTTCATATATTTATCGAATCCGATATCACCGGTGAAGGTAAGTACTGAACTGTTCTTCATGCCACATATTGTAGCAAACTGCGAAGAAGTTGACAAATTGTCAGAAAATTAATATAATTAAGTTTCCAAAGGAAGAATTGACTCAACAGTTGTATTGTATATATTCGGAGGAAACGATATGAGTGGGGTAAATGGAATAGGTCCCGGTTCGCAGGGATATGTATACTCTGCATTATCCAGCGGAAGCAGAGTAAATACTGCGGCGCAGGGTGCATCCGAGATGGCTATCCTTCAGGAGGAGCAGCGCCAGATCGGCGGTTATAATGCCGGCACCGAGAATATGCAGTCAGCCAAGAATGCACTTAACATCGCAGACGGCGCTACAGCTGAGATCACAGAGAACCTGCAGAGAATGCGTGAGCTTGCAATCAAGGCAAGTAACGGACTTCTCTCCAATGAAGACAAGTCATATATTCAGGAAGAGATCAATGGATTAAAGCAGGGTATCGCTGATATCGCCGACAGAACCAATTATAACGGAGTACCGCTTCTGGACAACGAAGAGGGCAAGGTATTCCAGCTTGCATCGGATGCGAACGGTACACAGCGTGACTTTAAGACCGTGAACGCTACACTTGATGCACTCGGGATCGCCGATTTCGATGTAACGAAGAGTTTCGATATCAAGACTCTCGATAATGCCATGAACATGATCAGCAAGGGTCGTGCATCAATGGGTGCCCAGACCAATGCTTTTGATGTAGCCATCAATTACAACAACACCGTTACCTATAACACTACTGCTGCTCAGAGCACTACAGGTGATACAGAGTACGGTGAGTATATCCAGAAGCTTAAGAAGCAGAATACTTTAAATGACGTCCAGATGGAGATGCAGAAGAAGCGTCAGGAAGATGAAGAGCGCAGGAAACTCAGTCTCTTCCAGTGATAGGTGATTCGGTTTTTGATCAGACACATATATCAGACATTATTAAAGGCGGTTCGATGATTCGAACCGCCTTGTTTTTCTGTTGATAAATACCGGATATCCGGATGTATTATGACTTGAAGAAACTTAGAGCATCTTTCAGCTTATCGGCGAGAGTGTTGATATCGTTCATGCTGGATGTCACGGAGTTGACGTTAGTTGAAACAAGCGAGGTAGAAGCCGTAACCTGCTGATTGGTAGCACTGGTTTCCTCGGATACCGCCGACAGATCGGATATTGCATTGACGATCGTATCTTTGATGGTACCGAGCTGATCGGTGATCCCCTCCACTGTTTCTATATTCTGTACGGAAGCAGCTATCTCATTGTCCAGGGTATCGAACTGGCTCTTGGCCTGATTAAGCATTTCCTGCTCATCCAGGATCAACTTCTTAACCGAATCGGCCTGTTCCACACAGGCATTCGACAGTTTACTAATCTCTCCTACGACTACGTTTATCTCGTCAGCGGAATCGTTTGACTGGGAAGCCAGATTTTTGATGTTATCGGCTACGACCGCAAATCCTTTTCCGGCTTCTCCTGCACGTGCTGCCTCGATGGATGCGTTGAGTGCCAGCAGATTGGTCTGTGATGCTATCTCTGAGATCAGATTGACCATTTCGGTGATCTTTTTGACCGCATCATTGGTCTCCCGGATGCTTTCAGTGATGTTTTCAACTGCCATCGCGGATTTCTCGGAGCTGCCGGCGATATCATTGATGCACTTCAGAGCATCTGCATTGGCGGCTTCCATATTCTTCGAACTCTCGGTAAGTCCGCGGACCGTAGTCTGTGCATCTTCCACTATCGATCCCATATCGACCACATTTGCATTGATATCCTGTACCGATTCGGCCATCATCTCGGTAGAGTTGGCCAGGCCGTCCATCGCTTCGGATATCTGATCCGTTGATTCGGATGCGTCACCCGAGAGAGTTGTGGTCTTCCCTATGATCGCATACAGGGAATCCATAGCTTCCTGAATCTGCGATACTATAGCGGAGAGATTATCTGTGAGACTGGTACTGGAATCGATCAGAGTGGTGGTCTCCAGGATATCGGAATGTGCATCTATCCGGACGTTTACATCTCCTTCGGAAAGTTTGCGCATCCCTTCGGCCACTTCCTTGATAGGATTAGCCACCTTGACCGCCAGCAGCAGGGAAATGATGATGAACAAGACCACAAACACTGCGCTGATAGCTGTTACCAGCAGGATCATATGTCTTTCAGCTGCCTGGATCGTGGTGGCCTCTATGCCGGAAAATGCCATCCCATAGACTTTCTGCCCGTCTGTGAGAGGCATATAGTATACGTAGTAATCCTTGCCGCCTATTACCACGTCATCGGAATAGTAATCCTCGCCTTTGCTGACAGCTGCCCATACCGCATCGGAAGCAGTGGTTCCTTCATTACGTGAGCCGTCTGCATTTCTCAAGGATGTCATGAAACGGACATTATCCCTGAACAGTGTCAGATCAACGCCGGATGCGTCATGTATCTTATCAATATAGAGCTCCGGTTCATAATCAACGAATCCGTCCACCAGATCGTTATCATAGATGATGTCGTATTCATAGTATTCACGTAGCCCCTGAGCGGCCACCTTTAATTCTTCCAGAGTGTTCTGCTCGAGGTTATCGATCATTATCCTGGATGAAACGATCGCCAGTACAACGGCTACGGTGATCATCGGCACCATGGCGAATAATATGAGCATCATACGCAGGCTGAGTTTTTTCTTTTGTTTCATAGCAGAGTCCTTTCTTAAATTGAAACAGGTCAGCATTTCCATTCACAATTATATCAAATCTTATTATAATTAGAAAGAAAACGTTAAACGAATTTAGTGGTCAACGGGATAATAGAAGGGAAGGCATCATGGATTTCGGATCGATCCTTACAATGATCATAGGCGGGATGGTTTCAGCCGTTCTTATCATTATAGGCGTAGTGCAGATAAGAAAAAAAGACCCTACGGGTTTCTATACGAGGGAAACACCTCCTCTTGCCTCCAAGCTTAAGAGCGTGCGCGGATGGAACACCGGACACGGACTGCTTTGGATAAGCTACGGAGTAATAATGCTTATATGTTTTGTCATAGCCGTTTTCACCACGACGGATCCGCTGTATAAGACCCTCCTTTTATTTGGGGGAACCATAATTCCCACGCTTCTGCTGGTTTTGGGTCATCACCTGCTGATCAGGAAGTATCTGCATGGAAAAAAATCTGACTGAGGGCAGCATACTCAAAAACATAATCAGGTTTTCTTTGCCCTTTCTGCTCTCATATCTCCTGCAGACCCTGTATGGACTGGCTGACCTGTTCATCATCGGTCAGTTCGATCCGACGAGCAGTACAACCGCAGTGTCTATAGGCAGCCAGGTCATGCATATGCTGACTGTTATGATCGTTGGACTCGCAATGGGAGCGACAGTATTGATCGGCAGAGCAGTGGGAAGCGGGGATCGCCCGCTCAGAAACCGGGCGATCGGCAACACAATTACTTTGTTTCTGATCTTATCCGTCGTCCTGACGGCGGTATTGCTGATCATGACCGGACCGATAGTCAGAGTCATGTCGACACCGGATGATGCGGTCCGGGGAACGCGCGATTATCTGGTGATATGTTTCGCCGGTGTGCCGTTCATCGTGATGTACAATATCATATGTTCGATCTGCCGTGGTATGGGTGACTCCCGCAGTCCGATGTATTATGTGGCGATCGCGTGCGTATGTAACATTATCCTGGATTATATATTCATAGGTGCATGCAGGCTCGGCCCTGCCGGGGCGGCATTGGGCACTACACTGGCACAGGCTCTCAGCGTGATTATTGCACTGACAGCCATTGTCCGCAGGGATATGATCGCAGGTATCAAAGCCTCAGACTTCAAGCCCGACCGGGATACCGTTTCGAACATACTCCGCGTCGGCATACCGGTATCGGCACAGGACGGGTTTATCCAGATATCCTTTATAGTGATCACGGTCTTTGCAAATCGCAGGGGATTAAACGACTCGGCAGCTGTCGGCATCGTAGAGAAGCTTATCGGCATACTTTTCCTGGTTCCGTCGACGCTTCTTGCCTCCGTATCGGCGATCTGTGCTCAGAATATCGGAGCAGGGGCATATGACCGGGCCCGCAGGACCATGTGGGATGCCGTGATGATCGCGGCGGGATGCGGACTTGTGTTTGCGGTCGCTTTTCAGTTTCTGGCAGCAGGCGCGGTCGGGCTCTTTTCTTCGGACCCGGAAGTGATCAGACTCGGCGATCAGTATATGCGTTCTTATGTATGGGATTGCATACCGGCAGGCATGCATTTCGTTTTCAGCGGATACTTCTGTGCGCGCAGCCGGTCCGAACTGTCCTTCGTACACAATCTGGTCTCGATAGTATGTGCCAGAATCCCGATCGCATACTTTACTTCCGTGAGATATCCTGATACGCTCTATCCTATGGGGTGGGCGGCGCCGGTCGGTTCGCTGGTGTCGGTGATCATATGTGTGATCATGTACATGAGCCTGCGAGAGAAAAGGAGAGATAGATAATGTGCGATGAATGTGCATTCTATATATATGATGAAGATATGGAGGAGTATGTCTGTGACGCCGATATGGACGAGGATGATTACGGTGCGCTGATGAGAGAAGGTTTTAAGCAGTGCCCGTTTTTCCAGAACGGTGATGAGTATCTGGTAGTCAGACATCAGATGTGATCAAACAAACGGAGGAGATCAATGAAAGCAGGAATCTTAGGTTACGGTAATCTGGGCAGAGGTGTGGAAGCAGCCATCGCAAGATGCGATGACATAGAGCTCAAGGCGGTATATACACGTCGTGATCCCGCGGGTCTGTCCATAGCTACTCCCGGAGCGGCGGTCAAGAGCGCGGCTGAGCTCGACAAGGGGCTTGAGGATATAGATGTGCTCATCATCTGCGGCGGCAGTGCGACCGACCTGCCGGAGATGACACCGAAATACGCGGCGCTGTATAACGTTGTGGACTCTTTTGACACTCATGCGAACATCCCGACACATTTTGCAAATGTGGATGCGGCAGCTAAAAAGGGCGGCCGGATAGGCCTGATCTCCTGCGGATGGGATCCCGGAATGTTTTCACTGAACCGTCTGTATGCGACATCGATCCTGCCCGGTGGACACGACTATACTTTCTGGGGAAAAGGTGTAAGCCAGGGTCACTCCGATGCGATCCGTCGTATAGAAGGCGTACTTGATGCCCGTCAGTATACGATCCCCGTGGAAGCTGCTGTAGATAAGGTCAGGAGCGGATCAAACCCCACACTCACCACCAGAGAAAAGCACACCAGAGAGTGCTTCGTGGTAGCGGCCGATGATGCGGATAAGGCAAGGATCGAAGAAGAGATCAAGACCATGCCGAATTATTTCGCAGACTATGATACTACCGTACATTTCATTACCGCAGAGGAAATGAAGCGTGATCACAGCGGACTTCCTCACGGCGGATCCGTGATATACAGTGGAGAGACCGGTTCAAACGGTAATAAGCACGTGATCGAGTATAAGCTGAATCTCGATTCAAACCCTGAGTTTACAGGAGCCGTGCTTACCGCCTATGCGAGAGCGATCGTAAGACTGAATGCCGAAGGCGTGACCGGAGGCAAGACCGTATTCGATATAGCACCCGCTTACCTGTCACCCGTATCCGGCGAGGAGTTGAGGGCTCATTATCTGTAAAATGATACCTGATCATATCTGCGGACTGACCTTCGCTCCGTTTGTACCGGCGGGGGTCATCTCAACCGAAAAAGCAAAACAAAGCCTGCGTATCATGAAGGAGCAGACACATGCAAACTTCGTGATCTTCGTGCCGGCAGCATACCAGGCGACAGCCACTTCCGAGGAGATCGACTTCACTTCACCTTCGACGATGAGGGAGGATGAACTTGAGGAGATCATCGATGTGGCCCATGCTCTGGACTTAAGCGTTGCTGTCAAACCCACGGTCAACTGTCTGGACGGAACATGGCGTGCCCATATTCATTTCTTTGATGAAGACGTGCCGTGTGAGCCTAAGTGGAGCAACTGGTTTAAGTCATATACGGATTTTCAGCTGCATTTTGCGCGTATTGCCGAAGAGAAGCATTGTGAGATGTTCATTGCGGGATGCGAGATGGTCATGAGTGATCATCGTGAAGCGGAGTGGAGACGTCTGATCTCGGATATCCGCGGTGTATACCACGGACCGGTTTCATATAACTGCGATAAATATCAGGAGCATAACGTACACTGGTGGGACGCTGTCGATGTGATATCTTCAAGCGGCTATTATCCGATAGATGACTGGGAGAGACAGCTTGACAGGATTGAGAAGGTAGTACGACGATTCGAC
This sequence comes from Lachnospiraceae bacterium, assembly GCA_017450485.1. Taxonomy (GTDB): domain Bacteria; phylum Bacillota; class Clostridia; order Lachnospirales; family Lachnospiraceae; genus XBB2008. The sequence continues at coordinate 64,568 of JAFSTN010000024.1, forward strand.
AAGCCGTTCTTTTTTGCGGAAACAGGATGTATGTCGGTAGAAGGCTCCAATAAGGTTCCGAATGACTGGTCGATCGGGGGAGCATCCGATCCGGCCGGGCAGCAGGCATGGTATGAAGTGATGCTCAAGGCCTGTGCTTCCAGGAGCTTCGTGCGGGGTACGGCACTGTGGTCATGGACTGCGGAGCTCTATGATCCCGCGGATATAGATAAGTATAAGGACTATGACATATATGCCAAGCCGGCGCTTGAGACCGTGGCGAGGTACTATGGCTATGAACGGTGAATTAGTCAGAAAAAAGACCGGAACGATATCCGAGAGAATATTCTATGCACTGATAGTCGCATGCCTGATCTGGTCGGTGGTCATCATGTGCATAGCGCGCTTCGATACGGATATCTCCGGCGAAGCGAATATGGGATCCTTCGATACACGGGACTTCAATGAAGGCTGGAGGACCGGGGACGGGACTGAGCTTACTCTCCCGACCACACTTGATTATGATATCGGAGATGAGGTCACCATCATCAACACACTGCCGGATGATATATGTGACGGCACTGCCATGATGGTCAGATCCTCCATGGAGGATGTCCATATCTACGTGGACGGTTCGCTTCGTACGGAGTACTCTACCGAATCCATACGCGGGACTCCCTTCTATATCCCCAGCGCCTACGTGGTCGCCGAGCTGGGGGAGGCAGATGCCGGCCGTGAGATAAGCATCACGCTACGGTTTAAGTCAACCGCTGCCATCAACGGCATAGTCATCAGTCATGGTAATAATGCATGGTTCACGGTGATCAGGGAATCCCTGCCGGTGAATCTGATATCCATGTTCGTACTGGCGGTAGGGGCGATCATCGTGGTCGTGACGCTGCTGCTCAACGGCTCCTATCATGTCACCGCGCCCAGATGCCTGGGCATGCTGATGGTCAATGTCGCCCTCTGGGTATTCGGTGAATCCACTCTCAGACAGATCTTATTCCGCAGGGCGACTCTGTCGCAGTATTTCTCATATATCAATGTAGAACTTATCGGTGTATTCGTATGCATGTTCTTCGATGAGGTCCAGCGCCGCAGATACCACAGGAGGTATCTGACGGCTGAGATCCTCCTCGTTGTACAGCTGCTGATCAACATCGTGCTGGATATGTCCGGTATCTGCGAGCTCTACCGCACCCTGATGGTAAGCCATATCTTGTCCGGAGTGGGTCTCATCATGATCATCATCACTCTGGTGACAGACGGCCGGAAGCACCAGATACGCGGATACCGCATCACCGCGATAGGCATGATCTGCTTCGTCGTGATGGCGCTCAGCGAGCTCGTCGGTTTCTATATCAACAGGTTCCACATATTCGGGACTTCCATATGCATCGGATTGCTGATCCTCATGACCGCGACCATCCTGCAGACCGTGGCGGATGAAGTGAAGGCGTATCAGGACCATGAGCGTGAGCAGCTCGAGACCACTATCACCACGCTTGAGACCATCGCCAGTGCGATCGATGCCAGAGACGAGTATACCGGCGGACACTCCGAGCGTGTAGGCCTCTATGCCGGCAGACTGGCCCGCGAGATAGCAGCAGAATACCGGCTGACCGAGGAGAATATCCTCACTGTTCACTATATCGGACTGATGCATGACATCGGCAAGATCGGTGTGGCCGACTCCGTCCTCAACAAATCCGGCCGCCTCACCGATGAGGAATTCAGCCTGATGAAGAAGCACCCGGAGATCGGGTATGAGATCATGCTCTCTCTGGGAGAAAGTGTGGAAGGCCTGCTGGACGGCATCAGATACCATCATGAGAGATACGACGGGCACGGCTATCCGGACGGTCTCACAGGCAAGAATATACCCCTCATAGCGAGGATACTGGCACTCGCGGACAGCTTCGATGCCATGACTTCCAACCGTGTCTACCGCAGGAGACTCACGGATGAGGAAGTCCGGGACGAGCTGATGAAGTGCGCCGGCACGCAGTTCGACCCGGAACTGACGCGCGTATTCGTCGGGCTGCTCGACCGCGGTGAGCTGCAGATCAATACCGTCGACGGTGTGGCAGCAGATGAGAGCGGTCGTGTGATGAAGTCGGCTGTCCTCGAGTCCGGGCTCCAGCGTGATCTGCTGGACGGTGTACAGATATCCAACCCGACACACATCCGCATGCTGTGCTATGTCATGAAGCTCATGGAGAAAAAGGGCAAAGAGTATGCGGTGATCATGGTGGGCGTCGGTGATGACGGAACCTCCGGGGCCACAGACAGCTGGGCAGATATCAGGAAATCCATAAGTGAGCATACAGGTTCTCATGATATGAATATCGAGTATACGGACCGGTCCAACGTGATCGCACTCTATGACAGGAGTGAATCACAGGTCGAGGAATACATACATATGCTGGAAGCTCTATCCGGCCGTCTTACGATAAAACGCATATAATATCAGGGGAATTATTCTCCGGGGGTGCTGTATACGTCTCCCCAAAACGGCTGATGAGTACTAAGCTCGACGTCATTTCTCATAGCGAGGACTCTGTCTGCGGAACTCGTCGCTCCGCTCCTCAGACAGTCCTCGACAGAGCCCATTCGAAACGACGCCTCGCTAAGTGCTCATCGCTGATTGTTTTGGGGAGATGTATACAGCTGCCCCGGAGATTATGCGCTATTTGGTGATGATCGGATTTATATACCATTGATTATAGTTTTGAAAACTGATAATATAATTTCAAATCTATACAATATAGTGCGCAGTGAGGTATGTATGTCGTTTACAGAGACGAAGAGAAGAGAGATCAAGCTCTACCTGCTGAGAAAGATAGATGATGATGAAGCAGACCTGATATCCAAGGTATCGGATGCTTTCGGAATATCATCCACCAGTGTTAAGAGATATCTGGAAGCAGAATTGAACGATGGTCATATACACGCAGACAATGCTGCAGGATGCGGATATTCTCTGGCATTTGACAGCAGATCCTTTCAGTATGATATAGATTCGATAGCGGAACATGAGGATACGATAGTATATAAGGACATCCTTCCGATCCTTAAGACAAATGACAATGCAGGGAAAATATGGCGATATGTGCTGTCAGAGATATTTAACAATGCTCTGGAGCATTCACAGGGAACTACGGTCAGGGTGATTGTGGAGACCGGGCATTTATATACGCGTATTGTGCTGTCGGACGACGGGATCGGGATATTCCGCAGTGTAACGGAAGCCATGAAGCAATACGGCTTTCACAATCCAACCCCGGAAGATGCCGTTATGGAATTATACAAGGGCAGATTCACTTCTTCTCCGGAGAGACATACCGGCGAAGGGATTTTCTTCACGATGAAGCTGTTGGATAAAACAGCGATAGTCTCTGACGGTTCGGTGCTCAGGTCAGGATATGAAGGAGCACCGGCTTATATCCGGTCTCATCTGCTCACCTATGCCATGCGGCTGGCTAAGAAGGGGACAGTGGTTGACATGCGCCTGGAGAATGATACTCACAGAGATGCCGGAGAGGTATTCAACCAATATACGACTCCGGATGAAGGATTGTATAAGACCAGGATCCCGGTATTGGAAGCATGTATGGACCGGGAACCGGTGGCCAGATCCCAGGCAAGGAGGATCTGTGCAAGACTTGACAGCTTTAAGGAAGTGATTCTGGACTTTGGCAGAATAGAGTTCATGGGCCAGGGATTCGCGGATGAAATATTCCGTGTATTTCATAATGCACATCCCGATGTGGTACTCACTCCGGTCAATATGACCCCGGATGTCAACAATATGTACCTGCATGCAGCCAATACCAAGGTCATTATTCCTCACTATGACTGACCCGTTTTCTATACGGATTCCGTCTTATCTTGTGTAATTGTGCGTTTTTTCCCATATTTTTCAGAATTCTTGGTGAATATCACCCAAATGGGTGATGTTTGGGCATGGTTTTTGCTATATGATAGAATAAGCCGACATTGAAATCGTTTAAGGAAAGACTGATGCGCATTTATTCCGAAGAAAGAAAACCTGATACCCGTCATATAGCCCGGAGCCTGATATGCAAGGCTCTGGTCTTCGTGCTGTGTGCCTCGAGCGCACTCTCCTATCCCATGAGTGCCGAGGCAGCTAATTCCGCCAAGGCGAAGTCGATGAGGCTCGAGCAGACCGAGGGTGATGTCGGCGTAACGAATATCACAAAAGGAGACCTGACATATACTGCCGGTATGCGTCTGGGTTCCGGCGATGATGTGGACACCGATACCGCATCCTATGCATGGATCAGTCTGGATGACTCCAAGGCTATCAAGGTCGATGAAGTCAGCGAGGTCGAGGTACGTCAGAAAGGCAAGAATCTCGAAGCACTGCTCGTATCGGGCAATCTCTATTTCAATGTAACAGTTCCCCTGAAATCAGATGAATCGATGAATATCCGTACGTCTACGATGGCGACCGGTATCCGCGGTACCTGCGGATGGGTCAGCATTGTCGACGGATGTAATACCCGTGTCCACCTTCTGGAGGGTGTCCTCCACTGTAAGGTCATCAATCCCGTGGACGGGCAGATCAAGACAGTCACGATACATGCCGGCGAGTGGGCTGACTTCACGGTATACGGTGTAGAGGTATTCGATAAGAATCCCGAGCTGATCAGCACATCCGACGGAGGGCAGGTGCCGGTCACCACGCCTATCGGTACTGATACCGATACAGCATCCGGTGAAAAAGCAGATACATCAGCTGCAACAGCTGAACCTGCCGGCAACGCACCGGGTACAGATAATAATGAAGATGGCGGATCAGCCGATGAGGCCGGAGGCGATACCGGCACAGTATCAGCTGAGGAGTCCGAGATTGCCGGTACATCTGCCGACACTTCATCATCGGAAGATGGGGCAGCAGGCACCGGCGAGGCATTGCAGGAGTCAGAGGCCGGGGGCTCCACCGGCGACTCCACATATAATGAGCGTCCCGAGATTCCGGTGAGTCCCGATGGAGAAAGCTGTGATATAAGCATGAGCAGATTCACCGAGGATGATATCCCCGGATTCGTTCTCGTGGAGCTTGTAGGCGATGATCCCCTCATAGAGAAGATATATGATCAGTCAGGGATAGATCTGAGAAATCTGACTCAGGAAGAAGCAGAAGAGAAGCTTGCGGAGAAGGAAGCCGAGACAGCTGAGCGCATGCAGGCCATTCGTGAAGCGGAAGCGGCACAGGAGAGTAATATCTCCAAGGATCCCGTATGGGAAAGAGGCGATAAGTCGGCAAAGGAACCGGAAGCACCGGCTGAGAAGGCTGAAGAAAAGACAGCTCCGGCTGAACGAGTCCTTCCTATAGATACTCCTGCAACAAAGACAAACCCCACACCTAAGGCGACAGCACCTGCAGATACGTCCACTCCGTCTTCACCCTCTAAAACAGATGCTACTCCCACCCAGTCTGCCCAGGCTGCTGCTTCAACAGCTTCAACTCCTTCGACGGGCAGCCCGGCTCCAACCGGTAGCACGAACAATGATCCTGCCACTCAGCCCGGATCATCAAATACCAATACTCCCAATAACAACCCCAATTCGACTGTCGAACTGACCATGCCTCAGACTGCGACCACGGTTCAGGATTATCTGAATCAGTCGGGGGTCAATAAGGTTGTCCTGAATCCCGGCTCCGGGAATAACACGCTTGATGTAGATATCGATTTCACTGTACCCGCAGGCAAGAATCTGACAGCCAGCGCAGGAGTACCGGTTGATGTAAACTCCGGCAAATCCGCGGCGGTAAACGGTACTGCCAATCTGGGAAGCTCGCTTGCAAACAACGGCAGTCTCAGCGTCAACAGCTCGCATACACTGACCGTAGCAGGAGCGTTCACAAATTCCGGTACATTTAATAACACTTCATCCGGCAGATCAGAGTTTAGCGGTGGCGTCACCAACACCGGTACATTTACCACGTCCGGTACTCTGGATCTGAATTCCGCAATGACCACCACGGGAAGCTTCACCATATCCGGAGGTACGGTCAGTGCAGGTTCAGGCATCAATGCAACTGCCGGATCGGTAAACTTAAACGGCGGTACTCTGACATCTACAGGGACGACACTGACGATCGCAGGTGCGGCACTTACCATGGATGGTGGCACCCTGACTTCATCCGGTACGGCGCTGCAGGTTTCGAGCGGTTCATTTACCATGAACTCCGGTACGGTCACTTCGGCTACGACAGGTCAGACAGTAGTATTGAATACCGTAGCAAATGTGCATCTGAATGCCGGTGAGATCAAGAATATGGGAGACGGAGGAGCCATATCTGTTCCCGCAAATACTGATTTCCACAATATTATGACATCTTCTGATGACATGCATATTACTGCTAAGACAGATAATCTGCTCGGAACTGATGTCGGAAAGTTGGATGAGACCACAGGTACGTCTTACGGATTCATATCCGTATGGGGTGGCACGGAATTCAATGGAGAGTTGTTCGACCCTAATACAATGCATCCATTGACCTTAAGTGCAGTCATTTCTGCTACTGAATATGATCTTGAAACAATAAGTACACCGGCATTTGTTAAAGCAGGTGTAAATGTCCCGCTGACAGTAAGACCTAAAACGGGTTATCAGATAGATTCGGTTGCTTTTGTTAATCCGGATAATTCAAACAGCGACTGGGGCATAAGCTATACCGCGGGAAGCAGTACCGGGTTCACTATGCCGAGTGGTCCTGTTGAAATACGTGTAACCGCATCCAAGATCAATTATCAATTGACCAAACCGGCGTCTGTTACCGGAGGAACCATAGGCCTTTCGGTAGATAATAATACCGCACCGACTACTGCTCAATACGGCCAGACGGTAAATGTTAACGCAACTCCTGCTACCGGCTACAGACTCAAGACTCTGACATATACTCCCGCCGGAGGAACCGCTGCGGCGATCACCCATACGAACGGCGCGGGTTCATTCACCATGCCTGCAGTTGATGTTACCGTCAACGCTGAGTTTGAAGCACAGAAGTATAATGTAACACTTAATCTTAATGCTCCGGCTAACACAGCAAGGATCAACTCCGGAGAGATTACTGAGTATACATATGGAGTGGGTGCGACACTTCCTCAGAATGTTGTAAGAGAGACTGATGATCAGTACAGCTATACATTTGACGGGTGGTTTACTTCGAGCAATCCCTCAAGTACTGATGTTGCCGTTGCTTCACTAGGAAATAACGAAACAGAAGATAAGATATTCTATGCAAAATGGACTGCAACTCCGAGAACCTATACGGTAACACTTAACACCGAGGGCGGAACGATAGCATCCGGACATGATGTAACCTCATATACATACGGAACCGGATCAGCTCTGCCTGATGCAGCATATGTAACAAAAGCAGCCAATCCTCAGTATAGTTATGCATTTGCAGGATGGTATACATCCGCTGTGGGCGGAGCGGCCGTATCTGATATAAGCAGTTCGGACACCGGTGATATGGTATTGTATGCACATTGGAACGTAACTCCACGTACATATAACATTACATATCATCATAATGACGGTACCAATGCCATAACTGCGGATACTTATACATACGGAGCTTCCAAGACTCTGCCGGGTATGCCGGATCGTCAGGATTATTACTTCGCAGGATGGTACACAACCGCCAATCCTTCTGCTTCTGATACATCAGTTACCACGATAGGTGCTTCCGAAACCGGTGATAAGGAATTCTATGCAAAGTGGACGGATGTACTTTACACCGTTACTAAACAGGATCCTGCAAGCGGCGGTACATTTACCGTATCAAAGCCTCAGGCGGCAAAGAATGAAACCATAACAATAACTCCTTCGCCTTCGATCGGATATGAACTTGATAAAGTACAGTATAAAGCCGATGGTTCTCTTACCTGGACGGATGTTACAGGCCTGTCCTTTGCTATGCCTGACAAAAACGTCACGGTAAGAGTAGAATTCAAACCCGTTACGTACGCTGTAAGTCTCAATCCCAATGCAGGAACCGATAACGGCAGTGTAACTATTACAGGAAACGTTACTTCATATGTATACGGAACCGAAACGATTCTTCCGACTAATGTCACCAGAACCGGAACTCAGTATGTTTCATATATATTTGACGGATGGTTCACGCTGGCAGCAGGCGGAGATAAAGTTGAAAAGATCCTGGCAGCGGATCTGGGTGTCAAGAACCTGTTCGCGCACTGGACGCCTGTATATAAATCTACGGATATAACCGCTGACACAACCCTGACCGGAGGCGGAGCAATAGGTATCGATCCTGCAAACAGCAAAGCAGGAGATACCGTTACCATCAATATCACCTGTCCGACCGGTAAGGTGGTGGACGAGATCATCGTCAGAAAGCTTGATGTAAACGGTAATCCCGGAGATCAGGTAGCGGTCAATACCGTAACTCCGAACGTTGAGTATACTTTTGTAATGCCTGACAGTCCGGTCAGCATCAACGTTTTATTTACAAACGCCACATATTCCATTACATATGAGACAAACGGCGGTGTGATTAACGGCGCATCTTATGCGACGGAATACACGTACGGAACCGGAGCAACACTTCCGACAGATGTGACCAGAGCATTCTCTGCTACGGAAACATATGAGTTTGACGGATGGTACACCGCTCTAACCGGCGGGACAAGGATCACGGCTGTATCCGGAACAGAGACAGGAGCAAAGACGTTCTATGCTCACTGGATCTCCAAGTACATTTCCAATTTCAATACAGGTGTTCCTGCAGGTACAGCCAGTGTAAGCCCTGTTAATGCAAAAGCAGGTGATACGGTCACCATCACTATTGATAATCTGCCTGTTGGAAAAGTCGTAAATCAGGTTATTGTCAGGAAAGTAATTAACGGAACTCCGGGAGATCAGGTCAATGTTACCACTGTAACTCCGAACAGTGAGTATACTTTCACGATGCCCGACTGTCCGGTAGATATAAACATCACGTTCAGGAATGCAACCTACAGCATCACTTATGAAAAAGACGGCGGAGTGATCAATGATCTGTCATATGCGACTGAATATACATATGAGACGGGAGCTACGCTTCCGACCAACGTGACCAAGGCACCGACTGCTACAGAAAGCTATGATTTTGACGGATGGTATACGGATGCTACGGGTGGAACAAAGGTTCTCAGCATCTCAGGCACCGAAACCGGCGCAAAGACGTACTATGCTCACTGGACTACCAGATATGTTTCCAATTTCGCCGGCAGTGTTCCGAACGGAACTGCTACGGTCAGCCCTGTTAATACCAAAGCAGGTGATACGGTTACCGTCACGATCGATAATCTGCCTACGGGCAAGATCGTGGATCAGGTTATCGTTAAGAAAGTCATTAACGGGGTTGAAGGAGATTCGATCACGGTCACAACAGTGACTCCTAATGTCACATATACGTTCACCATGCCCGATTGTCCTGTCAGCGTTAACATTACGTTCAGAAATGCGACTTATGCAATTAATTACGTAACTGACGGCGGCGTGATCAATGATTCACCGTATGCAGCCGAATACACATATGAGACCGGGGCAACGCTCCCGACTAATGTTACCAGAGCGTCTACAGCTGATGAGGCCTATGATTTCGACGGATGGTACACGGATGCTACGGGTGGAACAAAGGTTCTCAGCATCTCAGGCACCGAAACCGGTGATAAGACGTATTATGCACATTGGATAACCAAGTATAGATCCAATATCGCATCATCCGTAACCTCAGGGGTAGCGTCTGTCAGCCCCGAAAACAGTAAAGCGGGAGATACCGTCATTGTTAATATCGGTACATTACCTGCAGGTAAGGTTGTAGATGAAGTTATAGTAAGAAAAGTCGAAAACGGAATGCTTGGAGATGCGATCCCCGTTACGACCGTTACGGCAAATGTTGAGTACACATTTACCATGCCCGCATGTCCCGTATCGGTAAATGTGACCCTTAAGAACGCCACTTACACCATCACATACGAAAAGAACGGCGGAACGATCAACGATTCTCCTTATGCAACATCCTATACATATGAAACAGGTGCTGCGTTGCCTGCAGATGTTACAAAGAACAACTATGCATTCGGGGGATGGTTTACTACGTCCGCACTTACCGGTAATGCCGTCACTTCGATCGCGGGAACCGAGACGGGAGACAAGACTTTCTATGCTAAGTGGCTGCCTCTTCACAGCATAATTAAACCTGTTCTCGTGAACGGAAGCATAGATACCAGGATCGGTTCGACCAGCATTTCCGAAGCAGCTGCCGGTACAGAGGTAACTATAATTGCCACTCCGAATATAGGTTATGAACTGGATACTCTGTCAGTTAAATACACCAGTGGAAATACTGATTATCCGGTATCCGTTACGACCACAAACGGAACTCGTCATTTCACTATGCCTGATCATGACGTAACTGTAACGGCAAGCTTTAGGAGTACGTCGGGAAGCAGTCAGTCAAGGACAAGTTCGGTCGGTATATCGTTCATAGATGCAGATTCGGGACTTGCGCTTTCAAATTCTGCCGGCTTCAGCGCCAGAGCAGATATAGGCTCCAACCAGGGCGTTACCATGGCAACGACCGGCGATGTTGTTACGCTTGGAGAACTAACCATTCCCGCAACATTCGATCTTGTCCGTGTTGATTGCTTCAAAATGTCATATATGGAAGGCAAGACGGTGATAGAGCCTTCAAGTACCGTTACTTTATCTGCACCATACAGTTTTACTATGGGCCTTGCTGATGCCAATTACAAGATCTATGTAAGAGAGAAAGGTGCGGCAGTCACATCGTTAACTCTCACGGGAGGCAGTGTAACCATCACACCGGCTGTATCACGTACAGAAAAGGTAAAGGCTGGAGAAACAGTCACCCTGACCTTTACTCCTGACACGGGACTTGCATTAAATACCGTTACTCTCACCGGAGCAAACGGAAGCTCATATATAGTAAGTGATACAGCAGATACAAATGTCAAGACATTTGTCATGCCTGATCCGGTTACGGCTATCACTGTAAATGCAACCTTCAAGTCAGCTGTTGCTAACGCCAATATTCCTGTAAGTATGCCGATAAGCGCAAATGCCCTTACGGATTATCTGAACATGTCCGGAGTATCCAAGGTTACGCTTACTCCTAAGGCCGGAGATTCCGCCGTTACAAGTAATACGGTTAATATCACCGGCACTGTGACGATTCCCGACGGAGTATCCGTTGATGTTGAACAGGGCGTATACCTTAATGTTTCGGGAACCCTGAATATCGGGGCTGGCAGTACGGTCACCAACAATGGAGTGATGACTAACCAGGGCACCATCAATGTGGGAGCATATGCTACTCTGATCAATAACGGTACTCTGGCAACCAGCGGCGATATCAATACCGATACGGGAGCGGGAGTAGTTAATAACGGAAAGATAGTCCAGACTTCATCTGCCAGCGTCGGAACGACTACCGGAACCGCTGCGATCACATCCGACTGCGGTACCTGCGGTGATTCGACATATTACTATCTGGATGCGGATCCTACAGATTCGTCAAAGAAACGACTTACGGTTCTCGGAATCGGTAATACCCAGGCTTATACCAGTGTTACCAGCCACCAGCAGATCTGGTATACCGCAGGAAAGACCGCAATCAAGAGCATAGTTTTTGAAGAGGGTATAACCAGAGTCGGTGACTATATGTTCATCGGCGACACTTACAATAACTATTACACTTCATTAACTACGGTTGTTTTAAGCGACACCGTTAAAACAATCGGGGCGAATGCATTCGACAGATGCGGGCTAAATGCAATTGATCTTAATAAAGTTGAGACCATAGAGACTTATGCATTCAGCAGTTCGGCTTTAACGAGTGTTACCCTGCCCGATACACTGGATACAGTAGGTGCATGCGCATTTTTCCATTGTGAATCACTTACGCAGGTAACGATACCTGATCTGGATATTTATATCGGCGAACGAGCTTTTCAGGAGGCAGGACTGACCAGTCTGACTGTTCCCGCAACACCCAGATTCGGCGGCCAGGTATTTATGAATAATATGTCATTAACAGATGTGGTTATGGAAAATGGCCGTACGACTGCTGCTGAAGGAATGTTTACCTGGTGCAGAAAACTTGAAAACGTTACACTTCCCAATACGCTTGAATCTATAGCAGATTCAATGTTTTCCGAATGTAATTATAAGGAGAAGACCATTGCTATTCCTGCTTCTGTAAAGAAGATAGGAACGGGTGCGTTTTCGAACTGTAATCTCACATCAATAACTCTTCCCGAAAATCTTGAATACATTCAGGGAAAGAACTATTCATCCGGTGCATTTGCGCAGAATGACAGATTAACTACTGTCACAATACCATCAAAAGTGAAATCTATCGGCAGAAAAGCTTTTTATGGCGACTGGAATCTTACTACGATACGTATAGAGGATTCAGACGGTACGCTACAGAGTATAGATGCGGAAGCATTTGATGCAGATTCTCAGATTGAAACAGTATACTATGGAGGAACTGAAGCATTATGGAATGAAATCCGTATTTCAGACAGGAACAGTTACCTTACGGAAGCAAAGAGATACTATTACAGGTATAGCAATCCTGTTTCTTTACAATATCCGGCGGCAGGCGGAACGGTTAAGTGTTATATCGGTGACGATGAGATATCTGCTTCTCAGACAGTGATGGGCGGAGAAGAGATCACTGTTGTGGCAACTCCCGCTTCAGGGTATGAAACCGGCGAGGTCACAGTCACAAAGGAGAACAGAGATGCGGTAGAGCTTGTATCAAATAAATTCACCATGCCCACCCAGGCCGTAACGGTAAGTGTTGAGTTCATTTCGTGGAATGATGCTGCTGAATTTACCGGTTCGACTGCAGCGGAACTTCAGACAACGATAAACGAGAATCCTTCTGTTAAGCTGACCTCCAATCTGACAATAGATTCCGACCTTACGATAGGTGCCAACAAGGTGCTTGTGGTTGACAGCGGGGTAAATCTTACCGTGGCATCAGGCAGTACGCTTACCGTCAGCGCGGGTGCAACGATCAATAACCTCGGTACTGTTACGAATAACGGGGAAATGATCATTTCGGGTACCGTTAATAACAGAAGTACCAATACCGTTGTTAATAACGGAAAGCTGTATATCGAAAAAGAGGCATACTTTAACAATGGTTCCGGAGATGATAACGGCAGATTTGTCAATGCTTCATCCGGTCGTGTAGGAAACCTCGGAACGTTTGAAAATAATGCCGGAAGCAGCGTGATCGATAGCGGTCTGTTTGCCGGGAATGATATAACAGGCGATGGCAGCATAGATAACAGCGGAAAACACGGCCAAAACGTATGCAGCGGACAAATAGGTGCATCAGAAGATTTGAATGTATTCTTCGTGCTTGATTCCGCAGGCCTCTTTACGGTATTCGGTAACGGTCCGATGGCTGATTTCAGCTCATATTATGATTCTTCAAGAAAATACAGCAGTAACAGTGAATCGATCACATCGCTCCGCATTGAAGAAGGAATCAGCAGAATAGGATCCTTCAGTTTCGTTGACGTGGAAAATCTTGCCTGGTCCGATCTGCATATAGCATCTACGGTTGAAGAGATAGGGGAAGGCTCATTCTACAGATGTCTTGGTTTCAATCGGATCGAATTACCGGAAACGGTTAAGACGATCGAAGCCAATGCTTTTGAAAACTGCTCAAACGTAACTGCGATCGTGATCAGTGAAAATGTCGAATCGATCGGCAATAACGCATTCTACGGTTGCGGAGGCTTAACGAGCGTTTCACTTCCTGAAAGTGATTGTACTTACGGAACCGGAGTATTCTCCTGGTGCGACGCTATCACGGAAGTACACATTCCTCTGTCCATGACTTTTGTGCCTGAATATATGTTTAGCGGATGCAGTGCGATCAGGAATGTTTATTATCCCGGCAACCAGGGACAATGGAACACTCTTAAGAGCAGAAGTGGCAGTAATAATTCCTGTCTGTTTGATGCGACGATCCACTGTGCCAACTCAGGTTATTGCGTAACGATCGATGATTCTATCGAAAACGGCACAGTTACAGCTGTTTCCGAAGGCGGAGATATAAGAAACCTCGAAGAGGGTAATACGGTTACGTTTACTCTGACACCCGATGACGGCTATGAGTGTGTCGGGTTTAATGTATGGGCAACGGAGCTGGACAGAAGTGTAGACTATGTTCCGACCGGCAGTGATAATGTATTCACTTTTGAGATGCCCGCCTCGAATGTCGAGATAGAAGCATGGTTTATGCCGATCGGAAGTGTATTGCAGGGTAACTGGACAGATGCTCAGCTTATCGCATCCCTTTCAAATGAAAACATAGACGAGATATACATTTCCGGAGATCATGCAATTGAAGCGGATATTACCATTCCTGCCGGAGTGTATGTGGAGATTGAATACGGAGTATCAGTTACGATCATGCCGAGCTATACAATGACTGTAGCCGAAGGAGCAACACTGACTAATTACGGAACATTAACCGTTGCTCCCGGAGCAGAACTGATCAATAACGGTGACTTAGGTAACTTCTGCAAGAATACGCTTGATATCTGGGGGACACTGACCAATAACGGAAGCCTGAGTAACGGAGGCCGGAACGGTAACGGACGTATCGTTATTGAAAACAGCGGTATACTGACCAATAACGGAATGATATACAATGAATATAATAGCGAGATCCGGAATTACGGAACAGTAGACGGCAACGGAACCTGCGACGGATACGGAGACTTTATTGACTATACTTCCGGTTCCGGCAAAGGAGATTTTGGAAAGGGAGATATCGGAGATTTATCATCAAATCCCATGAGTTCGGAATTTGACATTCCGACGAATGACAGCGGATCAGATAAGGGAGGAGATGATCCCATTGAATCTGTGACATCTGAATCCGGGGAGCCCCTTAATGATAAAGAATCCGCAGATCCACAGAGTAATGACATCACGGATTCACAGAGTAATGACACGGATCCCGGTGATCCGCAGAGCATAAGTGATCCCGACGATTCGCCTAGCGGAGATGATCCCGGTGCCCCTGAGGGCGAAGAATAAGGTACATACATTTTGAATACAGAAAACAAAACTGACAGAAAAAAACTCATCATGATCATAGCAGTTGTGGTAGCTGTACTTGCAATTATCATCGGCGTAATCATCGCGCTTATGATCCGCAGGAACAAGACTCCGCAGGTCGAGAACGTGCCAACTCAGACCATGGGCGGTCTGGATGTGCTGTGCGAGCCGAGTTCCATCGCGCTCATAGCCGATCAGGGATTCCTAGTGACCGATGTGTATGGCAAGCAGATCTGGCTCATCAACAGCATCAGCGGATCCATCTATGCCGGAAAAGGAAGTGTCGAGGATATGTACGGCCAGCCCCTCGGCGGATACAATGACTCGGAGCTTAAGGACAGCCTTTTCAAGGAACCCTGGGCGATCAGTCCTTTTCTGGACGGATATGCCGTATCTGACACCCAGAATAATGCGATCCGTTTGATCAGTTCCACAACTACACAGACAGTCAACGGATATTCTGAGGAACTGGAGATCGGTGATCTCGGAGTGAAGTTTGATACACCTACCGGTCTGGCTACTGATGAAGCCGGTAACCTCTATATATCCGAGACGGGTAAGGGAGCTATCCGCCGGGTTACTCCCGACGGTGAGGTCACAACAGTGGCCGAGGGCCTGAATGGTCCCATGGGTCTGTATTCCTCAGGCGATTATATCTATGTGGCTGAGACTGCCTCTCACCGAATCGTGCGGGTTAAGGACGGGCAGATCGAGGTGGTAGCAGGTACCGGAGAGGAGACTCCCGAGGGTGGTCTGGGCGACGGTTCGGTTAAAAAGGCCACATTCAGATATCCTCAGGGCGTAGCCGTAACCGACGACGGTACCGTCTTTGTCGCCGACACGGTATCATCCACGGTACGCATGATCCGGAATAATAAGGTAACTACGATCCTCCAGCGAGAGGGCGATGAGCTGGATATCGAGATGTATCCGGTATCTCCGAGAGGTCTGTTTATAGATAACGGCAGTCTTTATGTATGTGATCCTTTTGCACGCCGGGTGTATGTACTTAAGCTGGAGGATGTATATTGACCGGTACATCCGCACGGCCTTGTACAGACTGAGACGATCGTAACGCTGACATTCCCGTAACATCGGAAGTTGGCGTTATACTTTTGAAAGAGAAATAACTATGGACAGGATCAGTATTCGTAAAGCATTACCCATATTTGTATCACTTGCGGTGGCACTCGCAGCCTGCATGATAGCAGGTGTCGGTGTACTCTATGTCCCTGACGGTGTCGTATCCGATGCGCTCTATCAGCGTGGCGGGATCGTGCACACTGACATCGTGGTTGTGGGCATGGATCAGCGCGCTCTGGATGAGATAGGTCCTCTGCCCTGGTCGAGGCACATCATGGCTGAGGCGGTAGAGTACTTGAACAGCGATCCCGAGGGCAGGATCCCTGCCGCGATAGGTGTGGATACGCTCTATGTAGGAGAAAGCTCTGATCCGGAAGCTGATGCACATCTGGTAAACGCTACCGGTACACAAGGAAATGTGGTCGTGGCTGCAGTAGCCACCTATGACCGCGAACTTGTGATCGAGGGCGATGACTTCTATATGTCGGATGACATCGTGGGTTGGGATGAGCCGTTTGAGGCATTGTACGATGTGACCCGTATCGGTCATATCAATGCGATGGAAGATGAGGATGCGATACTCAGACATGCTCTTTTATATGAAGAAGTACCCGGGAGAGGGAGAGTTTATTCTTTTGCCAGGGTCGTATATGAGATGTACTGTGAGCGTACGGGCATCACGCCTAATGAAAACCCGGCAACGGAGGATGGTTTCTACTACATTCCGTATGCGGCACGTGCCGGAGGGTATTATGACAACATTTCGGTATCCGATCTGATAGATCAGACCATAGATCCGGCTTTTTTTGCGGATAAGATAGTACTGATCGGACCTTATGCCGTGGGTATGCAGGATTCGTACCCCACTGCGATCGACCATGCAGCTCCGATGTACGGAGTCGAATTCCAGGCGAACCAGATAGATGCGTTTATGAACGGGTTCTTTCCCCACAGCGTACCGGCTGTATTACAACTGGCGGTATTGTTCATCGCAGTCTTTGTTTCGTGTCTTTTCTACAGAAACAGAAAGGTCCGCTGGTCGGTGGTCTATACTATCGCACTTATCGGTGGCTGGCTGCTTCTGTGTCTGATCATGTACCGCGCCGGCTTCATATTGCATGTACTGTGGATCCCGCTGTTCATCCTGTGCGTGTTCGTCGGCAGTGTGGCACTTAATTATGTCCGTGCCCAGATGGAAAAGAGAAAAGTGACCAACACTTTCGGCCATTATATGGATCCCGCGATCATGAAGCAGCTTCTGGAGCGGGGCAGCTCGGCGCTTAAGCTGGGCGGTGAACTGAAGGAAGTTGCGGCTCTGTTTGTAGATGTCCGTGGGTTCACAACCATGAGCGAGGCGCTCGATCCCGAGACCGTCATAGAGATCATCAACCGGTATCTGACACTGACTACAGAGTGTATCATGAAGAATCACGGAACTCTCGATAAATTTGTCGGGGACTGTACGATGGCCCTTTGGAATGCTCCGGTGGAGCAGGAGGATCCGGTATATCTGGCCTGCTGTGCAGCTATGGACATGGTGGAGGGGTCTGCGGCGCTGGGTAAGGAACTTCAGGAAAGGTTCGGTCGTACGGTCGATTTCGGCATAGGAGTCCACTGGGGACCTGCGGTCATAGGTAACGTGGGTGCGCCGAAGCGTATGGACTATACTGCGATAGGCGATACGATCAACACTGCCGCCAGACTTGAGGCCAATGCTCCCGGAGGCCAGGTATTGATATCAAGGGCTGTAGCGGATATACTTGGGGACAGGGCCGTGTGCACCTCTCTGGGTGATTCCATACGGCTCAAAGGTAAAGCGGAAGGGTTTGAGATACTCAGACTCGAGAAGCTGATCAGAGACTGAGACCATTTTGAAAGGAGCCCGTATATAAATGGATTATGCAAAAGTATCGCTGGAGAAGCATGAGGAATGGAAAGGTAAGATCGAGATCAAGTGCCGCGCTGCGGTAGACAGCTCGGAGGCGCTGAGCATCGCGTATACGCCGGGTGTCGCGCAGCCGTGTCTCGAGATACAGAAGGACATAGATAAGAGTTATGACCTCACCCGCAGATGGAACACGGTCGCCGTAGTGACTGACGGAACCGCGGTTCTCGGACTTGGGGATATAGGTCCCGAAGCCGGCATGCCGGTCATGGAGGGTAAATGCGTACTCTTCAAGGCTTTCGGCGATGTGGATGCGATACCGCTGTGCATCAGATCCAAGGACGTTGATGAGATAGTCAATACGGTCCGCCTGCTCGCAGGCAGCTTCGGAGGAGTCAATCTTGAGGATATCGCCGCTCCGAGATGCTTCGAGATCGAGAAGAAGCTTAAGGAATGCTGTGATATACCGATCTTCCATGACGATCAGCACGGTACGGCCGTGATCACTCTGGCCGGACTGATGAATGCGTTGAAAGTTGTAGGCAAGAATATCGAGGATATCAAGATCGTTACTTCCGGAGCAGGGGCAGCAGGTATCGCCATCATTAAGCTGCTCATGGCCATGGGACTTAAGAATGTCATCATGACAGACCGTCAGGGTGCCATCTACGAGGGACGCGACGGCTTAAATCCCGTAAAAGAGGAGATGGCGAAGATCACTAACTTTAATAAGGAAAAAGGAACTCTCGCTGACGTAATCAAGGGCGCTGACGTATTTATCGGTGTATCCGCACCGGGAACGCTCACTCAGGACATGGTAAGAAGCATGGCGAAGGATCCGATCGTATTTGCCTGCGCAAATCCCACTCCCGAGATATTCCCGGATGAAGCGAAGGCAGCAGGTGCCGCAGTCGTATCGACCGGACGCAGCGACTATCCGAACCAGGTCAACAATGTACTCTGCTTCCCCGGTATCTTCCGCGGAGCCCTCGATGTACGCGCATCCGATATAAATGACGCGATGAAGATAGCAGCAGCCAAGGCTCTCGCCGGTCTGATCCCGGACGAGGAACTCTCGGCCGACAACATCCTTCCCAAGGCATTTGACCCCAGAGTCAAGGATGCCGTAGCCGCAGCCGCAGCACAGGCAGCCCGCGACAGCGGAGTTGCGAGGATCTGATCTGTCGGATATTTTTTTAAAATTGCGTTCAAAAAGCACTTGCATATATTTTGAGGGCATGTTATCTTAATTCAAGAAGAACTAAAATAGTTTAGATGATATTAAAACAAAGATGAGGCTCTCAGGGACATTCGATGTCCCTGAGAGCTTTTGCTTTTTTTTTCAGAAATACGGAGGCGGTTATGAACAAAAAGATCATGGCGGGAGTATTGGCCGGAGTGATGCTTATGTCTGTGGGATGTGCACAGAACGGTTCACCGGCGAATACCGGTACGGAAGACGAGGGGGCATCTGTGAAGACGGAGTACAACTATACGGTTTCTTATGACGGAATAGCGAAGGGTGACGTATCATCTCCCGGGGTAGCCGTTCACGATCCCTCAATACTTAAGGCTGACGGCGCATATTACATATTCGGCTCTCACATGACTGCGGCGAAGAGCACGGATCTGACCAACTGGGAGATGATCGCGGATAACTACATGAAGACCAATCCGGTATACGGGCAGATATATGAGGTTGCGGATGAAGCATTTGCCTATGCCGGAGACAAGAGCAGCCTGATCCCAACCGATGACAAGTCAACCCATGTATGGGCGCCGGATGTGATATACAACAAGACCATGGGCAAGTATTGCATGTATTACTGCACTTCTTCGACCTGGAACGCATCCAATCTGTGTTTCGGCACATCCGACTCCCCCGAGGGACCTTATGAATGGCAGAAAGCGCTCATCTACTCCGGTTTCGGCTCCAAACAGCTGGAAGCCACGGATGTACTTGACTACGTGGATGAGGAATATGCCCGCAAGCACTATATCAAAGGCGGCGGCTACAATTACGAGGATTATCCGAATGCCATAGATCCGACTGTTTTCTATGATGCCGATGACAGGCTCTGGATGGTATACGGATCCTGGAGCGGCGGAATCTTTCTGCTGGAGCTGGATCCGGCTACCGGTGAAGTGATACATCCGGAGACTGATGAAGCGGCCGGTGTGGACGCATATTTCGGCAAACGTCTGCTCGGAGGCGGTCACATTTCCATAGAGGGACCGTACATCCTGTATGACGAGGCATCCGGATATTACTACCTCTATGTATCATACGGGGCACTTACCTCGAACGGAGGATATCAGATACGTGTGTTTAGATCGGATAAGGTCGACGGTACATATGTGGATATGAACGGAGCATATCCGGAGAAAAGCGCGCTGCATCAGAACTTCGGTCTGAAACTCTCCGGTAATTACAAGCTGCCCAGTCTGGAAAAAGCTTATATGGCCACAGGACACAACTCCGCATTCATCGATGATGACGGCAAAATGTATGTGGTATATCATACCCGCTTTAATGACAACGGAGAGAATCATTCGCCGCGTGTCCACCAGCTCTATATCAACGAGGAAGGATGGCCGTGTGAGCTTCCCTACCAGACAGGCGGTGAGACAGTATCGGAGACAGGATATGACCGTGCAGAGCTTACAGGACGTTATTTTGTGACTAATCAGGGTACGGAGATAAACAATGAGATCGCCAATCCGATGATACTCTATCTGAATGATGACGGATCGGTCACCGGCAGGGAATCATCCGGCGAATGGTCTGTTGTGGACGGCAAGCCGTATATGTCGGTCACGATAGACGGTACGGAATATAAGGGAATCTTCTGTCCAATGAAGGATGAAGCGGGTACGGATGTAATGACTTTCTCGGCTGTGGGTGCCAATACCACGGTCTGGGGTGTGAAATATGCAGCCGATTGAAACAGTTTGTATTGGAAGGAGTTAAGGGGAAATGAGTAAGGATCTTAGATACAACGAGCCGTGGATTCTGCAGAGAGCGGATCCGTATATTCTCAGAGCTGATGACGGCAGCTATTATTTCACTGCATCCGTGCCGGAGTATGACCGGATCATCCTGCGCAGGGCCGGAACTCTTGAAGGGCTGCGGGACGCACCGGAGACCGAAGTATGGCATAAGCATGAATCCGGACCGCAGAGCATACATATCTGGGCGCCGGAGTTGCATTTCCTTTTCGGCAAATGGTATATATACTATGCCGGCGGAGACAAGGATGATATATGGGCGATCCGCCCCTATGTACTGGAATGCACAGGGTCCGATCCGATCAAGGATGCATGGGTTGAAAAGGGGAAAATGACCTGCGCTGCCGATGATGAGTTCTCCTTCAGGGCCTTTTCGTTGGATGCGACGGTATTTGAAGTGAAAGACAGCTGGTATTATATCTGGGCTGAGAAAGTGGGTGTCGGAAGGCAGATATCCAACCTCTATATAGCCCGTATGAAGAACGGATATACGCTGGATACGGTCCAGGTACTGCTCACCACTCCCGACTATGACTGGGAGAGGCACGGATTCTGGGTCAACGAAGGGCCTGCAGTCATCAAGCGTAACGGCAGAGTCTATGTGACCTATTCGGCCAGTGATACGGGCATAAACTATTGTATGGGAATGCTTACAGCCGATGAAGATTCGGATCTTCTGGATCCCCTGTCCTGGAAAAAGGAAAGATACCCCGTGCTGTGTTCCTCAGCTGAGCATACTGTGTATGGTCCGGGACACAATTCCTTTACCACGGACAGCGAAGGAAAGGATATCCTGGTATATCATGCGAGAACCGAGACGGAGATAGTCGGGGATCCGCTGTATAATCCCAACCGGCATACGATGCTCATGCGTATCAGATGGGAAGATAACCGCCCGGTTTTTTCCTATAGCTAATCACACCTGCGGTATAGGCGAATAATTCAGATTTACGTTTATATCCTGATCGTAGTTTCCGAAGGTCTTGCCGAATATGGTGAGACCTCCGACATGTTTGGAAGTCTCTTCGACAGCCATCTTCAGGCGTATCGTACTCGTGTAATCGAGATTCAGCATATTCGTCGTGACATCGGATATCTGCAGACCGTCTATGAAGGTTCCCTTGCGGTTGATGACAAGGAGTTTGAGCAGACCGTACTGGTTCCAGTTGTTAAACCACCAGTCCGGCGTGAACATGCCGCGTACATCACCGTAATCTCCGGGTGAAGTCCACATTCCAACCAGAACATCATTTATATAGAAAGAGATATCGGAAGGCCAGTTCTCATCAACTCCGGGTGCTTCCGAGCTGATCTCCATCGAGACGGAGATCTGACTGATCCTGTTATTCCTGGGGATCAGATTAGGAACCGTATATTCCACGTATCCCTTTGTAAACCATACAATGTCGGCCTGGAACCTGTCGGGATGATCGAAGTATCTGATATCATCCAGTTCACCTATAAGAGATTTGTTGGTTGCCAGTCCGCAGGTCGGGCACACATCGTGTGAGGTGAACTGTCCGACTTTGATCTGCGTCCTGTAGGTGTTGGCATCATCGACCGGCTGGTCTATATCTATCAGTATCTTGTCCTGTCTGAGGGAGCAGATCTTCTGGTTGCCGTGGCCCGAAGATTCGTTGGATATGGATATCAGGTTGCATTCTTCCAGCTTCTTGATATGCCCGGTGAGGGCGCCGTTGGTGATCTTCAGCTGGCTTGCAAGTTGATTCATGCTCAACGGGCCGTTCTCCAACAGTGTATTGAGCAGTTGGATACGTACATCCGATCCGAGTGCTTTGAAGATCTCAAGTCCGTCATCAAGGGAGGTTATATGTAACATTTAGGTCACCTCTTGCGCAAACAATAGTTTAACTGTTCCTAAAATAGTATAGCATTAAGTAAATGGGCCGTCAAAGAAAAATACCGGGAATCGTGTTAAATTCTTTGACCTTCACGACATTTCAATCTTTAGATTTTGTTAAAATAAAGGAGATATCGCAAAAATATAAGCCAATAAAACGCAAGAAATGACCAAAACAGCAATATCGACAAAAACAATTGCCGGTTTTAGTACAAAACTTACCAAAAGCTAAAATAGTTTAATAAAATGTAAAATAATTATTGACAGCCTAAACTGCTTCGCGTTAAAGTGAACTCATAGCAAATGCGTCTGACATTTATCACGATCAATATTGAGCCTCATCTTTATAGACAGGATGAAAGTTAGTAAGCAGAGAGCTATAGCCAAAAACTAATGTGAGAATTAAAAGGAGGAAGCAAATGAAAAAGAAACTTGTCAGCGTTTTATTAAGCGCAGCAATGACAGCCACTCTTCTTGCAGGATGCGGCGGTGCAGCAGATACAGCTGCCGATACCGGAGCTCAGGAAGCAGAAGCAACAGAAGAGTCTGCCGAAGCAGCCGATGAGGTTGAGGAAGCAGCAGCTGAGGAAACCCCTACAGCAACCTTCGGTGATTCATCGGGAACACATCTTGAGATGTGGACATTCGTTGAACTTCACGGACAGCACTATCAGGACATGGCTGAAGTCTGGAATGAGCAGCATCCTGATGAGACCATCGAGATCACCTGCACAACTTATCCTTACGGTGACATGCACACCAAGCTGCTGAGCTCTCTTGAAGCAGGCACCGGTGCACCGGACATCTGTGATGTAGAAGTCGGACAGTTCCCTAACGTCGTAGCAGGCGTTGACCAGTGGCTGGTTCCCCTCGATGATTACGCAGCAGACTATATGTCCACCATGGTTCCAGCCAGAATGCAGACCTATCAGGGTGCAGACGGACACTATTACGGAGCTCCTTATCATGTAGGTGCTTTCGCAATGTACTATAACGTAGCTGCCATGGCAGAGGCGATGGGTATCTCCAACGACGAAGTGATCGCCAAGATCGATGCCGTTAAGACCTGGGCTGATTATGAAGCACTCGGTAAAGAGTATGTATCGGCTATCGCTACTGAAGGCAAGTACTGGACCTGCGTAGATACAGGCGGTGTTGACTGGATGTGGCTTGCAATGGCTGAGTACGGCGATGACTGGACCGGCGGATTCGAAGGCCCCGCAAACGTACAGCTTGATTCAGTTAAGAAGATGATGGAAATGCAGCAGAGCTGGCTCAAGAGCGGCATAGCTGAGATCTCTCCCGACGGACATGTTGACCTCGAGGCAGGATTCCAGAATATACTTGATCACAATGTAGTGTCCTTCCCCAAGGCACTGTGGTTCATGAGCCGTTTCACCAACTACATGGCTGACGAAGCAGGAAACTGGTATATAGCTAAGTGTCCTGTATTCGAAGAAGGTCAGAAGTGCTCAGTCGGTGTCGGCGGTACAGGTACCGTAGTTACACAGCAGTCTGAGAACAAGGATCTTGCAGCCAGATTCCTTTGCTGGGCTAAGATGTCCGATGAAGGTGAGCAGCACATCTGGGATAAGCTCGGATTCGATGTCTGCAACGCAGCACTGTGGACTCAGGACTCATTCGCACATGATGATGCAAACCAGTTCAATGCTTTCTTCATCAACTATCCTTATGACGTGCTCAATGAGATCGGCATGGAGAATATCGGCAAGATATCTGTGGTAGCCATAAGCCCTACGATCAACGAGTATATGTGCACAACCACCCTCAACGAAGTATTTGAGGATCCTGATTACAGCATCGATGATGCGCTTCAGGAGGCTCAGGACGCAATCGACCTTGAGCAGTAATATGTTCATAGTTTACTTCTCCATTGGAATGGAAGTATAGTTTACCTCAGAAGGGGATGTCGGGATCATCCGGCATCCCCTTCGGTAAACAGTATTAAGACAGAGAAGGTTTTTTATTTACTAATATAGGAGGATGAGATAAATGAAGACCGGAAAATTCCTGTATTCACAAAAGGTTGCACCCTATGTGTTCGTGCTGCCGTTTATCCTCAGCTTCGCAATCTTTTGGATCTATCCCCTGATCACAGCTTTTACCATGAGTTTCCAGAAGATCACTCCTACGACCACGGATTGGGTGGGGATTACGAATTATGCGAAACTGCTTAAGGATAAAGTATTTCTTCTGGCAGTAAAGAACAGTGCTACATACATGTTCTTTACGCTTGTTTTACTTATACCTTTTCCAATGATCTTTGCCGTACTGATGGATTCCAAGATCGTCAAGGCAAAGGGTGTATGGAAAGCGATCCTGTATATGCCGGCGCTTACTTCAGTAGTCATATCCGGTATGTTGTTCCGTCTGATGTTCACTGAGTATAAGACGGGACAGATGAATCTGATAACACAGGCCCTTGGCCTTGGAACATATAAATGGCTCAAAAACGGGTGGTCCGGAATGCTCGCTTTGCTGGTACTCGCCTGCTGGAGATGGACCGGAGTGAATATGCTCTACTTTCTGTCCGGACTTAAGGCCATTGATCCCGCTTTGTACGAGGCAGCCGATATAGACGGCGCAACCCCCGTACAGAAGTTCTTCCGTGTAACCCTGCCGCTGCTTAAACCCACCACTATATATGTGCTGACCATCTCCGTATATGCCGGTTTGGCCATGTTCCTTGAATCGTATATGTTATGGGCCGGTAATGCATCGCCGAACAACATCGGTCTGACTATCGTCGGATACCTGTACAGACGAGGCATAGAGAAAAACGACATGGGTTATGCATGTGCGGTCGGAGTTGTACTGCTGATAGTCGCCCTGATCATCAACTTCGCACAGCTGATCATGAATGGAACATTCAAGAAGGAGGAAGACTGATATGGCTGAGACAAAACGCAGAGATCTTTCTCATACTCCTTCATTTAAGATAAAAACCATACTGGGCACCGGATTTTTCGTAGTCCTGTGCGTGATCATAGCCTTTCCGGTAGTAGCGGGCTTACTGGCTTCGTTCAGACCCGGAACCGAACTTATCAGACGCGGATTGTCCATCGACTTCAACTTCACCACGATGACGACGGCCAATTACCGTTATCTGTTCGGCGGAAACGAGGACAGCCGCAAGTACTTCATGTGGTATAAGAACTCGCTACTTATCGCGATCGTTTCGGTAGTCCTGACTCTTTTCATATGTTATTTCGTGGCATACGGACTGACGATGTATGATTTCAAGCTCAGGAACCTGCTGTTTACACTGGTCATAGCGACCATGATGGTTCCTTTCGAGATCCTGATGCTTCCTATGTATAAGGAAGTCATAGCACTGAAACTTATCGATACCTATGCAGGTGTGATACTCCCTGGACTGTGCGGTGCGTCGACGATATTCTTTTTCAGACAGTATCTGTCTGGCCTGCCGAAAGAACTCCTGTCCGCGGCACGTATCGACGGCGCCAATGAATACTACATTTCCGTGAAGATAATACTCCCGCTGGCTAAGCCGGCATTCGCATCCATGGGTATACTGTGTGCGATGGGTGTGTGGAATGCGATCCTCTGGCCACTGCTGGTACTTAAGGGAGCCGAGAAATTCACGCTTCCGATAGGACTTAATACACTGCTCACACCTTACGGAAACAATTACGATGTGCTGATCGCCGGATCAATGTTTGGAATCCTGCCGATATTTATTATTTTCCTTCTCTTCCAAAAGTATATAATAGATGGTATGACGGCCGGTGCGGTAAAGGGATGATCCTGCTGCACTCAAAGCCCGGTGCGGATAAGCACGGAATAAATATTGGAGGTTACAAATGGCAAAACTGGTTATTAACAATGAATCAAAGAAGAGCACGATAGCTCCCGAGATCTACGGACATTTCTCGGAGCACCTCGGCAGATGTATCTACGAGGGGCTCTATGTAGGCGAGAACTCCGACATCCCGAATGTAAACGGCATGCGTAAGGATGTGGTTGATGCCCTGAAGGAGATGAAGATCCCGGTACTTCGCTGGCCGGGCGGATGCTTTGCCGATGAGTATCACTGGATGGACGGCATCGGTCCCAAGGAAAAGCGTAAGAAGATGATAAACACCCACTGGGGCGGAGTCGTAGAGGACAACAGCTTCGGTACGCATGAGTTCTTTGAGCTCTGTAAGCAGCTGGGTTGCAAGACATATGTGAACATGAATGTCGGCAGCGGTACCGTACGTGAGATGAGTGAATGGGTTGAATATATCACTTTCAACGGAGTCTCACCCATGGCTGATCTGCGCAAGGCAAACGGTCATGAGGAACCCTGGCAGCTTGATTATGTAGGAGTCGGCAACGAGAACTGGGGATGTGGCGGAAATATGCGCCCTCAGTACTATGCAGACCTCTATCGCAGATATCAGACATATGTGCGTGGATACGCAGGTGCATCTCCGATACAGAAGATCTGCTGCGGTGCGAACTCCAACGATTACGATTGGACACGCAAGGTGATGGAGACCTGTTTCGAGCACAGTGAGCCTCATCAGCACGGCTTTATGGATGGTCTTTCACTTCATTATTACACTCTGCCCGAGACCGAGGATGACTGGAATTACAAGGGATCGGCTACCGATTTCACTGAGGAAGTATTCTATCAGACATTGAAGCGCGGTGTATATATGGAAGAACTCGTGACCAGACACGGTGCGATCATGGATCAGTTCGATCCGGATAAGAAGATCGGCATGATGGTAGACGAGTGGGGTATCTGGACTGATGTAGAGCCCGGTACCAATCCCGGATTCCTGTATCAGCAGAATACCATGAGAGATGCATTGGTTGCAGGAAACACGCTGAACATCTTCAACAAGCACTCTGACCGTGTGAAGATGGCGAACATCGCCCAGCTGATCAACGTACTTCAGTCAGTAATGCTGACTGAGGGTGCGAAGATGATCAAGACTCCTACCTATGCAGTATTCCATATGTATGCTGCACACCAGGGTGCGGAGCTGCTCTCCAGCGAGTTGCTTGAGGCAGGTACAGTAGGAAGCGGAAAGAACGAACTGGCCAAGGTATATGAGTCCGTATCCGAGAAGGATGGCGTGATCACTGTCACACTTACCAATAACTCACTTGAATCCTCCGAGGATGTAGAGATATCACTGGCCAAGGACGGTTCCGCATACAGCGTATGCGAAGCAAGTGCGGTCACAGGCAAGATGAACGCACACAACACTTTCGAGGCTCCCGATGTGGTTAAGGAAGAAGCATTTACCGCATATTCAAAGAATTCCGATGGTATCAAAGTCACTCTTCCCGCCTGCAGCGTAGTGAGTGTGAGACTTAAGAAATAATTATTCCCATGTAAGAAGGGGGCTCCTGACCGGTATCCGGCAGGAGCCTTTTTGCATCATGTGATATCATAGACATATGTATGATTATGAACTGATCAGGTCCAGACGCAGATCGATAGCCATAGAGATCGACCGTACAGGTTCGATCCAAGTACGTGCTCCGTATAATGTCGGAAACATGAAGATACGGCAGTTCGTGGAGGATAAGTCTGCCTGGATAGATAAGACTCTTAAAAAGATCGAGGAGACAAGGCTGTCGGACGAGGTGATAAGTACCGACAGGCTGCCGTCGCTGACGGAAACCGATATCAGGACACTTACCGAGGAAGCGGGGAGAGTGATCCCCGGTCGTGTAGCATATTGGGCCGGCGAGATAGGTGTCTCTTACGGCCGTATCACCATCCGTCACCAGAGATCCCGCTGGGGCAGCTGCTCGGCAAAGGGGAATCTGAACTTCAACTGCCTGCTGATGCAAGCCCCTCCGGAGATACTTGACTATGTCATTATTCATGAACTGTGCCACCGCAGGCATATGAACCATTCCCGCGAGTTCTGGGATGAGGTGGGGAGGTTCTGTCCGGAATATAAGACCAGACGCAGATGGCTGCGCGAGAACGGCAACGAACTGATGACGAAGGAGTTTATATAATGATAGAAGTCCTGTCTGTTGACAATATGAGGAAAAGTGACGCTGCAACCATATCCGGAGGAGTGCCCGGTGCGGAGCTCATGATGCGTGCCGCGCAGGGTGTGTATGAATCAGTTGACTGGAAACCACCCGTAGCGATCGTATGCGGCAGCGGAAATAACGCCGGAGACGGCTATGCGCTGGCGCTTCTTTTGCATAAGGAGGGCATGGATTGCGACATATTTTTGCTGAGTGACAGGTTTTCGGAGGACGGCAGATATTATTATGAAAAATGTGTGAGCGAGGGGATTCCGGTTATACACTTTGATGAAGGCGAAGATCCGGATGATAAGGGCATCTGTGACTTAAGCTCCTACGGGACCGTTGTGGACTGTATACTGGGCACCGGTTTTTCCGGGCATGTGCGTGACGATGTATCCCGTGCGATAGATATTATCAATGACAGTGGAGCTTATGTGGTATCCGTGGATATCAACAGCGGATTAAACGGTGATACAGGGATGGCAGATAAGTGTGTGATATCAGATCTGACCGTATCCATAGGCAGTTTCAAGCCCGGACATTTCCTTAATATGGCAAAAGATGTCATGAAGTCGTGCGTAAATTGTGATATAGGCATAGAACCCGCAGACGGGCCGTACTACCTGATCGAAAAAGAGGATATACAGAAGATCCTGGGTATCAGAAAGAACTTCTCCAATAAGGGATCATACGGGTATACCGCTCTGATCGGCGGATCAAAGAAATACAGCGGAGCGATACGTCTGGCATATATGGCAAATGCTGCCATGCGCTCAGGCGCGGGAGTGGTCAAAGTCGGTCTGCCGGAGTATCTCAGTCATGATGTTATCCCGCATATACTGGAGAGTACCATATATCCGCTGACTGATCGTGATGGCGAGCTGGTTTACGATGAGGAGCAGATCGATGATCTCATACGTAATACGAAAACGGTCGCATTCGGTATGGGGATCGGTATATCTGATGATACAGAGGCTGTCCTGCAGCACCTTCTGAAGTGTTACAGCGGAAGGCTGATCATAGATGCCGACGGACTGACGCTGTTATCCCATATGGACCGGGATCTGATCCGGTCTTCACCGGCAACAGTCATACTCACACCTCATATTAAGGAGTTTTCCAGACTGACCGGTATGAGTATTGATGATATCCTCCGAGCCCCCATAGATATGGCGAAACAATATGCATCGGAAACCGGAACGATAGTATTATTGAAAGGACCGGCCACCATAGTTACAGACGGTATGCAGGTAATAATATCGGATACAGGCTGTCCCGGCATGGCCACTGCCGGTAGCGGTGACGTGTTGTCAGGGATATTAGCGGCAGTCTGCGCATATGTGGCGGATCCACTCGAAGCCGTGGCAACAGGTGCATATATCAACGGACGCGCAGGTGAGCTGGCCGAAGAAAGATATGGAGCTGTAAGTATGGTTGCGGGAGACACAGTATCCTGCATCGCAGACGCAATAAGATGCAACTGAGCACGGAATACTTAATTTTGGACATGTTTCAGACAAAGAGAGCAGTTGCGTCTTAACCCAAATAATAGTAAACTCTTTATAGTTGTGGCTTTATATGGGTCGCACGAAAATTGCGAATCCGAGAGGAGGAAATGAAAATGTGGAATCGTAAAGACATGAAGGCAAAGGGCAAACTTGCTTTCAAGGCAAACTATTGGAGATGTGTACTTGTAGCATTCATAGGTATTGTCATAGCCGGTGCTCTGGGTGGTTATGGTGGCGGAAGAGCTTCCTCGGTCAGCACCAGTGAAGAGGGTATGACAGCTCTTATGAATGGTGACATTGCACAGTATTACGGATTGATTCTGGGTGTGATCGGATCGATCATGCTGATCGCTGTGATCGTCAGCATTTTGATCTACTATCCCCTTGTTGTAGGTGTTAACAGATTCTTCATCGTTAACAGGACCCAGCCCGCAGAGGTTGGTGAGGTTGGTTATGGCTTCAAGAATTTTGGCCGTTCCGTTCTGGGACTCCTGCTCAGCGAACTCCTGATCTTCCTGGGATGTCTTGTAGTGATCCCCGGTATCATCCTGTCATATTCTTATCGTCTGGTACCTTATATCATAGCTGATGATCCGACAATCTCAGCTACCGATGCAATCAAGAAGTCACGTGAGATGATGAAGGGTTATAAGTGGAAGAGCTTTGTACTTGACTTAAGCTTTATCGGATGGATCTTCCTGACAGCGATCACATTCGGTCTGGTAGGTATCTTCTATGCATATCCTTATATGTACGCTACATATGCCGAGATGTATAAGGTTGTTTCCGGCAGCGATCAGCCCGCACCGGTCAGCGATAATCAGTTCATCAATACCATCAACAACGCCAGTGATGCAGTAGGCGATGCAGTGGAGAATACCGTAGAGAAGGTTGTTGATAAGGTCGGTGACGTAGCCGAGGCAGCAGGCGATGCGGTAGCTGATGTAGTGGATAACATCAAGAAAGACTGATAAATCTTTACTTATATAATTAGGAGGTAGATTATGGGATTAATATCAGCAGCTTTAGGGGCAGCAAGCGGCGTAATGGCCGACCAGTGGAAAGAGTACTTCTACTGTGAAGCATTACCCGAGACAGTGATCATGACAAAGGGACATAAGAGAGAGACCGGCCGCGGATCCAATAACGGCAGCGACAATATCATCTCCAACGGTTCCGTGATTGCAGTAGCTGACGGACAGTGCATGATCATCGTAGATCAGGGCAAGGTTACTGAGATATGTGCCGAGCCCGGTGAGTTCAAATATGACTCATCTTCCGAACCTTCGATCTTTACAGGCAGTCTGGGGGAGGGTATCAAGCAGACATTTGCCAACATCGGTAAGAGATTTACTTTCGGTGGTGAGGCTCCGAAGGATCAGAGAGTATACTTCTTCAATACCAAGGAGCTGATCGGCAACAAGTACGGTACCCCCAATCCCGTACCTTTCCGTGTGGTTGACGAGCGTGCAGGCATCGATATGGATATCTCCATGAAGTGCTTCGGCGAGTACAGCTACCGTGTATGCGATCCTATCCTGTTCTATACCAATGTATGCGGAAACGCAGCTCAGGATTATAAGAGAGAGCAGCTTGACGGTATGCTCAAGACCGAGCTTCTGACAGCTCTTCAACCTGCATTTGCAAAGATCTCCGAGATGGGTATCAGATATTCTGCTATCCCCGGACATACCACAGAGCTTGCTGATGCCCTGAATGAAGTCCTTTCCAAGAAATGGAAAGAGCTCAGAGGTATCGAGATAGTATCCTTCGGCGTATCCTCTATCAAGGCTGATGAGGAAGACGAAAAGACCCTTAAGGAGCTTCAGAAGGCAGCAGCTTATACAAATCCGAACCTGGCAGCAGCAGCTATGGTCAATGCTACATCCAATGCTATGCAGACTGCAGCAGGCAACTCAGGCGGTGCAGCTATCGGATTTATGGGCATGAATATGGCACAGCAGGCAGGCGGTATCAACGCTCAGAACCTGTATGCCATGGGCGCACAGCAGCAGGCACAGCAGCAGGCAGCTCCTGCTCCCGCAGCGGTAGCCGGTTGGGATTGTGCATGCGGTCAGAAGAATATCACCGGGAATTTCTGTCCCGAGTGCGGAGCTAAGCGTCCCGAGACCAGCGGTTGGACATGCTCCTGCGGTACCGTAAACCAGGGTAAGTTCTGTACATCATGCGGTGCAGCCAAGCCCGCAGGCGCTCCTCAGTACAAGTGCGACAAGTGCGGATGGATGCCTGAAGATCCCGCTAATCCTCCGAAGTTCTGCCCTGAGTGCGGCGATCCTTTCGGGGATGAAGATCTTGTATAATACGGCAACATAAGGATTATTACGGACATCAGGGGTCTAAGGGCTCCTGATGTCGTTATATAAGAGGAGAAAGAATGGCATCTCAGATAAACAATTATCAATGTCCTGCCTGCACAGGTCCGCTTCATTATGTGGGAACCAGCGATAAGCTTGAATGTGATTATTGCGGCAGTTCCTTTTCCATACCGGAGATAGAGAAGCTCTACGCAGAGCAGGAAGCTAAAGCAAAAGAGGAATATGCGGCCGCTCAGGCAGCAGGCGAAGGATGGGACAACTCCAATCTCACCTCATGGGGGGAGGAAGCAAACGGTATTAAGGTATACAGCTGTCCGTCTTGCGGAGCCGAACTCATAACCGATGAGACCACTGCAGCCAGTTGTTGCCCGTATTGCGGTAACAATAATGTAGTTCCCGGGCAGTTCGAAGATACACTTAAGCCGGATAAGATCATACCCTTCAAGATCACGAAGGAACAGGCTATCGCCGGACTTCAGGAACACTATAAGGGAAAGAAACTCCTGCCGAAGTCCTTTGTATCAGGCAACAGCGTACAGGAGATCACGGGTGTGTATGTACCCTTCTGGCTTTTCGACGGTTCGGCGAGTGCGGACGTACAGTATCGTGCGGAAAAAACCCACAGTGAGCGTCACGGTGATGATGAGATCATCTATACCGAGCATTGGGATGTAGCACGTTCCGGTCATGCGGCTTTCGAGGATGTACCCGTAGACGCATCGAGTAAGATGCCTTCCGGTCATATGGATTCGATCGAACCCTATGATTACAGTGACTTAAGAGACTTTTCCACTGCTTATCTGCCCGGTTTCCTGGCTGATAAGTATGATATCAGCATCGAGGACTCCGCATCCAGAGCGGATGTGAGATTCGAGAATACGATCCTGTCAGACCTGGCTCAGACCGTAACGGGATACAGTTCCGTACAGGTGGCCGACAAGCGGGTTCGCATTAAGCGCGGCAAAGTAGAATATGCGCTTTTCCCTGTATGGATGCTTTCGACCAAGTGGAATGACCAGACATATACGTTCGCAATGAACGGACAGACCGGCAAGATGGTCGGAGATCTGCCGATAGACAAGGGCAGACTTGTGGGCATGTTCTTTAAGTGGTTCATACCTGCTGCTATTCTCTGTGGACTGTTCCAGATGTTTCTGTAGGGAGGGGATTGGAATATGAAGAAAAAGATTTTATGGACGCTCATATTCATGAGCCTCGTGATGATGAATACGATGCAGGTATTTGCAGCTGACGGATCGGGCGACGGATCGGGGATCAGTATCGGACTGTGTATCATAGTCGGTCTGATCGTGGCCGGGATCGCATGTGCGATCGCTTCGAGCAGTATGAAAAGTGTGCACACAGCTACAAGTGCCAAGCATTATGAGAAACAGGGTTCATTCAACCTGACGAATAAGGTTGACAACCATATCAATACGACCCAGCAGCGCATACATCACGAGCGGAGCACACCTTCATGAAGGGTGTGCTCCCTTTTATATTTGAGTGAATCCGCAGTCTTTTTATCTATGAATTTCTGGGTTTTGACCACGTATGTATCACCGTTTTCCGCCTTGCGCAGTCGGACCTTGCTCTTCATCAGCCCGTGCTGGTCACATTCGGTGACGCACTGATAGAATCTGCTGTTGGTCGTGAACCATTTGACGTAGCGCCTGGTAGGTTTCCCGCACAGGTAGCACTTCGTCGACATGACTTCCCTGTCGGTAAGCGCCCGCTCCCGCTCACGGAACGGACGTGAAATGTACTTAAAATAGTCATCAAACACGGTATGAATCTCGTGTTCCTTATCCCGGGGCAGGTGGAATACATCATACGAGCATCTTCCCAGAACATCCGTCGGGAGCTGCTCGAGGATGCGTGCAGTGTAGTAGGCATCTGAGAAGGCTCTGTGAAAAGGAATATCCTTCTCTATATTCAGATAGTCGATCGCATACTCCAGATTTCGGCGCTCCTTGATATCATAAGCGATGCTGAAGAGCTTCTGAACATCGAGAAATGCTATGGGGCCTCCGGCCATCGGAGACAGTTCAAAGTAGCGCATATTACGCTGGAGTTCGGTCAGGTCCAATGGTCCCCAGGTGCAGAAGAAGGGCTCATCACCGCACCACTCTTTGAAATCCGCATATACTACAGGAAACGGATCTCCTGACTGGAGCTGCTGCATCTGGAGATGAATGAGTCGGCCGGTAATCTGGTGCATGGTAGTATAGACCTGCGGTTTCACAAGCCTTGAGAATTCGCTGATCATACTGCGGTCCGAGCCGAGTTTGACAGCACCGATCTCTACTATTTCAAAAGGCATCCCGGGGATAGTTCCCTCCGGTTTGCTTGACTGATTCCATTCCAGATCCAAAACTATATAATTCATATCCACTCTCCGTGCATAATCATACGGGATATAGGGTATGTAGTGCAAGGAGAAATGTGCCCAACCGGACACGATTTGTGATACTATGTCTATATGCGCTTGAGAAATATAACAGGTTCCAGAGAAGTAATAGCAGACAGTAAGTGGTGTATGGAGACACCGCGTGATATGGCCGGAAAGTGGCGTGAACACTTCGGCAATGATCATCCGATCTATGTTGAGATAGGGATGGGTAAGGGAAGATTTCTGATGGATAATGCCCGCACATACCCTGAGATCAACTATATAGGTATCGAGAAATATTCGAGCGTACTCCTGCGAGGGATACAGAAGCTGGACGAGGAACCGCTGGGAAACGTGTCACTCATACGTATGGAGGCCGAGTATATAGCGGAGGTGTTTGCTACTGGTGAGGTTGACCGCATCTATCTGAATTTTTCGGATCCATGGCCTAAGGACCGGCATGCCAAGAGACGGCTGCCTTCACGTGAGTTTCTGGCCAGATATGAGCAGATTCTTAAGCCGGGGAGCATGGTCGAATTTAAGACCGACAACCGGGAACTCTTTGACTTCGCTGTGGAGGAGGCGGAGGCAGCAGGCTGGGAGATGCCGGTGCGCACCTATGATCTGCATGCGGATGAGGCCCTGATGCAGGGTAATATCATGACAGAGTATGAGGAGAGATTCTCATCGATAGGTAACCCGATCTGCAAATATATCATAATCAGACCGGGCCACCGGGACAGGTGACCGGATCAGTATAGTTCATATGCACATAGTATTACACCAGCCGGAGATGCCGGCAAATACCGGAAATATCGGCAGGACCTGCCTTGCAACAGGTACCCCGCTTCATCTGATAGAGCCGCTGGGATTCCAGCTTAATGACCGTGCCCTCAAGCGAGCCGGACTGGATTACTGGCATGAGCTTGATGTCACCAAATATGATGACTATTCTCAGTTCGTTGAAAAACATCCGGATGCAACAGTCTGGATGGCAACCACCAAGGCACACCGGACTTATACGGAGGTGGCTTACGGCCCGGACGATTTTCTCATGTTCGGCAAGGAATCTGCGGGCATACCCGAGGAGATCCTGGTGGAAAATGAGGAGCATTGCATACGTATACCGATGGCACACGACATACGCAGCCTCAATCTGTCCAATGCTGTAGCAATAGTTCTGTATGAAGCCCTCAGACAGCAGGGATTTGCCTCTCTCGAAGAGTACGGTGAATTGCACCGGCTCTCATGGAGCGGGGATAACAGCAATTAAGATGATGACCGGATCGGATAAAAAGCGCACAAGATCATACGTGGTAGCCTTTGTGTTAAGCATGATTCTGGCTGGCGTGACCATACTCGGCCCAGGTCTGGATGCAGCTGCAGCCAAGTCCGGTGCCGCCGAGACCCAGGAGGAGCTGGATGCAAATGTGGAAGCACGAAAGAGCCTGCCTGTGGAGACCAATGAGATAGAGGGATGGCCGGCCGGACCCGAGATCGGATCGGAAGCGGCGATCCTGATGGATGTGGATACAGGTGCTATTCTGTATGCCAAAAATATCCATGAAGAGCTGTATCCCGCCAGCACGACCAAACTTTTGACCTGCCTGATCGCTCAGGAGAACGGGCACATGACGGATATGGTCCCTTTTTCCTATGAAGCGGTACATTCGGTTCCGTCGGACGGATCCAGTATAGGCATGGATGCGGGGCAGTCGATCACATTGGAGCAGTGTCTGTACGGGATCATGGTCGGCAGTGCGAACGAAGTGGCTAATGCTGTCGCCGAGTATACTGCCGGATCCATGGAAGCATTCGCGGACATGATGAACGAACGGGCTGCGGAGCTGGGCTGCAAAAACAGCCATTTTACGAATGCGAACGGTCTGCAGGATGAAGATCACTATACCTCAGCGTACGACCTGGCTGTCATAGCACGGGAGTTTTTTGCCAATGATATGCTCTCAAGGATAGCCAATACGGCCAGATATCACTTCGAACCCACGGATACTCAGCCGGATGATTTCTATCTGAAGAACAAGCATGCCCTGATCACGGGCGAGATCCCCTATGAAGGAATATGCGGAGGAAAAACGGGATTTACCGGTGATTCCCGCCAGACACTTGTTACATGCTGCGAGCAAAACGGCATGAGACTGATATGCGTGGTAATGATGCAGGAGACACCGGATCAGTTCTACGATACGGTAACTCTTTTTGACTACGGCTACAGTAATTTCTCTCTGGTCAACGTGACGGATTATGAGACCGCATTCACGACCGAGGAGAAGAGCTTCTTCAGGACCGGTTCGGATATATTCGGTAATTCCAAGCCCTTCCTTAGGATGAATCCGGACAGTCGTATCATACTTCCCAACAATATGGACTTCGAGTCGCTTGATACCGAGGTTTCCTATGATACACAGGATGCCGTGGTTCAGATCTATTACAGATTCCACGGACTTGATCTGGGCTCCGCATTGGTTGATATCTCGGAGAACGAACAGCCCGGCTACGAATTCGAGCATGTATCTCCTGAAGAGATCAAAGAAGGAAATACGGGGATCACGATAGAACAGCCGGACCGAACCATATTCCTGAATGTTAAAACCATTATTGCCGGAGTTCTGGCTTTTGCATTTGTTTTGGGCATCCTGATCGTTCTGATACGTCTTGGACGTGAATATCATTTCTCAAGTAAGAGGACGGACCGGAAGCGCAGACGAGGAAGAAAACACAGAGGCAGGCACGGCGACTTATATGTATGATTTTTTTGCATTGGAAGGAGACAGCTATGGTTAGAATCGTTGCGGACAGCACATGTGATCTGGGACCTATATTAACGGAGCGATACGGCATAACCGTATTACCGCTGCATGTTCTGCTTGGTGATAAGGAATTCCGGGACGGTGTGGATATCACCATAGACGATATATATAAGTGGGCTGATGCGAATAAGTCTACCCCCAAAACTTCCGCCCCCAGTGCGGAGGACGCGGTTGCAGTATTCAGACCGATACTTGATGCCGGTGACGAGATCATAGCCTTTTCCATATCGGCATCCATGAGTGCGTCATACGAGTATATGAACATGGCGGCAGAGATACTGGATGCAGAGGAACGCATATCGGTCATTGATTCCGCCAATCTGTCAACCGGCATAGGCCTGTTGGTGATAGAGGCCGCTGAAATGGCTGCCGCCGGCATGAGTCGCATGGAGATCACGGAACGTATAGAGGAGCTCAAACCACTGGTCCGTGCAAGCTTTGTGGTGGATACTCTCGTGTATCTGCACCGCGGAGGCAGATGCAGCGGAGTGGCAGCCATGGCCGGTACCGCACTTAAGCTTCATCCGAAGATCATGGTCACTGATGGCGCGATGCACCCCGAGAAAAAATATCGCGGCAGATATTCGAACATTGTGCCGGATTATGTCAGGGATATGGAGGACGAACTCAGAAAGGCCAGACCCGAGCGGGTATTTATCACTCATTCATCCATAGATCCCGACATAGTAAACAGCGTCAGAAACTATCTTGAGAGCCTGAACAGATTTGAGGAGATACACGAAACCAGAGCGGGCGGAGTGATCTCCAGCCATTGCGGCCCCGGCACCCTCGGAGTCCTGTTTATAGCCGGATCGTGACTTGTTTGTACAGGTAAAAGAACAAAAAAACTATTTACAGCCTGTATCAATAATGATAATCTCTAATTAAGATAATAGTAATCGTTACTGATATCTAATGTAAACGCTTTAATCTTAAGGAGGTGTTCATTATGGCAGCAACCAACACAGCACAGGTTAATAATCTTGTATCTCTTCTTGACGGATATGCCGTTAAGGGCGGACATCATCTTAACGTCAATGTCCTTAATCGCGAAACTCTGCTTGATGCACAGAAGCATCCCGAGAATTATCCTCAGCTTACGATCCGTGTATCGGGATATGCGGTTAATTTCATCAAGCTGACTCCCGAGCAGCAGGCAGACGTTATCAGCAGAACTTTCCACGAGAGCATCTGATCGGAAAACACGGATCATATATGCTTATAACAGCGTAGGCTGTCCTAAGTGATTTCGCTTGATAAATGGTATAAAAGTTTATATAATTAAAGGGGGTAGGTATCCTTTTTTTAGGGAGGTTATCACGGATGGCAAACGCATATAAACTGTTGATGTGTGGAAAGAGCAGCATCGTTATTGATGAGTTTTACAACAACTTCAGCGATGAGTTTGATGTATTGACTTCATCCATGCGATATCGCGACATGTCCAAGCATGTTAATCTGTTTCAGCCGGATCTGATGCTGTATATCTGTCAGAACCTGCAGGACGCAGATTTCAAAAAGGTCGTGGAACTTCAGCGTCACTTGCAGAAGTACAATACAACATTTGTGATACTGGGATCCAAGGAGGAATGTTCCGAGTTTCAGAGAGTCACCGGGCTGTTCCCGGACCTGATCTTGGTCAAGCCCATTACCTACAAGGAAGTCAGCGCGAAGATAAGCGATACGATGCACGAGAAAACTGTAAGTGCAGGCAGGCTGGAGAAACTGGCAAGTATGTCTCAGGCAGAACCGGAACCGGAACGCAGGAAGCATGTACTTGTCATAGATGATGACCCGCTGATGCTTAAACTGATCAAGGAGTATCTGCACACCGATTATGATGTTGCTACCGCTGTAAGCGGTAAGATAGCATATAAATTCCTGGAGACCAAGTCGACCGATCTTATATTACTGGATTATGAGATGCCCGAAGAGAACGGTCCGGAAGTATTCCTGAACATAAGAACAAGAGGATTCAAAGACCTGCCGATCATATTCCTTACCGGAGTGACCGACAGCGAGAGGGTCAAGGATGTCATAGCATTACAGCCTCAGGGATACGTGCTCAAGCCTGTCGACAAGGCTAAATTGCTCAGCGCCGTTAACGGTATTCTAAAAAAGTAAGGAGATTGAAGATGGAATTAAAGATCACAACCGATAATTTTGAATCTGAAGTTATGCAATCCGAACTTCCGGTATTAGTAGATTTCTATGCAGACTGGTGCGGCCCCTGTAAAATGATGGCTCCTATCGTAGAGCGTATCGCAGAGGGTTATGAAGGAAAGCTGAAAGTCGGTAAATGCAATATTGACGATGAGGGCGATCTGGCATCCAAGTTCGGTATCATGAGCATCCCCACCATAATGGTATTTAAGAGTGGCGAGCCCGCCATGACTTCCATAGGGGCGGTTTCACAGCCTGATCTGGAAGCCAAGATCGATGCGGTGCTGTAGTAAATAAAGTAGTTAATAATCAGCCACTGAGTATATATGTTCCCCGCAGCGAGTACTGTCGGGTCGGAGCAAGGGGAATCATATATGCTCGGTGGCTTTTTTCCACGCTTCCATGATCTCAAGACAGCTGTCGGTATCTATACTGCCGACAGCTTCTTTTATTCTTTGAGCGAACCCTTCCTGTCCTGCAGGATAGCTGTACTTATCAAGCTCTTCTGCTGCCGCTTCCATTACATCCAGATCAAGATTCTCCGCACCGGAGCGTAGCCTGTCCCATATATCCGTCAACACAGTGTTATCGATCAGCGGTTTATCATTATCCGAATATGCTTCATCGGAGAACAGAGTATCCAGTACCGGCTTGTATGACTCATAACGCTCGAGTAGTTCGTCCGTATGTGCTTCGATGTAATCGATATTCAATTCTTTGCCGGCCTTTTCGAGTTCAGCGGCCATATCAGCCAGTTCCATGGCACCGATCTGGCGGGATGAGCTCTTCAGGGCGTGTACCTCTATAGTGTATGCGGGCCAGTCTTTTGCTTCATAATGCGAGCGTATCGCTTCCGCTTTGGTGCTCAGTACGCGATGGTATTCTTTCAGTATGTTCCGAAATACTTTCTCACTGCCTATCATTGAGATGGCTGTATCGGTGTCGAGATCACCGATTACTACGGATCGGGATGCTGTATTGTTGACCCGGTCATTTTCTTTTCTTTCCAGGATTTCGGCGGCCGTCATCATTTTGATCTTCTCAGGCGGCAGCCATTGCTTTACCTTGGAGGTCAGATTACGGACCTCTATCGGTTTGGGAACGAAGTCATCCAGCCCCTCTTTCAGGAACATATCACGTGCATCACCTATTGCATTCGCGGTGAGAGCGATGATCGGGATGTTGTTGTATTCCGGATATTTCTCACGGATTATATGCGTGGCTTCCACACCATCCATCTCGGGCATCATATGATCCATGAATATGATGTCAAATCTGTGTCTGGATGCCAGGTCAATGGCCTCCTGACCGCTGACGGCGGACATAACCGACATCTTGAGCGGTTCCAGAAGTCCTTCGGCCACAGCCAGGTTGATGGGATTGTCATCTACAAGCAGTATATGTGCACCGGGGGCTGTGAAGGAGCTGATATCATCACTTTGTCCGGCATCAAAGTATACCTTTTCGCGGTTATATATCAAGGATAAAGTCATGGAAGAGATAGGTCTCTTTACCTGAACCATATTGGGCACTGTGATGTCGCATCGGCCGGTGAAGTCAGTGATGATGACGCATATTACCTCGGGATGTGATTCAAGACATGAGATTCTGTCCGGAGTCAGGGATGCTTCATCGGTGAAGAAGAAAAGCTGACTCTTGGGATTCTGGTAGGATACCTCGTTAAATTTGGGACCGAGATCGGTTTTGGAATCCATTATGATCGAGGTTACACCCAGCCTGCAGGAGTCCCGTTTGAAGGAGTCTGTCAGAGATGTATCCCTGAACAGAGCCAGACCTGTGCATTTATCGGGTTCTTTTACTTTCATACCGGGAGTCCAGTCGATGACAGTCTGGGGGATAGTAAAGGTGAATGTGGAGCCTTTTCCGTATTCACTTGTAACATCGAGTGTTCCGCCCATCAGATCGACCAGTCTCTGTGATATGGCCAGCCCGAGTCCGGTTCCCTCTACGGAACGGTTCCTCTTGCTGTCGACCTGAGAGAAGGATTCAAAGATCTTGGTCAGATCCTGTGGTTTGATCCCGATACCGGTATCCGAGACAGCTACTTTCAACAGGATATTGTTGTCATCCTTTTTGCTGTAAGTCACTATTATGCTCACCTTGCCGCATTCGGTGAATTTAACGGCATTGTTGGCGAGGTTGATAAGAATCTGGCGGATACGTATATTATCGCCGTTCAGCATGGCCGGCAGATCCGGAGGAAGATCGACATCCAGAGCGATTTCTTTTGATCCTATCCGCATCATCACAATGTTGGATACATCGTTAAACATTGATGTGGGGATGTAATCGGTCGGGATTATCTCCATATTTCCGGACTCGATCTTGGAGAAATCGAGAATATCATTAATGATGGCGATAAGGATCCTGCCGGAAGCTTTGATCTGCCCTATATAGTTACGGGCTGTGTCGGAGACATCCTCGCGAAGTGCCATTTCGGCCATACCGATGACAGCGTTCATGGGTGTACGGATCTCATGGCTCATGTTGGCGAGAAAGTCGGTCTTCATCTGAGCAGCTCTGTTGATCTCTTCCTCGTGTTCTTCTATCTCGGAAATCATATCAGCCGTCTGTTCAGCCAGCATACCGATCTCATCATCTCTGAAGTTGTAGGATCTGAGATCTCTTGTAGTATTGTGGTCTCTTGTGGCTGCATATCTCTCGATCTTATCTGCCAGATAGTGGATTTTGGATATATATGCACCGTTGATAATGAAGAGCAGCAGGAGAATTCCGACAAAGAAGATCCCTGCGATACGTGCGCCCAGCCGGACGGAATTAGTCAGGATCTCACGGTTGACATCAGCCACATCGATCTCTGCGACCACAAGTCCGATCACTTTGTCATCGATGATCAGGGGGGTGTAATATGAATAACAGTTTCCCCATTCATTATCCCATTCATACACATCGTCATATTTCTGTCCGTTTATATAGGTGTTCCAGAGCAGAGTATGGGACTTCGGATCCTCGTAATATGTATCGCCCATGTATAGGTAACCGGGATGATCGGAATCCTCGATGCGCTCTCCGTCTATCTGATATGTGCAGGTGTGATCTGCTTCATTGAGTGTCAGAAAATAGGTATAAGGAAGATTAAATGATTCGCGTGCCTGTTCGAAAGTGGTCAGCCAGTATTCCTGTCTGAATGTATAATAGAGCAGCTGCATGTCATAGGGCAGCTCCGAAACCGGTTTCTCGCTGTAGAGTGTCTGATTCGGGTATTCACGGGTATATGCGGTCACAAACTCGTTGCGAGCATCGTCGTATCCCTCGAAATCCAGGGGGATGCGCAGATCTTTATAGTGTTCACTGAAGAATTCCGTGTAGTCAACGAAATCCTGACCATCAGCCAGAATCAGATTGGTCAGATAATCCCCGACATCTTTGATCGTATCCCAGCATAGCTGGCGATATGTTCTCATCTGGATGAAATATGTGAAGATCGCAGAGGTGATTGTGGTTATAAGTGCGAATAAAATGAAGATGATCGCAAATTTGTTCAATAATCCGGTTCTTTTCTTCATAATGTTGATTCCTTTACTTGAAATAAGAAACACCTTTTATTTTATCACATTTGCATAAGTGGTTCAAAAGGTCTAATATCTAGAGTATGTATATAGTTTTTGTATTGTTTTGGATATTGCTGAACGGCAGATTTAACGTAGAGATACTGATCTTCGGATTAGTTATATCTGCCGTTGTTTATGCTTTTCTGTGCAGGTTTCTGGATTATTCAGTTCGAAAAGATCTGTGTCTGCTCAAATCCTCGGGGCTGCTTATCTGGTATATGCTCGTTCTTCTCAAGGAGATCGTGGAGGCAAACATTCAGGTTCTTAGATTTGTTTATTCCCCCAAATACATCCCCGAACCGGCCATTTGTTATTTTAAGACCGATTTACACAGCGGGTTTGCAAAGGTACTTCTGGCAAACTCCATCACACTGACCCCGGGCACCATTACGGTCTCGGTGAACGGCGATGAGTTCTGTGTGCATGCTCTTGATACTTCGTTGGCCGAAGGGATTGAA
Organism: Lachnospiraceae bacterium; assembly: GCA_017450485.1. Taxonomy (GTDB): domain Bacteria; phylum Bacillota; class Clostridia; order Lachnospirales; family Lachnospiraceae; genus XBB2008. The sequence goes on from JAFSTN010000024.1 coordinate 108,864, forward strand.
GAGGGAGGATTCGTTCACATCCTGAGAAAGATAGAGGCGATGTGGTAAATGGAGCTGTTTAAGGTATTCCTGCTGGCCGGCATGGTCATCATATCGATCCTGATAATCGCGGCCATTATACGTTCGGCGATAGGTCCGAGCATGACGGACAGAGTTATAGCCGTCAATATGATCGGAACCATGACCATAGCGTTGATAGCAATGCTTACTATTTACATGGCTGAAGACTATCTGGCGGATGTATGCCTGATCTATGCCATGATCAGTTTCCTGGCGGTAGTCATACTGACCAAGGTCTATACCGGTATCTATCTGCAGAGGAAACAGATGAAGGCGGGGCCCGAAGCCATAGCGGATAACCTGGCAACCCAGCCCGAGCTCGTGACCGCAGCTACCAGAGAGCAGGAACTTGAAATGCCATCGGAAACATCGTCGGACAGCGAGACGGAGGTGATGTCATGATACTTCCCAGACTGATAATATGCATAGTGCTCCTGTTTGCGGGATTGTTCATGTTCATATCCGCTACTATAGGTGTCAATAAATTCAAGAAACCGCTTAATCGTATGCATGCGGCAGCGATGGGTGATACGCTCGGTCTTCTCCTTATTCTTCTGTCATTGGTGGTTTGGAGAGGATTATCTTTCGTATCGCTTAAGCTGATCATAGTGCTGGTATTCTTCTGGCTGGCGAGCCCGGTGTCGGGGCATATCATAGCCCAGATGGAGGCTACTACCAATGAGGATCTCGGAGAGATAGAGGTACTTAAGCAGGATGAAGATATTTGAGACATTTTTGCTCATAGGGCTGATCATATGTGCACTGTCGGTCATGTTTACCAGGCGCATGCTGACCGCTATAGTGATCTATATGTCATACAGCCTGATAATGTGCGTGATATGGATCATACTGCAGTCCCCGGATCTGGCTATCACGGAGGCGGCGGTCGGCGCAGGAGTTACCAGTATCCTTTTTTTCGTGACACTCAAGAAAATAAACGGCTTCGGAGGAGAATCGGATAATGAGCAGGATCAGGGATAATTACAAATCCAGTCCGGCCGGCAGATTCGAGGCCTGGTATAAAGACGGATACGATCCGATGGATGATCGTATGGATATCCATATTCCGGCGCAGACCGAGGAGGATTACGATCCGACGGATGTGATCGCGGGGTTGGATCTGGAGGATACGGTATACGACAGGACTGCCAATAAGGCACTTCGTATATCCGGATATATATATAAGATTCTATCCGTAGTGTTGTGTGTCGTAATGATCGGGGTCCTGATCTGGATGGTACAGTACCTGCCGGCGTTCGGACAGCCGGATAATCCGGTAAACAACGAGGTCAGCGCGCGCTACATCGGCAGCGGCGTGCAGGAGACGGGAGCGATCAATTTCGTTACGGGCATGATCCTGGATTACAGGGCTTTCGATACATTCGGTGAGAGCTGCGTGCTCTTCATCGCCACTATCTGTGTGCAGATACTTCTGCGATATGATGAGGGGGAGAAAGATCCCGAGAACGTCAGACGCAGACATCAGGCAGCTACGGATCGTCTGTTTGAGCCCAAGAACGATATCATTCTGCAGAAAGTAAGTGTGGTACTGGTTCCTCTGCTGTTCATATTCGGTATCTATATCATATTAAACGGCCATCTCTCCCCGGGCGGCGGATTCTCGGGAGGAGCGGTTATCGGTGCAGGCCTGATACTGTATCTGTGCTCATACGGTTATTCGAAGACAGAGCGATTCTTTACCATCCGGACCTTCCGTATCATCTCTCTGGCAGCGCTCATTACATACTGTCTGGCCAAGAGCTATTCGTTTTATACAGGTGCTAATCACCTGGAGAGTCATATTCCGCTCGGTACTCCCGGAGCGATCCTCTCGTCAGGGCTGATCCTGGTGCTTAACATATGCGTTGGATCGGTCGTGGCCTGTACGATGTATGCATTCTATACATTATTCAGAAAGGGGGATTTCTGACGATGAGCATCGGTGTGCTTTTTTCCTCGCATCTGGAAGAGACCGTAGCCATGATCCTTTTCGGGATCGGATTCTCACTGCTGCTACTGAACCGTAATCTGATCAAAAAGATCATGGGACTCAATATCATGGATACAGCGGTATATCTCTTTCTGACCGCGAAAGGATATATCTACGGCAGGATGGTGCCCATCCTTACCGACGGGATCACGGATCCGAATGCCTATACCAACCCGATCCCCGACGGGCTGGTCCTGACGGGTATCGTGGTATCTGTCAGTGTATCCGCATTGCTGCTGTCACTGACTATCAGACTGTATGACAGATATCATACGCTGGATCTGGATAAGATCATCATGGAGTGGAGAAAGGAGGAAGACGCCTGATGGACTTCCTCCGTAATCTGCCGTTCTTCTGCATAATGCTGGCAATGTTCACGGGCATAGTGTCTTCCGCCGTAAGCGGGAGAGTCGCTCGCAGACTCACATTGTCCATGGTAACAGCGGTGCTGGTGATGTCAGCTCTGACACTTGGCTATGCCGAGCAGGTGGGTGAGAGCATCACATATCTAATGGGGCATTTCCCGGCGCCGTGGGGTAATGAGATCAGGTTCAGTACGCTTGAAGCTTTTTTGGCGCTGTACTTTGCCATCATCATGCTCCTGTCGGTACTCGGCGGATGGAGTCATGCGGTCATAGATATAGAAGCCGGTAAAGAGAATCTCTTCTATGTGCTCATAGATCTTATGATGAGCTCATTGCTGGCTATGATATATACCAATGACCTGTTCACCGGCTATGTTTTCGTAGAGATAAATACCATAGCCGCGTGCGGAATGATCATGATCCGACAGAACGGACACGGTATCGTGGCTGCGATCCGCTATATGGTGATGAGCCTGATCGGGTCAGGTCTCTTCCTGATCGGTATCAGCCTGCTTTATGATGTGACGGGACACCTGCTCATGGTACCTGCTCACGGAGCCGTTGAGAAGATAGTTACCGAGCGTACATATATCGTACCGTTGCTGGTCATTATAGTGCTTATCTCTGTAGGTATGGCGATCAAGAGCGGACTCTATCCCTTCCATTCATGGATCCCCGAGACGTACGGATATGCTACACCTACTGCCAGTGCGATACTGTCGAGTCTGGTGTCAAAGGGATATATCATTCTCCTGATCAAGATATTCTACAGGGTTATAGGGTTCGATACCGTAATATCGAGTCATGTTCTCAATGCGTTGTTTGCTTTCGGTGTGATTGCGATGATCATGGGATCTGTTCATGCCATACTGCAGACTGACTGCCGTAAGATGATAGCATATTCGTCGGTTGCCCAGATCGGATACATATATATGGGGATAGGTCTCGGAACCAAGGCAGGCATGGTGGCCGCCGTATTTCATCTGCTGACACACGCGGCCACGAAGTCGTTGCTCTTTATCAGTGCGGTCGGCCTCTATGAGGTATCGGACGGCCGGACAGACTATCTCGGCCTCCGCAATGCCGGCTTCCGTAACCGGGTCGCCGGACTTGCCTTTTCAGTCGGGGCACTGAGTATGGTGGGTTTCCCGATGCTCTCCGGATTCATATCCAAATACCTGTTTGCAACAGCTGCTCTCGAGAAACCGCATAAGATGCTGATCACTCTTGCGGCGCTTATCATTTCCACGGTGCTGAATGCCATATACTTCCTGCGTCAGGTTGTTACGATCTATTCGGGCAGACCCGGCGAGGCTGTCAGCACCGGCAGGTTCATTAAGGAAGCCATTGCCGAATCCACATTCAGTGAGAGATTTGCGTCCATAGCACTTGTACTTCTGAACCTGTTCCTCGGTTTGTTTTCCGAGGTAGTCATAAACCTGATCTCACGAGGATTGGATCTGTTTGCATAGTAAATGATGAACAATAACATGTTACTGTTAATACCCATATTGCTTCCCATTATCTGCGGGCTTGCGGCCGGCCTTTTCGGTAAGTTGCGCGTGCGTGCCAGATATAAGGGCATGGCCATAGTCGCCATGCTCGCAGTTGAGGCGATAGCCTCGATCCTTTGTCTGCGTATAGGCATGTCACTGGTTGTCGGCAGCATAAACGAAGCTATCAGGATAGTTTTCCGTGTTGATGCACTGTCGAGGATGTTCGGCGCTCTTGTGGTATTCGTATGGTTCCTGACCGGCATATATGCCTGCGAGTATCTGAAGAAAGATAAGCATTTTGACTCTTTCTTTGCATTCTATCTGATGACAGAGGGTATGATCATGGCATTGGCGGAAGCCGGTAATATGATCACTTTCTATATGTTCTTTGAGATGATGACGATGCTCTCATTCCCCATGGTCATGCATGACCGGACGCACGAAGCGATCCGTGCCGGCCTGAAATATATGTTTTATTCTGTGGCAGGGGCACTGATGAGTCTCTTTGCGATATTCATGCTGACACCTTACGGATACCTGGGAGACTTCAAAGCCGGCGGTATCCTGGATATAGAAGCTTTGACAGGACATGAGCAGGTATTGCTCATATCTGCACTGATGATGATAGTGGGTCTGGGAACCAAAGCGGGTATGTTTCCGATGCATGCATGGCTTCCGACAGCACACCCCGAAGCTCCTGCTCCGGCGAGTGCCGTTCTCTCCGGAGTGATCACTAAGACCGGTGTGATCGGTATCATTCGGGGAGTATATTACTGTATCGGTTCGAGATTGCTGGCAGGGACATGGGTCCAGCACACCTGGCTCGTACTCTCGCTGATCACGGTCCTTATGGGATCGATGCTGGCATACAGAGAACCCGTACTCAAGAAGCGGCTTGCTTATTCTACGGTTTCGCAGGTGTCATATATGATGTTCGGGCTGGCGATAATGAACTCCGTGGCATTCACCGGAGCCGTTTCCCACATAGTATTTCATTCGCTTATCAAGACCACCCTTTTCCTGGTGGCCGGTGCAGTGATACACCAGACCGGACATACGAGAGTGGAGGAACTTCGTGCGATCGGCAAGGAGATGCCGGTGACGATGTGCAGTTACACGATAGTATCGCTGGGGCTGATAGGTATCCCTCCTCTTAGTGGATTCGTCAGCAAGTGGTATCTGGCAAGCGGGGCGCTGATGTCGGGCACTTCACCGTATTCATGGCTGGGCCCGGTAATCCTGCTCATAAGTGCATTGCTGACAGCGGGCTATCTTCTTCCGGTCACGGTGCGGGGATTCTTCCCGGGAGTTAATTATGGTGTGGGTACACCCAACAGAGCGGAGCCTGACGTGATCATGTATGTACCTATGATCGTCATGAGTGTGATGACACTGATCCTGGGCATATATCCCGGACTTATTACGACAACGATTCAGAACATAGCTGCGGGCATCTTCTGACCAAGATGCTCATGCATGATATATAGATTATCAGAGGTTAAACATGGATCAGCAGATTTTGATCATACCGGTGCTTTTTCCGATAATGGCGGGAATAGCAATGATCATATTCAAACCGAAGGCGAAGGTATACAGCCCCTTATTCATCGAGGGGATCGTTCTCCTGAACAGTATCCTTGTGTGGACTGTTATTCTTACGGGAATGGGCCGGGGAGAAGGCGCTTTACTCTTCAGACTGACCTATGATCTGAGTGTATACTTCAAGCTGGATGGTGCGGGTATGGTCTTTGCAGGGTTGGTGTCATTCCTGTGGCCGCTGGCAACACTGTATGCATTTGAGTATATGGAGCACGGAGAACATATCAGATCATTCTTTTCGCTGTATACGATGACGTATGGTGTAACGCTGGGCATAGCCATGGCGGGCAATCTCGTAACTTTGTACATGTTTTATGAGATGCTCACGCTTGTGACTTTTCCGTTGGTACTTCATGACCGTACCAGAGAGGCGAGGCGGGCCAGCCGTATGTATCTGTACTACTCCATCGGAGGTGCGGCATGTGCCTTCATGGGACTGGTATTCGTGCTGATATACGGTTCCACTTCGGATTTCACACAGGGCGGAGTTTTTAGCGGCGGTGTGAGAAACGTGGATCATAATATTCTGCTGGCGATGTATGTGCTGGCCTTTTTCGGATTCGGAGTGAAGGCCGCCCTTGTGCCGGTACAGAAATGGCTGCCCGCGGCTTCGGTCGCTCCCACTCCCGTTACGGCGCTTCTTCATGCCGTAGCCGTGGTCAAGTCCGGAGCGTTTGCGATCATCAGGCTGACCTATTACAGCTACGGTGCGGATTTCCTGCGCAATACATGGGCACATTATCTGACGGCGGCCTTTGTCATGCTAACGATCGTCTACGGATCGACGATGGCGGTGAAGGAGATCCATTTCAAGAAAAGGCTTGCATACTCGACGATCAGCAATGTGTCTTACATTCTGCTGGGTGTGGTAATGATGTCACCCGCAGGGCTCATTGCGGCATTTACCCATCTGGTCTTCCACGCTTTTATGAAGATATGCTCTTTCTTCAGCGCAGGTGCGGTGATGCACCGTGCGGACCGTAACTATATATATGAGCTGGACGGGCTGGGCTATCAGATGCCGGTAACATTCGCTTGCTTCACGGCTTCGGCGCTTGCGCTTATGGGCATGCCGCCTTTTGCGGGCTTTATCAGCAAATGGAATATCGTGCAGGCTGCTCTTTCCGAGGGTGGGGTACTTGGGATATGTGCCATAGTGATAATCCTGTATTCCGCATTGATGACCGCTATATATATGCTCTCCGTGACGGTGAGAGCCTTTCTGCCGGCTAAGGACACTGTCCTGACCGCAAATGAGGGTGTATCGGATCCCGGCTGGAAGATGCTGGTTCCGCTTGTGATATTCGTGATCGTATTCACAGTGATGGGTATATACTCCAAACCCCTGATGCAGTTCCTGGAGGAGATATGCTGACGGCGATACTCATATTGTGGCCGATGGCCGCAGCTATCATATGTTTCTGCTTAGGCAGGCGGTCTGAGAAAGCCCGCGATATACTTGCCGATATCGCGACCATAGCTGAATGCGCGCTTATGATCGCACTTTTGGCACGTTCGCTGCAGGGAGGATCGGATCTGTATTTAGGTCTGCCGGGATTATGCGGGATGGGACTTAATCTGACTCTTGACGGATTCAGGTGTGTATACGGGACCGTTGCCTCGCTGATGTGGGCGACGACCAGCGTCTTCTCGAGACAGTACTTTACATATTACGCTAATCGCAACAGATATTATCTCTTTAATCTGCTGACCCTGGGTGCAACCATGGGCGTATTCCTGGCCGCCGACCTTTTCACAGCTTTCGTATTCTTTGAGATCATGTCATTCACTTCTTTCGTATGGGTGGCTCATGATGAAACGGGCAGTGCCATGAAGGCCGCCTGTACTTATCTTGCCGTAGCGATCATAGGCGGTCTGATCACCCTGATGGGATTGTTCATGCTATATAACATGATAGGGACATTGACACTCTCTGAGATCCCGGTGAGGATCGAGGAGATCAGACAGGTGTGGCCGCGACCTTTTGTGACTGTCTACGGCGGGATCGTCACACCGACGAGGCTGTATCTGACCGGCGGCCTGGTCGCATGCGGTTTCGCTGCCAAGGCCGGTGTATGGCCTCTGCATATATGGCTGCCCAAGGCTCACCCGGTAGCCCCGGCTCCTGCCAGTGCTCTTCTTTCGGGTATTTTGACCAAGTCGGGGATCTTCGGCATCCTTGCTGTGACTTGCAATATGTTCGCGGGAGATGCCGCCTGGGGCAGGGCGATAATGTGGCTGGGTGTGATCACGATGTTTACCGGAGCTCTGCTCGCGCTTTTCTCGATAAATCTGAAGCGTACTCTTGCCTGCTCATCCATGTCGCAGATAGGATTCATTATGACGGGAATAGGAGCCTATGCACTCTCGCAGCCGGGCAGCGAGTCTGCGGTCCTGGCTGCACGCGGTACAGTCCTGTATATGGTCAATCATTCGCTGATCAAGCTGGTTCTCTTTATGATAGCCGGTGTTGTATATATGAATATCCATAAGCTTGAGTTGGCTGACATCAGAGGATACGGCCGCAGGAAGCCTCTTCTGGCGGTCTGCTTTGCCATAGGAGCGCTGTCGATCAGCGGTATTCCGGGTTCGAGCGGATATATCGCCAAGACATTGCTACACGAGGCTATAGTCGAGAGCGGTGCCGGACGCGTCATTGAATGGCTGTTCCTGGTTTGCGGCGGGATGACCCTTTGCTATATGCTTAAGCTCTTTATAACTGTTTTTGCGGAAAAGAATCATGACGATGAACTGCAGAAGCAGTATTATGGTCAGAAAGATTATTGGAATGCGGAGAGCAGGATAGCCGTTACCGTTCCTGCGGTCATACTTGCGGTGATGGGACTGTTCCCATACCTGATCATGAACCGTACGGCATATATGTCATCACCTTTTCTCGGGATCACTCGCGATGCGATGGGAGAATGCGTGGTAGTGTATTATGCTGTGCATAATCTGACCGGATCGTTCATATCGATCGCGATAGGATTGGTTCTTTTCTTCCTGATATTCAGACGTCTGGACAGAAATGTATGGCCGGAATGGCTGGATCTCGAGGACAGGATATATCGACCGCTCATACTTAAGATATTGCCCGGGATCCTCGGATTCGTCAGTGCGATCACCGGTCAGATCACGGATGAGGCGATCATATTGCTTCGCAGGACCACACACAGACAGATATCCACGCGTGTACCGACCGGATCGATGGATGACCATCTGGCCGTGGAAGCCGGCATGATCCTGGATCATATCTTACCCCACCGTGACGGATCGTCTCATATTCCCGTACTGGTTGAAAAAGAGGAGCGTGCAGCCCGTACACAACGTGTTATCTACGGCAGCCTGTCATTCGGCCTGATACTCGTGTGCATAGGACTGATCCTCGTATTGATATATACTCTGGCTTCGGCGTGATCACATTAATGTATCATCGTAATGCGCGCGTTCGCCACCGATGTACTTCGGACGGACTCTGGCCGCAGTGATGTGTGCCTGACCGATCTCGTGATGCTCCAGTCTGACGGGTACCGCAACCTTCTTCAGATGCATGCCTATAAATGTATCACCTATATCTATGCCGGCATCGGCTTTGATCTCCTCAAGTGCAACCGGATCCTTAAACTGCTTATATGCGGTCGTGGCAAAAGAACCGCCGGCTTTTGGCTGAGGCACGACATTGACTATATCCGCACCGGAAACCGCATCCCGTTCGGTTATGATGGCACGATTTAAATGTTCACAGCACTGAGCTGCAAGATATATTCCCTTTTCCTGTGTGGTCTTATATATTCCCTTGAATACCGCTTCGGCGACTTCCAGATTGGAGTTGGAACCGATCCTGTCTCCGCATACTTCCGAGGTGGAGCAGCCGACTACGAGGATCTGTCCGCTTTTTAAATGAGCTTTTTCGCACAGTTCCGTGCATACTTCTTCAGCCTGTCTGGTTATTTCTTCGTACATTTGATCATCTCCTTGATGCGTTTTGCCACTTATATATGGTCTATCTTGCTATTCTATCACATTTCTGGATAAACACATCTTAACTTTCTCAAATACCGTATTATAGGTTATAATTATCTACGTGTGACGTACTTGTATGCCGATGATGCCGCGAGATGGTATTGCCGACTGTCTACGAAAGGAAAGACATATGATTTCTTGCCCGAATTGCGGAGCCAATCCCAGATTTGACATAGCGAGTCAGAAAATGCTGTGTCCGTTCTGCGGTACTTATTCCGAGCCGACGGATGAGCGTTTTTCAGGTGCGGAGGGTGCCAATCAGCAGGAGGTAAACGGTGATTATGTTGGTCAGTCCGATATGATGCAGGTGAAGATATATACCTGTTCGCAATGTGGAGCCGAGCTGATGAGTACCGACAGTGATGCGACAGCTTTCTGCAGCTACTGCGGTACACACCAGATACTGCAGGAGCGCCTGGACGTAAAGCAGCGCCCCGATCATATCATTCCGTTTAAGATCACCAAGGATCAGTGCAAGCAGATCTACGGGCGCAAGATGAAGAAGATGATCTTTGCACCGAAGGCACTGCGGAACCCCGGGTATATCGACGAATTCCGCGGTATATATATGCCGTACTGGTTCTATAATTTCGGCCAGAAGGGAATAATAACCATAAGTGGAACCAAGGAGCATCGGAGCGGGAATTACCGTATTGTGGATTATTATAATCTGAGCGTCGAAGCGGATAATTATTATACGGGTATATCTCATGATGCATCATCGTCATTCGAGGATAATATATCCGAGAGTCTTGCTCCATATGACACTCATGACGCCATTCCTTTCCGTACAGCTTATCTGAGCGGATTCTATGCCGATATACCGGATACCGATGCGAGGACATATGAGCACGAATCTGCACTTATAGCAGCGGAGGATGCGTTCGATGAAGCAATGCAGTCACCGGGTTTCTCCGGATATGATGTTTCGTCTACCGGTGATGACGGCAAGATAACCAGGACACATACGAAACTGCTCTCCGCACGCAGTGCCATGTTCCCGGTGTGGTTTCTTTCTTACAGAAATAAAGACAGAGTCGCTTATGCGGCTATCAATGCACAGACCGGCAAGATGATGGCCGATGTGCCTGTAGACGGGAAGAAGTATCTGCTTGTGACCGCCATTGTTACTCTTATCATCTGGGCTTTGCTGGAAATGTTCAATATATCCTCCCTCAGAGAGATCGTGTTGACCGTTATGCTGATAGCATTGGGCGGAGCTCTGGTGTATGGCATGGTCCTTGACAAGCTTAGTTGTGATACGCAGAACCGCGAGTGGGAGAGAAACTTAAATGCCCCGGCTGTTACGGATGAAGAATCTGTTGCTTCCCAGCCTTCGAAAGACAAGAAGAAAAAGAAGAAATCAAGCGCGGTCAAACATGAGAAGAAAACCGGTCTTGGCCTTGGAGGCATTCTGATAATGTATGCTGTGCTGGTAGTCGCAAGTGCGATCGCGATCTTCCTGGATTTTTCTCCCGCTATATTGGTCGTGCCGGTCGTTGCGGCGGTATATTGCCAGTTATCCCTTTCGTCACTTAACTACAGGAGAGGCGTGCTCAGCAACTGGTTCCTGATGGGTTCGATGGAGATATCGTGCATAGTATGGCTCATCAACCCCTATAAAGATCCCGTATACTATGTATGCTGTCTGCTGATGACGATATGTGTGGTATGGTGTTTCTTTGATGTTCTGTATTATTACAATCAGCTGATGACGCGTCCGCTTCCTCAGTTTAACAAGCAGGGAGGTGATGATCGTGCATAAGAAAAACGATAATACCATGAAAAGCATGTATTTTCGGAGGCTGATAACAGCGATCATCGTTTTTGCGACGGCTGTAATAATCCCTTTCCGCGGAGTAAATGCCGCATCCGACGGGGCACAGCAGTCCGGGGACTGGCGTGTCTATATAGCCGACGGAGCCGATCTGCTCACCGATATAGAGGAGGAGGAACTGTTCGGCGTCATGAAGCCCGGTACCGAATACGGGAACATGGTCTTCGTTACGATAACCGATGCGGTGGGTTATAATTCTTCCGACTATATTGAGATGCTGTATCAGACCACAGATGTGCTAAAGGGCACCGATGCGGTCATATATATCATTGATATGGATAACCGTCTGCTGTGGATTTCCGGGTACGGATCATTGAAGAAGGTGATAACACCCGACTACGGCAACCTGATCACCGATAATATCTACACCTATGCTTCCGATGGTGATTATGCCAGGTGTGCCAAGGAAGGTTACAGGCAGATAGTAGCCAAGTTGGAAGGACAGAGGATAGCCGGACCGTTACGTACTGCGGGTAACTTCAGCATCGCACTGATGCTGGCGGCCGTTCTCACTTTCCTTTTTGCTTATATAACATCCGCATCACGCAAGGCCAAGGATGCGGATATCCTGGATAATATCGAGCGACGTATCAATATGACCAATCCGAATATCGTACATACGACCACCAAGAAGATATACGATCCGCCGAGTTCGTCGAGCTCCGGAGGAGGCGGCGGATTCCGCAGCAGTGGCGGCGGAGGCGGCGGATTCCACGGAGGCGGAGGCGGACATGGATTCTAATCCCTCGTCGAAAGTGGAGACCGGTAATCAGAGGATCATCCAATGTCAAAGCTGCGGAGCCGAGTTTGAAGCACACGAACCCAAGTGTCCGTACTGCGGTACCATGTATGAGCCCGGGGCCGAAGCTCACTATATGGAGCACCTGGGTGATATTCGTGAAGACATGGAGGACCTAAGCTCGCTCGCTCTGTCCGAGACCGGTTCGGAGTTAAAGCTGGCGGCGAAGAAGACTCTTAAGACTTTGTTATTTATAGTGGCAGCGATAGCGGTGCTTCTCGGTATATGCCGGCTGATAGATTTTCTGAGGCTGTATCTATGGTTTATTTAGGAGATAAGACATGAATTGTGCGCACTGCGGTGCACCCATGACACTGGAGGACAGGTTCTGTCCGCATTGCGGAAAACCTAATGCACAGGCTGCACAGCACAGCCGTGACATGGCGCATTACAACAGAGAGTTCGAGAAGACGCGCAGAGGCGTGTACGGTACTCTCAAAGCATATAAGGGCATAACCGCCAGACTTATCCTGCTGGTCATAGCCATAGTGATCATGATCGTTGCATTCGCTCTGGACAACAACGTATACAGCCTGTATCGAAGCCATATGCAGAGGGAAGCCAGGGCGCATGCGGATGAAATAGAGGCTCAGATCCGGGAATATACGGAGCATATGGATTATGTTTCACTGGCCAGATATTCCGAGCATTATTCTCTTGCACATTACAGATTTGAGGATGATGACAGATTCGGCAAGTATTATCCCATGCTGGTACTGGCCAGAGATTATACCAATCTCTATGCAGACATGATGCCAATCGTGACCATGGATGATCCTTCCGAACGCCGCAGTTCATGGTCCATCGTGTGTGACGATATCACTCATCTCTACAAGCATCTCTATGATGCCGATGAATACTTCTATGAGGACGGCGATCCCGAATTGAACGCGAGAGCGGTGTCTGACGTGGAGAAACTGACAGATGCGCTGCTTATACGCTATCTTGGGTTTGCCCCCGGGGAAACCGAAGAGTTCCATACCATGAGTGCGGGAAAGAGAAGCGCATTTATAGAGGAGAAATTCGAGCGGATCACGGAAGAGAGGAGGGCACAGTCTGATGAATAAAGCCGATAAACCTCTCACAGCCCGGATCATCGAGATAGTTTTGACCATCGTAACTATAATAGTTATATTTATCACGGTTGCGATAGCAGCCGACCTGGTAGATTCGTATAAATATCAGGCAAGGTCTCCGTACGGTGAAAGCACATATGCATATGCCCTGGAGGAGGGGAATTATGCACGGATATCTAATTATGTAAGTGAAGTCGAACATAAAGAAGGTCTTCCGCGGGATATAGTCCGGTACTTCGGAGTGGGCAGATATTTCTATGCCAAGGTGATGACGGAAATGATGGAATATATGGATGATCCCGCATTGACGGATTACTGGGGACAGAAGCGGGCACTGGCCGAAGATGAATGCGGAGACCTCTCGGAATATGTAATATTGATAGATAAACAGTTGGAGCGATAGTCAGCTGACACAGGAGGACAGACTAATGGGTATACTTATTAAGAACACGCTCGCGATACTGCCTGACGGAGACAGGGATCGTGTAAAAAGAGCAAACATCTATATTGAAGACGACAGGATCGTCGGAATAGATGACCTGAGCTCATCCGACAGAGAGAATGTCTCCGCCGGATTTAAAGCGGATAAGACGATTGACGGAACAGACCGGCTCGTGATCCCCGGACTCATCAACTGCCATACTCACTCATATATGGCATTTATGCGCAATGTGGCCGATGATCTCTCGTTTATGGACTGGCTGTTCGGCACGATCGATCCCATAGAGCAGCAGATGACGGATGAGGATGCATACTGGGGTGCCATGCTTGCTATCACAGAGATGATGAAGAGTGGTACGACATGCTTCAATGATATGCAGATGAACATCCATCAGACCACCCGTGCGGTAAGAGAGACCGGCATGAGGGCTGTCATATGCAGAGGTCTGGTCGGCAGCGGCGATGACGAGGGCGGACGGATGCGTATAAACCAGACCATCGAGGAAAAGGAGGCATTTGCCGACTGCGACCGCCTGACATTCAGGTTCGGACCCCATGCTCCGTACACCTGTGATGAAGATTATATGAAGATCGTGGCCGAAGAAGCAAAGAAACTCGACATGGACATCCACGTCCATCTCTCCGAGAGCGTATCGGAGATCGAACAGATCCGTGAGAAATACGGATGCAGCCCCATAGAGCTGGCCGAGAAAACCGGGCTTTTCGACAGAGCCTGTATTGCGGCGCACTGCGTCCAGGTGGACGACAATGATATCTCGATCATGGCCCGTCACGGAGTGAGTGTGGTCACGAATCCCGCCAGCAACATGAAGCTCGGTAACGGTTTTGCTCCCATACAGAAGATGCTTGATGCAGGCGTGAACGTATGCCTGGGTACGGACGGAGCGGCATCCAATAATTCACTGAATATGTTCCATGAGCTGAGTCTGCTGACGCTGATCCATAAGGGAACAGGCAGGACTCCTCAGTGCGTGAGCGCCGCAGAAGGCTTCCGCATCGCAACGATCAATGGAGCAAAGGCACTCGGCCTTGCTGATCAGATCGGTTCGATCGAGGCAGGAAAGAAAGCCGATCTTGCCATCCTGGATCTGAAGAATCCTTCACTTCAGCCTAAGAACAATCTGCTGGCCGGCCTGTGTTACTCCGCGAACGGCTCGGAAGTAGATACAGTGATCATAAACGGGAAGATCACTATGGAAGGTCGTAAGTTGCTGACCATAGATGAGGAATTAGTGTATAATAAGGTGAATGCGATCATCGAACGCATGGGACTTGATAAAAAGGAGTATTGATAATGGCTAGTGAGATCAGAGATATAAAACTTGCTGAATCCGGACACAGAAAGATCGAATGGGTAAAGAGAAACTGTGACCTGCTCCGCACGCTTGAAGAAGAGTTTTCGAAGACTAAACCTTTCGCGGGCAAGAAGGTCTGCCTGTCCGTACATCTGGAGGCAAAGACCGCATATCTGTGCAAGGTACTGGCAGCAGGCGGCGCTGATATGTATGTAACCGGATCCAATCCGCTTTCCACGCAGGATGATGTGGCAGCTGCGCTTGTGGATGACGGACTGGAAGTACATGCATGGTACGGAGCTACCGATGAGGAATACGAATCACATATCAGAAATACCCTGATGAACGGACCGAACATCATAATCGATGACGGCGGAGATCTGGTAAATATGGTTCATTCCGAGATGCCCGAACTCATTCCGAATATAATCGGCGGATGTGAAGAGACCACCACAGGCATCATCAGGCTGGAGGCCATGAATAAGGCCGGTGCGCTTAAGTTCCCTATGGTCAGGGTCAATAACGCTGACTGCAAGCATCTGTTTGATAACCGTTACGGTACGGGTCAGTCGGTTTGGGACGGGATCAATCGTACCACCAACCTCATCGTTGCAGGTAAGATCGTGGTAGTGGCAGGCTACGGATGGTGCGGTAAGGGTACTGCCATGAGAGCCAAAGGGCTGGGCGCCAGAGTCATTGTGACCGAGATAGATCCCATCAAGGCTATAGAAGCCGTAATGGACGGATTCGATGTAATGCCTATGAACAAGGCAGCCGCACTTGGTGATTTCTTCGTAACCGTTACGGGCTGCGATAAGGTTATAGATGAAGAAGACTTTGCCGTTATGAAGGATGGTGCCATTCTGTGTAATGCCGGTCATTTCGACTGCGAGATCGATATGGCGGGATTGCGTCAGATAGCGGTTGAATCCCGTGAAATGCGCAATAACATTATGGGTTACAAGCTGCCTACCGGTCAGTGGATATACATACTCGGTGAAGGCAGACTGGTAAATCTCGCGTGCGGCGACGGTCACCCGGCCGAGATCATGGACATGAGTTTCGCCATTCAGGCACTCTCAGCCAAATATCTCGTAGAGCACGGATCGGAGCTGACAGAGAAGCTCATCGACGTACCGGTAGAGGTAGACAGAGATGTGGCTACACGTAAGCTTAAGTTCCTGGGTAAAGAGATAGACGTACTCACTCCGGAGCAGGAGAAGTACCTGAACAGTTATGCACTGTGATCATACAGGCATCGGGACAGTGACAGGAGGAATAACATGCTGGTAGTACTCGGAGGAGGACTCCTCATAATCATCTTGGCAGTAGTCATATCCGTGGTCAGCACATTTGTATCATCGGTGGCTGCCGCAGTTGATGACGAAGAGGATTGACAGAGAACAGAGAAAAAGCCGACA
The DNA here is from genome assembly GCA_017450485.1 of Lachnospiraceae bacterium. Lineage (GTDB taxonomy): Bacteria > Bacillota > Clostridia > Lachnospirales > Lachnospiraceae > XBB2008. The sequence goes on from JAFSTN010000024.1 coordinate 125,287, forward strand.
GATCGAGCGACCGGGATCTGATGGTCAGATGACTTCGGGAACGACCCACAGCCCCAATAATCTGGCGATCAGATACAGAATGATCAGATGTACCGGATAGAAGGCATAGAACAGATACTTCATGCCGCGTCCGCGTTCGTGGTTATATCTGCTGATGAAAGGTACAGCGAGGATGGAGGCTATCTCAATAGGGTGGGACAACAGTGTCAGTACCACGCCGCCTGAGATGATCCGGTCTATATCATTCTTTTTATACATATACATGGCCGCAATGGCTATTATACCGGCTGACCTGTAGTCTGTTTTACACAGGTCGGCGATCAGTGCAGTCACTGACATGATGATGAGATCGGCGCACAGTATCAATGCTGTGCGCTCGCTATATTCCCTGTAGATATAGTTGATAAGCGCGAATATAACGATCAGAGTGATCACACCTGCTGCCCAATAGAGTACGACCTGCGGCAAAGGAAAAGAGAGCGACTTGTGGATCAGCGTATTCCTGGTACGCCAGAAGGCATAAGCCGGAACGATAATCAGCGGTAATATCTTAAGCAGCAGTTTCGGAACCGGACCGGTACCTTTTTCATCAAGGGCTTTGAAAGCCCAGAGCATCAGAACCCCGAGCAGCAGAGTCCAGTATACGTTTTGGTGGTCTTTCCAGAAAACAGTTCCGTAGAAAGCCAGATCGAACGGGATTTCCGAAACAATCGCAAACCCCAGCATCCGTGCTGCATATTTAAGCGGGCTGCGGGTATGCATGATACCTTCGACGAGCATAAAACAGTAAATGGGAAATGCCGGTCGTCCCAGACATCTGAGGATTGAATAGATAGCGTTGGTGGCCGATGTGATATTTGCCATACCGGGAAGCCGGATGAGTATGGCGTATCCGATATGATCCAACAGCATGGAAATGATAGCGATGAGCTTTATGTCCTGAGCTGTCAGGCCGGGTGTTTGGATCTTTCTGACGGAAGTAGTAGTTGGACTCATAGGAGAAGTATAGCACAAAACGAAACACAGGAGACATCAAATGAAAGCAAAGGATAATTCGGAAATGAGTATTACCGGAACTAATGGGGAAACAACGGAAAAGACATCCAGAGGGGTGACGAATCTGGTTGTCATACTGACGGCACTGGTATTCATCGCATTGTCTGCCGTGGTACTGTTCATGCCCGAGGCGGGATTCAAACCTTCATATCTGTGTTATGTGGTGGGAGCCGCCGTCATAATAGTGGGTATTGTCCAGATCGTCAGATATTTCGTCAATGATGCATACCGTAATATGAACGAATACGGGTTCTCCATAGGTACCCTGCTGTGTATACTCGGCATATGCATCCTGCTCAGAGCCGAAGTGATCAGCGCCGTGATCGATCTCGTACTCGGAGTGGTTGTGCTGCTGATGGGCATAGTGATGCTTCAGCATTCGCTGGACCTAAAGCGTATGTCCGATGCGGTATGGGGACTTGTGATAGTGATCTCCGCTCTGGTCATAGCATGCGGTGTGGTTCTGATCCTCAAACCCTCACCCCTGCAGATATCCTATGACACGATCATATGGTGGACAGTGCTGGTATCCTCGGCACTGGGCCTGCTGGTCAATATATATACGATGATCCGCATAGCACTGTACACTCATAAAGAAAAGAAACAGGCCACACAGGCACACAGCGCTGATCCCGCTATTCAGGAATCCCGGACAGATACGGCTACCGCTCAGACGACAATCACCGATGAATCCGGAGTTTCCGAAACCGATGTTTCCGAATCCGGAGTTTCCGAATCCGGTGTAACCCCTGTGACGGAAGGGGACCCCGTTTTATAAATCCTTTATGTCTTTTTCACTTTTTGACAGTGGTTTTTTGACGGCTGATACTGTAAGATTGATTAGTGTTGATTTATACAGAAGGTACGGGTTTTATGAAGATCGGATTCGATAATGACAAATACCTCTCGATGCAGTCAGAGCATATAAGGGAGAGGATATCCAAGTTTGATAATAAGCTGTATCTGGAGTTCGGCGGAAAGCTTTTCGATGATTATCACGCATCGAGAGTCCTTCCGGGATTTCATCCCGATTCCAAGCTTCAGATGCTGATGCAGCTGAAGGACCAGGCTGAGATCGTGATAGCGATCAACGCCGAGGATATAGAATCCGGCAAGATGCGCGGAGATTACGGTATCACCTATGATATGGACGTGCTGAGGCTTATAGATGCTTTTCAGAGCAAGGATCTCTATGTCGGCAGCGTGGTTTTGACTATGTATAATTCTCAGCCCGAGGCAGTAGCTTTCGAAAAGCGCCTCAATGAGCTAGGGATTCGTACTTACAGGCATTATAAGATCCCCGGATATCCTTACGACACCGCTTCGATAGTCAGTGATGAGGGATACGGACGCAATGATTATATAGAAGCTTCGAGACCTCTGGTGGTAGTTACCGCACCGGGCCCCGGGAGCGGTAAGATGGCTACCTGTCTGTCCCAGCTCTATCACGAGTACAGACATGGCATCAAAGCCGGATATGCGAAGTTTGAGACTTTCCCCATATGGAATCTGCCACTGAAGCATCCTGTCAATCTGGCATACGAAGCAGCCACCGCCGATCTGAAGGATGTGAATATGATCGATCCTTTCCATCTCGAAGCATACGGGGAGACTACGGTCAATTATAACCGTGATATCGAGATATTCCCGGTAGTCAAATCAATGCTTGAGATGATCATGGGAACCAGCCCGTACAAGTCACCTACGGATATGGGCGTGAATATGGCCGGTAACTGTATCGTGGATGATGATGTCTGCCGTAACGCATCCCTGCAGGAGATCATCCGAAGATACTACAAGGCACTTAACGATAAGAGGATCACCGGCGAGACCAAGGATGATATCCGTAAGCTGGAGCTCCTGATGAACCAGGCCGAGATCACGATCGAAGACCGCAAGGTCGTCGGAGCCGCACTTGAGAAAGAGAAGAAAACCGGCCGTCCCGCAGCTGCGATCGAGCTGCCCGACGGAACGATAGTGACCGGCAAGACCGGAGATCTGCTCGGACCGTCAGCGGCTATGATACTGAATGCGATCAAGACACTTGCGGGTATTGATGACGAGCTGGAGCTGATATCTCCCGAGTACATCACACCTATTCAGACATTGAAGACAGACTATCTGGGCAGCAATAATCCCAATCTGCATATGGATGAGATCCTCATAGCGCTCTCGTCTTCGGCAGGCACCAATGAGCTGGCGGCCGAAGCGATCAGGCAGCTTCCGAAACTTCGCGGATGTGACGCACATTCCACGGTTATACTGTCTGCGGCCGATACCGGTATTTACCGCAGACTGGGCATCCAGCTGACATGTGAACCCAGATACGAGGAGGAAGACCGTTTGTACCATAAGCTGTAATAAGGTGCCGGTTTATATTAGGAAAACAATGGATAACAATCAGAATCGTAACATACCCCCGAACAACAGAAACAACGGACCAGGCGGAAACAACAATAACAACAATGACCGGAATCCCCGCCGTCAGAGCGTGTTCATGTTCATATTGGCAGCGCTTATGACGCTGCTGATGGTTTCGTACTTCATGCGGCTGATCAACGGTTCGGGAACCCAGGAAGTAAGCTACAACGAGTTCATCGAGATGGTAGAAGCCGGTGAGATCGAGAAGGTTTCGATCGGATCCGACAGGATAGAGTTTAATAAGAAATCCGCCGAGAGTACCTCTCCCGACATGAGCAGTCTGTTCTTCTATGCCACATCCCCCACCGATAAGGTATATTTCACAGGCAAGATCGAAGAGGATGACACACTTACGGCGAGACTTCTCGACGCGGGCATCGAGGTCAGTGGCGAGGTATCGGACGGATCCAGTATTATCATGTCCATTTTGCTCACGTATGTCCTGCCCATTCTGCTGATGTGGGTACTGCTGAGTCTTCTCTTCCGCAAGATGAACAAATCCGGAGGCGGATTCATGGGCATGGGATTCGGCAAGTCCAATGCGAAGGTATATGTTCAAAAGGAGACCGGTGTGACTTTTGCCGATGTGGCCGGCGAGGATGAAGCCAAGGAGTCTCTTGTTGAGGTCGTGGATTTCCTTCACAACCCCGCGAAGTATTCCAAGATAGGTGCGAGACTGCCGAAGGGTGCATTGCTGGTAGGCCCTCCCGGTACAGGTAAGACTCTTCTGGCCAAGGCTGTTGCGGGTGAGGCGCATGTACCGTTTTTCTCGCTTGCGGGATCCGACTTCATAGAGTTGTATGTCGGTGTAGGTGCATCACGTGTCAGAGATCTTTTCCAGGAAGCGGAGAAAAATGCGCCGTGTATAGTGTTTATAGATGAGATCGATGCGATCGGACGAAGCCGTGATTCCAAGTACGGCGGTGGTAATGAGGAGCGTGAGCAGACTCTGAACCAGCTGCTGTCGGAGATGGACGGATTTGACGGCAAAAAGGGCATCATCATCCTGGCAGCGACCAACCGTCCCGAGATACTGGATAAAGCATTGCTCCGTCCCGGCCGTTTCGACAGACGTATCATCGTGGATAAACCGGACTTAAAGGGACGCGTGGAGATACTTCAGGTTCATTCCAAGGATGTCCTGATGGATGATTCGGTGGACTTAAACGAGATAGCTCTGGCAACCAGCGGAGCTGTAGGTTCCGATCTGGCCAACATGATCAACGAAGCCGCTATCAATGCAGTAAAGGAAGGCCGGAATCTGGTCAGCCAGAAGGATCTGTTCAATGCCGTTGAGCAGGTGCTCGTAGGAAAAGAAAAGAAAGATCGCATCATGAGTGCCGAGGAGCGTAAGATCGTATCATATCACGAGGTCGGTCACGCATTGATCGCAGCACTTCAGAAAAACTCCGAGCCTGTACAGAAGATCACGATAGTACCCCGAACCATGGGAGCACTTGGCTATGTAATGCAGGTACCCGAAGAGGAGAAATATCTTAATACCCAGGCTGAGCTCCACGATATGCTGGTAGGTCTGCTGGGCGGACGTGCTGCCGAGGAGATCGTATTTGATACCGTCACCACCGGTGCCGCCAATGATATAGAGAAGGCTACTTCCATAGCCAGATCCATGGTCACCCAGTACGGCATGAGCAAGAGATTCGGTCTGATGGGATTGGAGACCGTGGAGAGCAGATATCTGGACGGCAGACTTGCGCTTAACTGCTCCGACGTGACGGCAGCAGACATAGACGAAGAAGTCATGAAAATCCTGAAGGACTGCTATAAGGAGGCGAAGAAGCTGCTCAAGGAGAACCGCTCCCTGATGGATAAGCTGGCAGGCTTCCTGATCAAAAAAGAAACGATCACCGGTAAGGAGTTCATGAAGATATACCGCAAGGCAAAGGGCCTGCCCGAGCCCGCTGAGGAGGATGACGACAAGTCCGGAAGCAAGGGTGGTCGTATCAACGAGAAGGACAAGAAAGCCGGAGACCTGCTTGATCCCGATATCGATAAGTATCTCGAGGAGCTGGAGGAAGAACTCGAGAACGACAGAAAGAAGGAAGAGGAAGCGAAGGCGAAGGCGGCTTCAAACCCTGCCGGCAGTGAAAAAACCGCCGAACCAGCAGAGGATTCGGATGCTGAGAACAGAACCGGCGGAGAAGAAGCGGCGGAAACCGAACCGGAAACGTTACCCCAGACCGTGGAAGCACAGGTCAAAAAGTCGTTCCAGGCTGTAGTAGACGATAAGATATCCGTGACCAGATCCGAGACCATCGAATATGAAGCCAGAGAGGATACGGAGACAGGTACCTACTCCGCGCCGGAGACAGAGGAACCGGATGATCCCGATGATGACGGATCCGGTAATGACGGAATACCTTCCGGAGGGGTTTTCTCCGGGCGATAGAATAATATGGCTTTTGACATAAGCGAAGAATTAAAGAAACTGCCTCATAACCCCGGCGTCTACATCATGCATGACGCCGGGGATACTATACTCTATGTGGGTAAAGCCGTGGACCTGCATAACAGAGTGCGCTCGTATTTCCGCAAGATCGTGGGCCGGGGTCCGCAGATAGACCGCATGGTCGAACAGGTGGCATACTTTGAATACATCGTCACTGACTCCGAACTTGAGGCTCTGGTACTCGAGAACAATCTGATCAAGGAGCATTCCCCCAAGTACAACACCCTGCTTAAGGATGATAAGACTTATCCTTATATTAAGGTCACCGTTGATGAGCCCTATCCGAGGATCCTTTTTTCCAGAGAAATGAAAAAGGACCGTTCGAAGTATTACGGCCCGTTTACATCGGCTCAGGCGGTAAGGGAAACAATCGATCTGCTGAATAAGCTGTATCGACTCAGAAACTGCAATCGGGTTCTGCCACGGGATATAGGAGTGGAGAGGCCTTGCCTGAATTACCATATAACCCAGTGCGATGCGCCCTGCCAGGGCAGCATATCCCGGGAGGAGTACAGGGAGCGCATAAACGGAGCACTGGATTTCCTGAACGGAAACTACAGGCCCATCATCAGATCTCTCGAAGAACGCATGAGACAGGCATCGGATGAGATGAACTATGAAGAGGCCGCACGGCTCAGGGATCTGCTGGACAGCGTCAGAAGTGTTACCCAGAAACAGAAGATCACCGATTCCGACGGCGAAGACAGGGATGTTATAGCTATGGCAAGGGATGCGGAAGACAGCGTGGTACAGGTATTCTTCGTGCGTGACGGCAGGCTGATCGGCCGGGAGCACTACTATATGGAGAACACCAGTGACCAGGAGGACGGTTATATACTGCAGGAGTTTGTGAAGCAGTTCTATGCGGGTACTCCTTTTATACCCAAAGAGCTGATGCTGCAATGTGAGATAGAGGAACGGGAGCTGATAGAATCCTGGCTTAGCGAAGTAAGGGGAAGCAGAGCATATATCCTGACTCCCAGACGGGGAAGCAGAGAGAAATTCGTGGAGCTGGCGGCACAGAATGCCAGACTGGTCCTTGACCGTGATAAGGAGCGTATCCGCAGGGAGCAGGCACGGACCACGGGGGCGGTCACGGAGATCGGCGAGTGGCTCGGCTTGAACGGCCTTAAGCGCATGGAGGCATATGATATATCCAATACCAGCGGGTTCGCAAATGTCGGCAGCATGGTGGTCTACGAAGACGGGCAGCCGAAGAGGAGTGATTACCGTAAGTTCAGGATCCGAAGTGTGTCCGGACCGGATGATTACGCATGTATGAAGGAAGTCCTGAGCCGAAGGTTTACGCATGCCGGTGAAGACAGCAGATTCGGCGTATATCCGGATATCATATTGATGGATGGAGGCCGCGGTCAGGTCAACATCGCATTGTCTGTTCTGGAGGAGCTGAATATAGATATACCTGTGGCAGGCATGGTCAAAGACGACAACCACCGGACCAGAGGCTTGTACTTCAACAACATCGAGATCCCCATAGACACGCACTCCGAAGGCTTCAAGCTGCTGACCAGGATACAGGATGAGGCTCACAGGTTCGCAATCGAGTATCACAGGTCGCTTCGCTCGAAGACACAGGTTCATTCGGTGCTGGATGAGATACCGGGTGTGGGACCGGCCAGACGCAAGAGCCTGATGAAAGCGTATGAATCCATAGAGGCTCTCCGCGATGCAGCACCCGGGGACATAAGCGAGAGGGCAGGTATTCCGCTCAATATTGCTGCTTCCATTCACGAGTATCTGAACCGTCGCGAGGACGAGTAAAACTTCCTTTGGCAGGTGGCTTATGGTATCATATAGTGGCAGGTGCCGGTGGGGCCGGCATCCGTGTTTTACGACTATTTGTATCAGGAGGTATATATGGCGACACTCAGCATCAAGGCCATCGTTGAGAAGATGGAACTCACATCCCTGACTCCGGAAGTGGATATTCAGGGCATTAAAATACATCAGCCCGACATCAACCGTATTGCATTGCAGATGGCCGGCTATTTTGAGCACTTCGAAGCAACCCGTCTGCAGATCATAGGATATGTGGAGTACTCCTACATGGAGTCTCTGAAGGAAAGTGAGCAGAAAGAGATATTCGAGAAACTCTTGAGCTACCCTATTCCCTGTATCATCTTTTGCCGCGACTTAAAGCCTAATCAGCTTTTCCTGGAGACGGCTATTAGACACAATGTTCCGCTTTTTACCACACCTAAGGCCACATCCGCTTTTTCCGCAGAGATCATCAGATGGATGAATGTGAAGCTTGCACCCTGTATCTCTGTACACGGTGTTTTGGTCGACGTATACGGTGTGGGTGTACTGATCACCGGCGAGAGCGGCATAGGTAAATCCGAAGCGGCTCTGGAGCTGATTAAGAGAGGCCACCGTCTGGTTACCGATGATGTAGTTGAGATCCGCAGAGTGTCAGATGCTTCTCTGGTAGGTACCGCACCCGATGTGACCAAGCATTTCATCGAGCTCAGAGGTATCGGAATCATAGATGTGAAAGCTTTGTTCGGTGCATCCTGTGTTCGCGAAACTCAGAACATAGACCTGGTCATCAGACTTGAGGACTGGGATAAGGACAAGGAATATGATCGTCTCGGTCTTGAGGAAGAATATACCGAATACCTCGGTATACAGGTTGTATGCCACAACATCCCGATACGTCCCGGCCGTAACCTGGCTATAATCTGTGAGTCGGCAGCCGTTAATCATCGCCAGAAAAAGATGGGTTACAATGCCGCTCAGGAATTATATAAGAGAGTTCAGGAGAATCTCGCAAGGAAGCGTGATGACGACGATGAGGAGGATAATGCTCTATGAGTAAATACGTAGTCGGAGTAGATGTAGGCGGAACCACCGTTAAGCTCGGCATGTTTACCGTCGACGGTGAGGTTATCAGCAAGTGGGAGATTCCTACACGTACAGAGGACGACGGCAGCCATATCCTGCCTGATATCGCCGATTCGATAAAGAGAGAGATCGTTGCGCATAACTTTAACGCTGAGGATTTTGCAGGAGTAGGCATCGGTGTACCCGGCCCGGTGGATGATAAGGGCGTAGTACACAAAGCAGTCAATCTCGGATGGCAAAATGAGTTCAGCATTGTCGAGACCATGAAAAAGCTGCTGCCCGGAATGACGGTACGCGGCGGTAACGATGCGAATGTTGCCGCACTCGGTGAGATGTGGAAAGGCGGCGGACAGGGCTGCGAGAACCTCGTTGCCGTTACGCTCGGAACCGGAGTCGGGGGCGGCATAATCGTGGGAGGAAGACTGTTAAACGGATCTACCGGAGCCGGCGGAGAGATCGGTCATATACATATAGAGGACAATGAGACAGAGGCTTGCGGCTGCGGCAATTACGGATGCCTCGAAGAATATGCATCCGCTACGGGTATCGTACGTCTGGCCCGCAGGGAACTGGAGGCCAGTTCGGACCCTTCATCACTCAGGGACGGAGAAGTATCGGCGAAGACCGTATTCGATGCAGTCAAGGCCGGTGATACACTTGCCATACGCGTAGCAGAGGCATTTGGAGAGTATCTGGGCAAAGGGCTTGCCATCATAGCCGGAGTCGTTAACCCTGAGGTATTTGTTATCGGTGGCGGTGTGAGCAAAGCCGGAGAGATTCTGTTCGATTATATCAGACCTGCATTTGAGAGAACTGTATTTCACGGATCCAGAGATACACGCTTTGCACTTGCAACTCTGGGAAATGATGCAGGTATATATGGTGCGGCTAAACTGATACTTGGAAATGCCGACTGAGATCGTTACTGTAAGGAGGCCGCTTTGAGCGACGAAGTGTTGCGGACATTAAGGGAATTTCTGCCGGAGGAGAATGTCCTCGAAAATGAGGATATGGATGTGCATACCACATTCAGGGTTGGCGGTCCCGCAAGAGTTATGCTTCTGATCAACGATCGGGAGCAGCTGATCAGGACGGTCGGTTACTTACGACAGATTGGGCAGGAGTTTTTTCTGCTCGGTAACGGCAGTAATCTGTTGGTATCGGATCGGGGTTATAACGGCATAGTTATAAGGCTGACCGGTGAATTTGCCAATATTTCCGTGGAAGACGAACGGATCAGGTGCGGAGCCGCGAGCCAACTGTCGCTTGTTGCCAGGACTGCAGCCGATCATAGCCTGACCGGCATGGAGTTTGCTACGGGGATTCCCGGTTCCGTAGGCGGGGCGATGGTGATGAATGCCGGTGCGTTCGGCGGTGATATGAGCATGATCACCGAGAGCGTGGAGATACTGAGCGAGACCGGGGAAATCCTTACTTTGGATAATGAGACGATGGAGTTCGGATACCGGACCAGCGTGATCAAGGGCTCACCGTTTATAGTGATGGGAGTGACATTCAGGCTGGCACGCGGTGACCGTGATGAGATCATGACCCTCATAAATGAGATCGCCGAGAAACGCCGTTCCAAGCAACCGCTTGAGTATCCCAGTGCGGGTTCCACGTTTAAGAGACCCGAGGGGTATTTTGCAGGCAAACTGATCATGGACGCCGGCTTAAGGGGATTCTCGATAGGCGGTGCCAGAGTGTCCGATAAACACTGCGGATTCGTGATCAATCAGGGATATGCATCCGCCGCCGATGTATATGACGTGATATGTCAGGTCCAGGAGAGAGTCAAAGAGAAATTTGGCGTAGACCTGGAGAGGGAAGTCATACTTCTGGGAGATTTCTGATATGCGTTTTGTGATCGTAACCGGTATGAGCGGAGGAGGACGTGCTACGGCACTCAGGATGTTGGAGGATGCCGGGTATTACTGTGTGGATAATCTGCCGATCCCGCTGCTGGCCGGTTTGATGGAGCTGCTCGACCAGGCTACGGTCGAGTATACCAAGGTTGCTTTGGGGTTGGATGTACGTGCCGGGCTGAACTTTTCCGACACGATGGATATGCTTGAGCAGCTGCGCAGTTCGGGACATAATTTCGAGATACTGTTTATGAACGCCTCGGATGAGGTTCTGGTGAAGCGCTATAAGGAATCCCGACGCAACCATCCCATGGCTACACAGGATGACCGCCTGGAGGACGGTATCCGCAAGGAGCGGGAAGTTCTCGCAGGAATCCTGAGTAAAGCCGATTATGTGATCGATACGTCCAATCTGCTTACACGGGAGTTGAAGTCCGAGCTTGACCGGATATTCGTGGACAACGAAGATTACAACAGTCTGATAGTGTCAATATTGTCCTTCGGCTTCAAAAACGGTGTGCCGCAGGATGCCGATCTGGTATTCGACGTACGTTTCCTGCCCAATCCTTTCTATATAGATGAGCTCAAGACCAGGACAGGCCTGGATGAGGAAGTCAGAGAGTACGTTATGAGTTTTCCCGAGGCGGGTGAATTCGTGGACAAGGTGGTGGATCTCCTCGATTTCCTGATACCGAACTACGTCAAGGAGGGTAAATACAAGCTCGTGGTCGGTATAGGGTGTACCGGCGGCAAACACAGATCAGTTACCCTGGCCGAGTGTCTGTATAAGCGGATGCATAACCGCGGACAGTATGGGCTCACACTTTCTCACAGGGATGTTACCAAAGCCGGCAAGTGATCCGGCACTCTGCCAATGTCATTTTCATCGGATGTAAAAGACGAACTTTTAAGCGTGATCGGACAGGCTCGCCATTGTCAGCTGGCAGAGCTTGCTTCTATTGTGCATTTTGCAGGCAAAAAGAGCAAAACCGGAGCGGGTTTTGACATTCCCGTAGAAAATGAACATGCTTCCCGAAAATACTTTACTTTACTTACAAAAACATTTAACATTAAGTCGGTCAGTGACACTGTTGCGCAGGCACTGAAGCTTAATACGGATACCGTGGGCAATGCGGATCCCGATTATGTTACGGATGCACGTCTGCTTCTCAAGGACTGCTGCAGACGGGCTTACCTCAGGGGAGCGTTCCTGTCGGGAGGAACCGTGAGCGACCCGAATAAAGGCTATCATTTGGAGTATGTGTGCAGAAGTCCGGAGCAGGCCCGTCAATTGTACGATATATTGCTCGGATACGGAATCCCGGCACACACGGCCGTGCGCAAGAATCACGACATCGTCTATATCAAAGAAGGCGAAGCCATCGTAGATATGCTGAATCTGATGGGTGCGCATACGTCCCTTATGAATCTGGAGAATATACGTATCCTCAGGGAAGTGGGAAACACCGTTAACAGACGGGTCAACTGCGAGGCCGCCAATATAGCCAAGACTATAAACGCTGCTTCCAAGCAGAGTGAAGATATAGAGTATATCAGAGATCATTACGGATTAGCCAGGCTGCCTGACAGACTGCGCGAGATAGCTGAGGTGAGGCTGGCCAACCCCGAAGCTTCGCTCAAGGAACTGGGTGAGATCCTGGATCCCCCGGTGGGTAAATCCGGAGTCAATCACAGACTCAGGAGCCTGAGTGAACTTGCGGATTCTCTGAGAACATAAGAAGAGGAGATTATTATGACTAAAAGGACGATGGAGATCAAGCTCGCAGACGGTCTGGAAGCTACTCCCATTGCTATGCTGGTTCAGGTGGCCAGCCAGTATGATTCGGACATCTACATGGAAGCCGAAGGAAAGAGAGTCAATGCGAAGAGCATTATGGGTATGATGAGTCTCGGGATGGATGCAGGTGAGCAGCTTACCGTATCCGCAGACGGCGCGGATGAGGAGGCGGCACTTGACGGCATAGAGAAATATCTGTCCGGAGAGTGAGCATATTAAAGAGCCATAGCACAGTCACGAGCGCGATCCTTCGGGAACGCGCTTTTTATATAAAAGAAAAGCCCCAACCCCGCCGTTAATCGACGAAACTGAGACTTAAATGCGCCACCAGGGGCTCGAACCCTGGACACCCTGATTAAGAGTCAGGTGCTCTACCAACTGAGCTAGTGGCGCTTGCGATTGACATAATGTCTTTTTTGCAACGCAAAAGTTATTATAGTATAATGCTTTTTGTTTTGCAAGACAATTTTAACATTTTTTTCACCCTGTTTTTAGTTATTTTTCTGAGGTGTTTATGATCTTTGATACACACGCACATTACGACGATAAAGCGTTCGATGAAGACCGCGATGAACTGCTCTCTTCACTGCCTCGCGGAGGGGTATGCAGAGTGGTGAATGTGACCGCTTCAGAGGCTTCCCTGACGGAAAGCCCGGCTTTGGCCCGGAGATACGATCATGTATATACTTCCGCGGGGCTGCATCCCACGGAAATCTATGATCTGGATCTGAGCGTATTGAGCCGTGTTGAGGAGCTGTGTTCCTATGAAAAAACCGTAGCCATAGGGGAAATAGGCCTGGACTATCATTATCCCGACACCGATGAGGCGAGGCAGAAGGAGTTTTTCGAAGCTCAGCTGGATATGGCACGCAGAGTGGGACTTCCGGTCATAATACATTCACGCGATGCGGCAAAAGATACTATGGACATCCTGAAGCAGTATCATGCAGGGGATATAGGCGGCGTGGTACACTGCTACTCCTATTCACTTGAAATGGCCCGTGAATATGTGGAGATGGGACTCTATATAGGAGTAGGCGGAGTGGTTACCTATAAGAACGGACGGAAGCTGAAGGAATGCGTGGAATGTCTGCCGCTTGATAGCATCGTTCTGGAGACCGATTGCCCGTATCTGGCTCCCGAGCCGAAGAGGGGACAGCGCAATTCGTCCCTGAATCTGAGTTATGTCGCAGCTCAGATCGCGCACATACGCGGTACGGATATGAGAGAGGTAGAGGATATCACCTTGAAAAACGCCATGAACCTGTACAGGATGGAGAGCCGGCAGGGATTTGTGTCGGTAGGGATATGAATATGAATCTGAGTGACGGTCGCGTAATACGCGAGATAATGAATGTACATGGAATATCCGCCCAGAAGAAATATGGTCAGAACTTCCTGATCGATGATGGTGTGCTGGACGAGATCGTGGAGGGCTCGACGGTAACCCGGGAGGATACCGTACTGGAGATCGGCCCCGGACTGGGAGCTTTGACAAGGAGACTTTCTGCGGCAGCAGGCAGAGTGATCGCCGTGGAGATAGACAGGGCGCTGATACCGGTTCTCGCGGAGACGCTGAAGGACTGTGAGAACACGGATGTCATCAATGCCGATATCCTGAATTGTGATATCCGGGAAATATATGAAAAATACGGAAACGGGACAGGTTTGAAGGTCACGGCCAATCTGCCATACTATATCACTACCCCGATCGTACTGAAGCTGTTGGAATACAGCGATATCATCAATACCATCACGGTCATGGTGCAGAAGGAGGTGGCGGTCCGGATGCAGGCCGGCCCGGGGAGCAAAGATTACGGAGCTCTGTCGCTGGCTGTACAGTATTATTCGGAACCGACGGTAGTTGCTTCCGTACCTCCGGAGTGCTTCTATCCCTCTCCGGCAGTGGATTCGGCAGTCATCAGGCTGGATGTCAGACACAGTGCCCGCGTGGATGTCGCAGATCCGGATTATATGTTCAGGATCATCAGGGCAACCTTCAATATGCGCCGGAAGACATTGCCCAATGCACTCTGCAGCGGCATACAGGGACTTACCAGGGAGCGTGTGGCAGAAGTCCTGGATAATATGGGCAAGCCACAGACCATACGCGGCGAAACATTCACCCTTGAGGAGTTCGCCGAACTGACAACACTTTTGTGTGACAGTGCCGACAACAAGATATAGTTTTTTTTCGTGACATGAATACCACAGTTTGTGCCCACTCACTTTACATCGCAGATATGCTATGTTACACTAAAAAATGATTATCTGTCGATTATAATGAGGTGTTATCGTGGACAAATACGAGTACAAAGTCAGAGTCGAAGAGATCCATAACCTGATCAGTGAAGGTGAATTGGCGAAGGCTGTAGATATAGCCGACACCATTGACTGGAGCAGGGTTAAGAGTATTCAGACTTTGTGTAAGATATCGGACCTGTATAAGGCAAACAGACGCTATCAGGAAAGTAAGGAAATCCTGCTGATGGCTTATAAGAGATACCCCACCGGGCGTCTCATAGTATATTCACTGTGCGAGCTTTCTGTCAAACTGAACGAACTGGTTCAGGCGATGGAGTACTATAAGGAATTCATCCAGCTCGCCCCCAACGATACCAGCCATTATGTACTAAGATACCGTATACTCGAGGCTTATGATGTAAGCCTGGAGGAACGGGCCGCATTGCTCGAGCAGTATAAGAGTAAGGATTACAAAGAGAGATGGGTCTATGAACTGGCTTATCTCTATCATTGCATGGGTCTGGCCAGCAAATGCGTGGACGAGTGCGATGACATCATCGTCACATCGGGCAAGGGCAAGTATGTGATAAAGGCGATGGAGCTAAAGTCAAGACATACGAAGCTGAGTCCATCCGAGCAGGCACAGTATGATGCATATCTGAGAAACAACGGTTATGAGACTGAAGAAACAGAGCAGAGTGAACCCGGTGAAGTAAAGGTAAGGGAAGCCATCTCCGACGTCCCCTCATCGACCGATCAGACCGATCTGCAGGGAGCGCCCACGACAGAGATGCCTCAGGAGATGGACATCCAGGTAAAACCCGTGGATGTAGGTCAGTATAATACGATGAACCTGCAGGAAGCGCTCGCCGAGAGTATGAAGGCGCTCCTCAATACCGACGAGGAGATAGAGGACAGAAACAGAGAGGAAAGACTGACTCCCTCCACCCCCGAGCTGGACGTGGAGGATAATACGATATTTGAATCCAGCCCGCTGGCAGCTACGGGATACATGCAGGAACCGCCGAAGGAAGATGAGGCCTCAGTCGAAGCAGCTCCCGAAGAAGAGCCTGCATATGCTCCTGACCCCGAACCTGCCCCGATAGAAGATCTGGAACCGGAGGATGCGCCTACCCAGGTGATTCCTCAGATCCCCCATACGCTGTCAGAGCAGGTACTGATAGACGAAAACGGACCGGTTATTGAACCCGAGCCCGAGCCTGTACCCGCTCCCGTCGCTCCCGTAGCCGTTGACCCGGTCATGAGCGGAGAGACCAAACGCATCCCTACGGATGCTGTTGTCGACTATCTGACCACACAGCGCCTGATGCAGGAGATGCAGGTATCCGCGGCATCGATGAAGACCGCCGACGCGCAGGCCGAGCTTATCCCCGGTGCCGTCACAGGACAGATAGAGCCTGTGGGAGCGATATCAAGCGCCTACGACCAGATGCTGGCCGAAGAGTACAGTGGACAGATCAGACTGGCACTGTCAGAGGTAGAGCAGGTCGAGAAACAGATAACAGGCCAGCTGAGCATAGAAGATGTACTTGCTGACTGGGAGAATACCAAGAAAGAAAACGAGAAGAAGCGCGAGGAGGAAGTCCGTAAGCGCATCATGCAACACACCGGGTCGCTGTTCGACGAGTTCGACGAGGACACCAAGGCATCACTGATAGAGCAGCTTGAGAAAGCATTTACCGAAGCTATCATCAAGGAGTCCAACGGCGGCGAGATCGATGCGGCTCTGGGCAAAAAGATCCGTAAGGAAGCACTGCGGGCCGTGGAATATATGACCATGGACGGAGTGATAGGCCCGGGTGTGGCTGAGGCAACAGCCGATGATATGAACAAGTCATCCGCGGACAAGCCTGCTTCGGAGCCCGAGGAAGAGAATTCGACCGGGGTCGATGAGCCTGCATCCGGGGCTGAGACGGAGGTCGGGTCCGAAGAGAAGACCGAAACCGTTGTCGGGCCTGAGGCCGAAGCAGAACCCGAAACCGTTGTCGAGCCCGAAGCCGAAGCAGAAACCGGAGCGGAGCCTGAAGCATCGGCAGAACCCGAAGCTGAGGCCGGTGAAGAACCGGCAGATGAGGCTGAACCCGAAGCCGATGATACCGAAGAAGAGCCTACGGATGACGCGACCTCCAAAGGCATACCGGACGGTACTGATTCCATAGAGGTCAAGGCGGTCAGAGAAGCACTTAAAGAGGATGAGGCCGAAGCGGAGTCTGAGTCTGCCACATCCGAAAAGAAGGTTACAGCCACCCGTGTTGCACGTGCGGACGAAGACTCGGACAATGACGAGGAGTCCGACGGTCAGCGCAGGCTGAGCACCGAGGAGACCGAACTGTTCGGCCACTATCTGACAAGAAAGAGTACCGGCAGACAGATAGCATATGCTCTGGACAATATGAGTATGGCTGCCTGCAGCGGCAATGTCATAGTGACGGGCGAAGAAGGCGTCGGGACCATAGATCTGGCCAAGAAACTCATCAAGTATATGCAGAGTACGGATTCCAACTTCGTGAACCGTCAGGTGGCTAAAGTCAGCGGCAAAGGTCTCAATGATAAAGATCTGCCGGCATTGTTTGAAAAGATCAAGGGCGGAGCCATCATCATTGAAAGCGCCCGCGGAATGAAGAAGAGTACGGTCCAGAAACTGATCAAGATCCTTGACAGCGAGAATTTGGGTATACTGGCAATCCTTGAAGATACTTCGGAGGGTATGGATAAGATAGTAGGTACCCTGCCCAAACTCGGAGAGCTTTTCAACGTCCGTATAGATCTGAAGGCGCTCGATGACAAGGCACTGGTTAATTACGCATGTGAATATGCACTGAGTCAGGAGCATACGATCGACGAATATGCTCTCCTTGCCCTGCATACCAGGATCGCGGAGATGCAGACAAGTACACATCAGGTATCGGTCAGCGAAGTGCGTGATCTGGTCGATGATGCGATTTATTATGCGGATAAGAAGAATCCGGCCCATTTATTTGATATAATTCTACATAAGAGGTATGACGATGAGGATATGATCATCCTCAGGGAGAAGGATTTCATGCATTATTAAGTGCATATACGGGGGGGGTAAGGTATGGCAGCTAAGTCAAATACTGTATTTATATCCGAGGCAGATCAATTCCTGTTTGCGCAGGGCACGCACTATGATATCTACAAGAAGCTCGGTGCGCACCCTTCAAATGAGAATGGCGTCGAGGGCTATTTTTTTGCTACCTGGGCACCGAATGCTCAGGCCGTTCATGTGGTAGGCGATTTCAACGGATGGAACGAGTGGGCGGATGCCTGTGATAAGATCGGCCCCGGCGGTATATGGACCAAGTTTATACCGGGAGTGACCTCCGGGCAGTACTATAAATTCCTGATCACAACTGCGGAAGGCGACAGGATATATAAGGCAGATCCCTATGCAAACTATGCCGAGCTCCGTCCCGGCAATGCATCCAGGACCTACGATATCTCCGGTTATAAATGGGGAGACTCCGCCTGGTCCAAATCCCGTGAGAACAAGGATTATAACAAGGAACCCATGGCCATATACGAGTGCCATATAGGCTCATGGATGAAGCATCCCGACGGAACCGAGGACGGTTTCTATAACTATCGAGAGTTCGCGGACAGAGTCGTAGAGTATCTTAAGGATATGCACTATACCCATATCGAGCTTATGGGTATCGCGGAGCATCCTTTTGACGGATCCTGGGGATATCAGGTTACCGGATACTATGCACCGACTTCCAGATACGGTGAGCCGAAAGACTTCATGTATCTGATAGATCTGCTTCACAGGAACAATATCGGAGTTATCCTGGATTGGGTTCCGGCTCATTTCGCTACCGATGATTTCGGCCTGGCCTGCTTCGACGGCAGCTGTATTTACGAGCATCCCGATCCGAGGCTGGGAGAGCATCCCGACTGGGGTACGAAGATCTTTAATTATGCAAAGACCGAAGTGAAGAACTTCCTGATCGCGAACGTTCTGTTCTGGATCAAGGAGTTCCATGTGGATGGAATCAGAGTTGATGCCGTCGCATCGATGCTGTATCTGGATTACGGCAAAAAGGACGGCCAGTGGCTTCCGAATCGTGACGGCGGAAATAAGAACTATGATGCGATCGAGTTCTTCAAGCACATGAATTCAGTGGTACGGGGAACTTATCCCAGCTTCCTGACCATAGCCGAGGAATCCACTGCATGGCCTGCCGTTACCGGAAATATAGGCACCGAGTCACTTGGATTCGCGTTCAAGTGGAATATGGGCTGGATGCATGACTTCTGCGAGTATATGAAACTGGATCCCTACTTCCGCAAGAACAATCACTATGCGATGACATTTGCCATGACATACAACAGCAGTGAGAACTATATCCTGCCGCTGTCACACGATGAGGTCGTACACCTGAAGTGCTCGATGGTGAACAAGATGCCCGGATACGAGATCGACAAGTATGCGAATCTCCGCCTGGGATATACGTTCATGATAGGTCACGAGGGCAAGAAGCTGCTCTTCATGGGTCAGGAGTTCGGTCAGGAGCGCGAGTGGAGCGAGAAGCGTGAGCTCGACTGGTTCCTGCTCGACCGGGAGTACAATCGCGGTATGCAGACCTATGTAAAAGAACTTCTGGAACTCTATAACGATAATCCGTGTCTGTATCGCATAGATAATGATTGGGCAGGATTCGAATGGATGAATGCCGATGACAATGACAGAAGTGTATACAGCTTCATCAGAAGAGATGACACCGGCAAGAACAGGCTGCTTTTCGTACTGAATATGACACCGATCCGCTGGGATAACTATTGGGTTCCGGTCCCGATGAAGAAGAAATATAAACTGGTACTCAACTCGGATGATAAGAGATTCGGGGGGAACGGTAATGAAGTGCCTGCGGAGCTTTCCGCACAGTCGGGAGACTGCGTGCGTCAGAAGCAGTATCTGATGCTGGATCTGCCTCCGTATACTGCGCTGGTTTTCAAGTTCTGAAACACGTTTGGATCGAACGGATGATATAGTTCGGAAAGGATAAAACATGGATAACTTAGGCGATACTCAATTTATCAATGTAGCCATAGAGCAGGAGACCGGCGTTAAACTGGTTCTGTCTACCGTATATGAAGCTCTGACGGAGAAGGGCTACAATCCCGTTAATCAGATAGTCGGATATATCATGTCCGGCGATCCCACGTATATCACCAACCATCAGGGAGCCAGAAGCCTGATCATGAAGGTTGAACGTGATGAACTTGTTGAGGAGCTCTTGAGCGAATATATCCGCAGCAAGGGCTGGGAGCAGAAGTAAGGACTGACGGGGAAACATATGCGTATCCTGGGGTTGGACTACGGTTCAAAGACCGTGGGTGTAGCCGTGAGCGATCCTCTGCACATAACCGCGCAGGGGGTTGAGATCATACGGCGTGAAAAAGAAAACCATTTGCGCAAAACTCTCGCACGAATAGAAGAGCTTATCCTGGAATATGATGTCGGCCTGATAGTTCTCGGATATCCGTTGAACATGGACGACAGCCGCGGAGCGAGGGCGGAGGCCAGTGAAGAACTGGCGGATACACTGACTCGAAGGACCGGACTGGAAGTGATACTGTGGGATGAACGCCTTACGACAGTGGAAGCCGACGAGATAATGAGCGAGGCGCATATCCGCAGGGAAGACCGTAAGCAGTATGTTGATAAGATAGCCGCAACGATCATACTTCAGAGCTATCTCGATGAACATACGGATTGATCGATAGATCAGAGGTTTGATTTGGAAAAGATCACATTTGCCCCTGAAGGGGAAGAAACTATAGATTTCTACGTACTTGAGACGACGAGGCTCGGCGGAGTGGATTATATCCTGGTCACGGACGCGCCCGAAGGCGATGGCGAGGCTATGATCATGAAGGATCTTTCGGATCCTGACGATGCAGAGGCTCTGTACGAGTTCGTAGAGGATGATGATGAACTGAAGGCCGTAGGCAAGGTCTTTGAGAACATCTTAGAGGACGTTGATATTGTATGAGCAACATTAAAACCGCGCAGGACGTAAGCTCCAGACTTAAGATAATACCTCTGGGTGGATTGGAGCAGATCGGACTGAACATTACTGCCTTCGAGTTCGAAGACAGTATTATTGTCGTGGATTGCGGTCTGGCATTTCCCACGGATGACATGCTGGGCATAGACCTGGTGATCCCCGACGTGACTTATCTGCTGGATAATGTATCCAAAGTAAAGGCATTCGTGATCACTCACGGTCACGAGGATCATATCGGAGCACTGCCCTATATACTCAAGGTGCTGAACATCCCGATATATGCGACAAGACTTACTCTCGGACTTATAGAGCGCAAGCTGGAGGAGCACGAGCTCCTGGATGTAACGGAGAGACATGAGGTAGGATTCGGGGATACGATATCCCTCGGCAAGTTCGATGTTGAATTCATCAAGACCAATCACAGCATCGTGGATGCCGCTGCATTGGCCATATACAGTCCGGTGGGCACTGTGGTTCACACCGGAGACTTCAAGGTGGATTACACACCGCTGTATGGCGACGCGATAGATCTGCAGAGATTTGCGGAGATCGGACGTGACGGTGTGCTGGCTCTCCTGTGTGACTCCACTAATGCCGAGAGACCTGGATTTACTCCATCGGAGAGGACGCTGGGTACGGCTTTTGATGCACTGTTTGCGGAGCACAAGGGCAGACGGATCATCGTGGCAACCTTTGCATCCAACGTGGACAGGGTGCAGCAGATCATAGATACCGCATGCCGCTTCGACCGTAAGGTAGTGGTCGAGGGCCGCAGCATGGTCAACATCATAGATACCGCAGCCAATCTGGGATGTCTGAATATCCCCGATAACACGCTGATAGACATCGAAGAGATGCGCAGCTATCCTGACGACAAGATGGTCATCATCACCACCGGATCGCAGGGTGAGAGCATGGCCGCGCTCAGTCGTATGGCCGACGGTAACCACCGCAAGGTCAAGATCACGGCGAATGATACCATCATCTTCAGCTCACATCCGATACCGGGTAATGAGAAAGCCGTGACAAACGTCATCAATGAGCTGCTTCAGCTTGGTGCGGAAGTTATTTTCCAGGATGTGCATGTATCCGGGCATGCCTGCCAGGAAGAGATCAAACTGATATACACTCTCGTACAGCCGAAGTATTCCGTACCGGTACACGGAGAATATAAGCATCTCAAGGCTCAGGCCAGCATCGCAGCAGAACTGGGCATACCGAAAGAGAATATATTCATCATATCTACCGGAGATGTGCTCTGCCTGGGACCGGACGATGCGGAGGTCCGCGGAAAGGTACCTACCGGAGCGATCCTGGTGGACGGACTGGGAGTAGGCGACGTGGGCAATGTGGTGCTCAGGGACCGCCAGCGCCTGGCCAAGGACGGCATATTGATCGTGGTGGTCACACTTGACCAGTATAATAAAGAAGTTCTGGCCGGCCCCGAGATAGTATCGAGAGGATTCGTATATGTAAAGGAGTCCGATGAGCTGATGAACGGAGCCTGGGAGGTCACAAATGAAACTCTGGAGGGCTGCATCAGTCGCGGTCAGACGGACTGGAACCGGATCAAGACCATAATCAGGGATAATCTGGGCGATTATATATGGAAGCAGACCAAACGTAAGCCCATGATCCTGCCGATAATCCAGGAAATATAGTTTGTGCTTTCCCTATGGCCGAAAATAAGGTAAACTGACGGAGGTAAGACCTGCATGTCTTTATCCAGCGAACAGATCAGAATGGCAGCCAAAGAATACGCAGCCAAGATCCAGCAAACGGAAATCTATCGCAAATACTGTCTTGAACGGGAACGCATCAAACAGGATCCCGAGTTGTATGCAAAGGTGAACGCCTATAGGCAGGCCACCTTCGAGTTACAGAACTACACGGATCAGGATCAGCTTTTCGACAGGATGGATGCATACGAGAAAGAGTATGAGGGTTTCCGTGAGAACCCGCTGGTAGAGAGTTTTCTGCAGGCCGAGCTGGCCTTCTGCAGAATGATGCAGGAGCTGAATATACTGATACTGGATCATCTTGATTTTGAATAAACAGACCGGGGTTGATCCGTATACAGAGGGAGAGTTATGAAACCGGCTGAGATAATCGGTTCCATATTGGAGACCATAATCAAAATAGCGATATTCATATTCCTGGGCGTGCTCATATACAGGGGTGCGCTGATTGCGTATGACTACGGATATCGTGTGTTCACCGAGGCACCGGTATCTGTGGGTGAGGGACGTATCATATCCATAGAGGTGAAGCCGGATATGTCATCCCGCGATCTGGGTGATATGCTTCAGCAGAAAGGACTTATCCGCGACTCAAAGATATTCTATCTGCAGGAGTTACTCAGTGAGTATCACGGTAAGGAGGCTCCGGGCATATATGACCTGAGTACGGCCATGACTGCTGAGGAGATGCTGGCCGTGATGAGTATGGAGCCGGTGGATGAGGAAGAGGAACCTGAGGTTGTGATCCCCGAATCGGAGGCTGAGGAACTCGAGATCGTCGACGAGGATCCGGAAGGCGCTACGGAGGGGAACGTGGTCGAAGAGGAAGCCGTTCCCGAGGGCGGCGAATGAATTCCGAAGCCAGGATTGAGTCATATATTGAATCGTTAGACAGACCGGAGCCGGAGTATATAGAGCGGCTGGCAGCGGAGGCGCGTACGGCGCGTATTCCGATCATCAGACCGGCAATGATGGATTTTCTGCGTACGATGATACTGATCCACAGACCAATGTCGATACTTGAGATAGGTACCGCCATTGGTTTTTCTGCATTATATATGAGAGAGTACGCACCGGACGGGTGCGGGATCACTACGATAGAAAACTATGCTCCGCGTATATCTGAGGCAAAAGAAAACTTCGCCCGCTTCGATACCTCCGGACAGATAACTCTGCTCGAAGGTGATGCAACCGAGCTGATACGTGAACTGACCGGCCCCTATGATCTGATATTCATGGACGGCCCCAAGGGCCAGTATATAAATATGTATGATGACGTGAAGAGGCTTCAGCAGACGGGCGGTCTGCTGATCTCCGATAATATTCTCCAGGATGGGGATATACTCGAGAGCCGCTATGCGGTCACACGCAGGGATCGGACGATCCATACCCGCATGAGGGAGTATCTGTATCAACTGACACATGATAATGACTACTCGACATCGATCCTGCCGGTTGCGGATGGTGCAACATTGAGTGTACGTATATGAACAAGATGAAGAGACCTGAATTACTGGTACCTGCAGCCAATCTGGAAGTTCTGAAGACTGCGGTGGATTACGGAGCGGATGCCGTATATATAGGAGGAGAGGAATTCGGCCTGCGTGCCAAGGCGGATAATTTCTCCCGTGAGGAAATGGAGGCAGGGATTACATATGCACATGAGCATGGTGTGAAGGTTCATGTGACGGTGAATATCCTCGCTCACAATTATGATCTGGAGGGTGTACGCGGCTACCTCGAAGAGCTGAGAGATATTGAGCCGGACGCACTGATCATTGCGGATCCGGGCATATTTACCTACGCACGTGAGATATGTCCCGACATAGATATACACATATCCACCCAGGCAAATAATACGAACTGGGAAACCTATCTTTTCTGGTACCGGCTGGGAGCGAAGCGTGTAGTATCGGCCAGAGAACTGTCTCTGACAGAGATCAGGCAGATCAGGGAGCATATTCCGGAGGATATGGAGATAGAGAGCTTCATACACGGAGCCATGTGTATCTCATATTCGGGGAGATGCCTGCTCAGTAATTATTTCACTGGACGCGATGCGAACCACGGGGCATGTACTCACCCCTGCAGATGGAAGTATGCCGTCGTGGAGGAGACCCGGCCCGGCGAGTACCTGCCCGTATACGAGAATGAGCGCGGTACGTATATATTTAACTCACGTGACCTGTGCATGATCGAGCATATTCCGGAGATGATAGAGGCGGGTATAGACAGCTTCAAGATCGAAGGCAGGATGAAGACTGCCCTGTATGTGGCTACTGTGGCCAGAACATATAGGCGGGCGATAGACGATCTTCTCTGCGATCCCGGATCGTATCGGGAGCATATGGAATGGTACAGGGAAGAGATAGGGAAATGTACACATAGGCATTTCACGACCGGTTTCTACTTCGGTAAGCCGACCTCCGAGACTCAAATCTATGACAGCAGTACATACGTGAGCGATCATATATATCTCGGGACTGTCCGGGAGGTGACACCGGACGGACGTGCTGTCTTTGAGCAGAAAAACAAATTCTCAACCGGCGATATGATCGAACTGATGAAGCGCAGCTGCGACGACCGTCAGGTCAGAGTCATGCGACTGCAGGATGAGAGCGGTGCCGATATGATGAGCTGTCCTCATTCGAGACAGATCATCTATGCGACGTTCTCCGAGATTCCCGAAGCCGGAGATATCATGAGGGTCAGGGCAGCGTCAGACGGCGGTACAGACTGAAGCAAGCTGTATTATTGACGACACAGACGCGTTGATATACAATTTTTGCGGTCGTTTTTTTTAGATTAGAAAGCAGAGGATATCCATAAATGAGTGAAGTAACCGAATTATTTGGACAGAACGTCTTTACACGCGGCAAGATGAAAGAACGTCTGCCCAAAAATGTGTACAGAGAGTTGATCAGAGTATCCGAAAGAGGCGGAGAACTCTCGATGGAAGCGGCTAATGTCATAGCCAAAGCCATGAAGGATTGGGCCGAGGAGAACGGAGCTACCCATTATACACACTGGTTCCAGCCTCTGACCGGTATTACGGCGGAGAAGCATGATGCATTCGTATCACTTCCGGATGAGGACGGACGCATGATCACGGAGTTCTCCGGCAAAGAGCTGATCAAGGGTGAGCCTGATGCATCTTCATTCCCCTCGGGAGGATTGAGAGCAACATTTGAGGCCAGAGGTTATACCGCATGGGATATCACCTCTCCGGCTTTTCTTAAAGAATCATCCTGCGGCGTGATACTGTGTATACCCACCGCGTTCTGCTCATATACCGGTGAAGCGCTGGATAAGAAGACACCGCTCCTGCGTTCCATGGAAGCACTCAGCGAGCAGGCTCTCAGGATCGTCAGACTGTTCGGCAACACGGATGCTACCAAGGTCACTCCCTGTGTCGGCCCCGAGCAGGAATACTTCCTGGTGGATGCCGATCTGTATATGCAGCGTCTGGATCTGATGTTTGCCGGACGTACACTCTTCGGTGCTCCCGCGCCCAAGGGCCAGGAGATGGATGACCACTATTTCGGTGTCATCAGGGAGAGAGTCGGCGCATACATGAAGGATTTAAACGAGGAGCTCTGGAAGCTTGGCATCCTTGCGAAGACTCAGCATAATGAGGTTGCACCCGCACAGCATGAGCTGGCTCCGATCTTCGATACGGTCAATATCGCCGTGGATCATAACCAGCTCGTCATGGAGACGATGAAGCGCGTGGCTACGCGTCATAACTTAAGATGCCTCCTGCATGAGAAGCCTTATGCCGGTGTGAACGGTTCCGGTAAGCACAATAACTGGTCCATCAATACGGATGACGGTGTGAACATGCTCGATCCCGGTGATACGCCAAATGAGAATCTCCAGTTCCTTCTGGTGCTTGCATGCATCATGAAGGCAGTGGATGATCATGCCGATCTGCTCAGACAGTCGGCGGCTGACGTGGGTAACGATCATCGTCTCGGAGCCAATGAGGCACCTCCGGCTATCATATCCATTTTCCTCGGAGAGCAGCTTGAGGATGTGGTGACCCAGCTCGTTGAGACAGGTGTGGCCAGCTCAGCGATACAGGGCGGAAAGCTTGAGACCGGAGTGTCCACACTTCCCGATTTTGAAAAGGATGCAACCGACCGCAACAGGACATCCCCGTTTGCTTTTACGGGAAATAAGTTTGAATTCAGAAGCGTCGGCAGTTCCGACTCCATAGCAAGCCCGAACACGATCCTCAATGCGATAGTTGCGGAAGCCTTCGATGAGGCCGCCACTATCCTGGAGGGCGCCGATGATTTCGAGATGGCTGTACACGATCTGATCAAAAAGTATATGACAGAGCATCAGCGTATCATATTTAACGGTGACGGATACTCGGATGAATGGGTGGCTGAGGCTGCCAGACGGGGGCTGCCGAATATCAAGAGCATGATCGAGGCGGCTTGTGCGCTGACAACGGATAAGTCCGTTGCTCTGTTTGAGAGATTTAAGATATTCAACAGAACCGAGCTTGAGTCCCGCGAAGAGATCATATACGAGACCTATGCAAAGACTATCAATATCGAAGCGCTTACTATGATCGACATGGCCGGCAAGCAGATCATCCCCGCAGCAGTGAAGTATTCCGGCGAGCTGGCGCGTACCGTGAATGAGGTCAAGGCAGCAGGCGTAAATGCCGCAGCCGAAGATGAACTCCTTAAGAAGACTATCGGATATATCAATGATGCACAGACGGCATATAACAAACTCAAGGAAGTGAGTGCACAGGCTGTTACCGTAAAAGACGGCAAGGAACGAGCTTTCTATTATAAGGATGTAGTAAAGATCGCCATGGATGAACTTCGCAGTCCCTGCGATGAGCTGGAGATGATAGTTGATAAGTCCATGTGGCCGATCCCGACATATGCGGAGCTGATGTTTGAGGTATGATTCTGTAGCTGTATTTGTATGCTTGTGAGTAGGAGAATTATGAAAAACAAAGTATTAAGCCTGTTAATTGCAACAGCACTAAGCACAGCCCTTCTGTCAGGGTGCGGAAATGCGTCGGGTACTGCTGAGGAACCTGCGGTGCAACAGGAATCAGAGCCGGCTGATACCGCCGGTGCGGAGGAGACACCGGCCGCGGAAACCGATGAGTCCGATGAATACGCTGCCGGTTTTGATCCCTCGGATGTATACACACCCGAAGAACATCATATGAAAACTTACATCGAGGGGTGCGACACATTTACTCAGATCATTGATAAAGAAGAGAACCGGGGAATGGCATATGCAAACGTCCACATAGGTGATACGGATGTATTGCTGGTGGCAAGCGGGACATATGAATATGAGCCGGACGGGTATGCGGCTATAGACTCGGAGATCTTCTATTACGGGGACAACGGTCCTGAGTATATGGATTATGTCCAGGCTGGAGGAACTGCGTATCCCTTGATGGTCATAAATGATACGCTCTATATCGGCGGCAATCATTTCATGATCAAGTACACCATCAGAGATAACGCTCTCGTTGTGTCCGAGGAAGCCTATGTTGAATACGATACGGATGGAAATGCCACCTATTATTACAGAACAGAGGATACCTCCTTTGCCGATCATACCCCTGAGGAAGCAGAGGCAAAGTTTGGTGATCTGTTCGGAGAAATGGATGAAAACGGAATAGTATGGTTCTCCAACATAGGCGGGGATGACAATGCTGAATCGGGATCCCTGCCCAGATATGAGTATCCGGACGATGATCCGTATTGCAATGCCATCACGGAGTATTTCCTGGATGAGATAGCTCCTCAATATGCCGAAGCGGATCTCAGCGTGCCCCAGATCGCAGAGATCGACGTGGACGAATCCGATCCTGAGGATGTGAAGGTGTGGGGCAACTTCCAGATCTGGAATTATGACCTGGAGGGGGATGTGCTTAAAACCGTATCCGGAGGTACACATTCCGGCCTTATACATCTTAAGAAAACAGACGAAAGGACAGCAGTTGTGACCTCCTTTGATGAAGTGGGTGACGGAAGTGATTTCGATGCAAGTGCCAGGAAGATATTTGGCGACAGATATGATAGATTCATGGAGGTGTATTCCGACGAAGAAAGCCGTGAACTTTTCAGAAAGAATATCCTCATAGAATATGTGGAGAGCAACGGACTGAATATTACGGCATATCAGGACTACGGCTGGGACCCCGTTACACTTTTTTAATTGACAGAGCAGAAAAAAAAGAAATAAGCCTTGATTTATCCGCAGGCATCCGCTATAATCATTTTCTGTTGAAAGTAACATATAGCGGTATCGCCAAATGGTAAGGCAACGGACTCTGACTCCGTCATTTCAAGGTTCGAATCCTTGTACCGCTGCTTATAGGACTCCCGGTTCATACGAATCGGGAGTTTTGCTTTTGCCCGGGGATGATTTACCGGATGTAATATATACAGCAGTTTATGATGTTGCTTAATGATTACCTGAAGGCTACCTTCGGATGTAAAGTATATAAGATTGCATTGAACGGGGGATTCACCTGTCCGAACCGTGACGGTACCGTCGGCACCGGCGGGTGTATTTTCTGCTCAGAAGGAGGAAGCGGTGAGTTCGCAGGAGATCCGTCATTATCTGTGACGGAGCAGATCGAGCGGGGAAAGGCGTTAGTTGCGTCAAAAATGCGTTCGGGTAAGTATATTGCTTATTTTCAGGCATATACAGGTACATATGCTCCGGTGGAGAGACTGCGGGCAATCTATACGGAGGCTGTCAGTCATCCGGATGTGGTCGCACTCTCCATAGCTACAAGACCGGATTGTCTGCCGGATGAAGTCATCAGTCTGCTGGACGAACTTAACCGGATCAAACCGGTATGGATCGAGCTGGGATTGCAGACGATCCACGACAGGAGTGCGAAATATATTCGCAGGGGCTATGAACTTGATGCGTACAGTCAGGCTGTAGAGTCACTTAGGAGCAGGGATATAGAAGTCATCACGCACGTGATCCTGGGACTGCCGTTTGAGAGTCGCGAGGATATGCTCGCGACCGTGAGATATGTATGTGAGTCCGGTGCGACGGGCATCAAGTTGCAGTTGTTGCATGTATTACGCGGTACGGACCTGGAGAAGGATTATCTGGCGGGCCGGTTTGATGTACTTACGGAAGATGAGTACATCGATATCCTGCGCGATTGCATCAGCATAATACCGGACACCGTCGTGATCCACAGGCTGACCGGGGACGGAGACAAGCGTATTCTGGTCGCACCTGTGTGGAGCGGGAATAAGAAGCACGTACTCAACCGGATACGCTCGGAGGTGTTGGGGAGGGATACTTAGGTTTGATATAGAGACAGGTCATGCATATTCAGTTTGTGCACAGGCAGCTGCCCGGATGGATTCGATATACAGGCAGTAGCCGGGCAGAGGTATGAATCGGAGAAGCAGGTAGGTGCACATTGATTATATGACCGGAACGGGGTATTATATTTATTACAAGTTAAACGCAAAACTTTCCGCCGAAAAATCATGGATGGAGAGAATCAGGCAGGAACTATGGTTAAGCGCTTCGGGGGCAGCAAAGCTCTGATCCATTATGGTGGAGGAAGTGTGGTCCGCTCCGGTCTGCTGGACAGGGTTAAATCCTCTCTTAATGCTGAAGGTATTGCGTTTACCGAGCTCGGAGGAGTTAAGCCCAATCCTCGCAGCGGTCTGGTATATGAGGGCATCGAGCTTTGTAAAAAGGAGCAGGTTGACTTCATCCTGGCTGTTGGCGGAGGAAGTACGATAGACTCATCCAAGGCTATAGCAGCAGGCGTATTATATGATGGAGATTTCTGGGATTATTACTGCGGAAAAAGAATTGAAGAGGCCCTGCCTGTGGGAACTATCCTTACGATCGCGGCAGCAGGCAGCGAAGGCAGTCCCGATTCCGTTATAACCAGAGAGAGCGATATGATGAAGCGCGGAGCCAGCGGAGATGCGATCAGACCCAAGTTCAGCATTCTCAATCCCGCACTCACGCAGACACTGCCTCCTTTCCAGTCGGCTGCCGGCATTACGGATATCATGGCACATCTGTATGAGCGATATCTGACCAACTCCACCGAGGTAGAGGTTACGGACAGAATGATAGAGGCACTGCTGCTCACCATGAAGCATGAAGGCCCCAGAGTAATAGCCGATCCGAATAATTATGAGGCAAGAGCAAACATCATGTGGGCCGGTATGATGGCACACAATAATTCATGCGGCGTGGGCAGATCCCAGGACTGGAACAGTCATAACATAGAGCATGAACTTTCGGCACTCTATGACTGTGCACACGGTGCGGGACTAGCTGTCACCATGCCCGCTGTGTTTAAATATGTTATGAAGCATAATATCATGCGCTTTGCCCAGGTTGCCGTCAGGGTATGGGGATGCAGCATGGATTTCGAACATCCTGAAGTTACGGCACTGGAGGGGATCAATGCTTTCGCAGCCTTCCTGACCTCTCTCGGAATGCCTCGTAATTTTGAGGAACTGGGAGCAAAGGAGGAGGATATCCCTGTTCTTGTGGAGAACCTGTGCTGCGGAAACGGACGTGACGGATCCATCTCAGGATTTGTTACACTCTGTAAGGAAGATTGCACGGAAATATATCGTATGATGGTATAGACGGATTCCGGAACGTAAACGTGTCTGATCGGCAGACTTGAACCGATAAGCATACAGGAGGGCAGATGGCATGAATTACAGAACACTTGGCAAGACCGGATTGAGAGTCAGCGAGATAGGCTTCGGTGGAGAATGGCTTGAAAGACATGAGACTGAAGAGTCCGTTGAGCTGCTTAAATATGCTCACAGCCACGGGATCAATATCGTTGATTGCTGGATGCCTGACCCCAAATCCAGAGACATAATAGGCAAAGCCATGGAAGGATGTCGTGAATCCTGGTATGTACAGGGGCATATAGGATCTACTTATCAGAACGGACAGTACGTCAGGACCAGAGACATGAAGTACGTACGTCCCGCATTTGAAGATCTGCTTAAGAGGCTTAAGACAGATTATATCGATCTGGGCATGATCCACTATATAGATTCGGTGGACGAATGGAACAGTGTGATGAACGGTGAGTTCATCGAGTATGTGCACGAACTCCGTGAAAAAGGCATCATCAAGCATATCGGACTGAGTACTCATAACCCTGTAATAGGCAAACTGGCAGTAGAGACCGGGTTTATTGAGATGATACTGTTCAGCATCAATCCCGCATTTGACATGAGACCGGCTACAGAAGAACTTGAGTCCATGTTCGGCGGATATGATCAGGATCAGCTGTCGGGCATCGATCCCGAGAGAGCCAGGTTTTATCAGATGTGTGAGGAACAAAATGTCGGGATCACGGTTATGAAGGGGTTCTTCGGTGGAGCACTCTTAAGTAAGGACAGGTCGCCCTTCGATGTTGCATTTACCCCGGTTCAGCTGATCCACTATGCTCTGACCAGACCCGGAGTATCATCCATACTGTGTGGCTATGATACGAAGGAGCAGATAGACGAGGCCGTTTCATATGAGACCGCATCGGATGATGAGAAAGATTATGCATCGGTTATCGCCAATGCACCTCTCCACTCGTACAGCGGGCAGTGCACATACTGCGGTCACTGTAAGCCGTGTCCGATGAACATCGATATCGCCATGGTAAACAAGTTCTATGATCTGGCGACAGCCCAGCCGACGGTTCCCGAAAGTGTGATGGAGCACTATAAAGCACTGGATCACACCGCATCGGAATGCGTGGGATGCAAGAGCTGTGAAAGCAGGTGTCCTTTCGGAGTAGAGATCGCCGACAGGATGAAACGGACGGCAGAGTTGTTCGGAGGAAAATAAGCTATGAGCAGACAATCAGATATAGACGATGAACTCCTCAATGAAGTTATGAGACATTTGGACAACGAGGTGGAGTTTGGTGCCATGCGTATGAGCGTGGAGTATGATCCGGAGCAGATCGAAGAAAAGAATGTATCGCATAAGTGCTGCAAGGTTTACGGGATGGACGCAAACCAGATGATAGGCAAGCTGGACGGATACTCTGACAGCACCAACCTGAAGGATTAGCGTAGCCCTGGCAAGGACATTACAGGAGGAAGTTAGGTGAGATTAGGCACATCTTTCCCGTTGCAGCATACGAATGCTGCAGAGTGGGCATCAAATCAGGTGAAACTCGGATGCAGAACCGTTGTTTTCCCTGTTCAGAGTAATGAACCTGAGGACAGGATCCTTGAATATAAGAAAGCAGCCGATGACGCGGGGCTGACCATAGCTGAGGTCGGGATATGGAGGAATGCACTGGCGAACGATCCCGATGAACGCAAGAAAAATATGGACTACTGCGTCGAGCAGCTTAGACTTGCCGACTTTGTCGGTGCGAGATGCTGTGTGAACGTGGCGGGAGCTTTCGGCCCGGTATGGGACGGAGGATACAAGGCCAATTTCTCGGATGAAGCCCGTAAGGAGACTGTCCGTATGGTCAGGGAGATAATAGACCGTGCGGATGTGAAAAAAACATATTTTACACTCGAACCGATGCCATGGATGATACCGACGGGGCCGGATGATTATCTTAGGCTGACAGAGGAAGTGGACAGAGAACGCTTTGCCGTGCACATGGATGTCATTAATATGATCAATTCCGTCGACAGATACTTTTTTGCGACAGAGTTTGTTGATGAATGTGCAGGGAAACTGGGAGGACTGATCAAAAGCTGTCATATCAAAGATGTACATCTGAACAGTGCGTATACGGTGAGACTTGAGGAGTGTGCACCCGGATGCGGAGAATTCCCTCTCAGATACTATGCCGAAAAGATGAATGCGCTTGATCCGGACATGCCGTTGATCCTGGAGCATCTGAACACGGATGATGAGTATATCAAATATATGGGGTATTTAAAGGAGGAACTGAATGGATTATACAAGACTGTCTGACGCAAATATCATAACCGAACAGTATATGGATTCCCTTCTCATAGAAGAGAGGCTTATTGATTCGGTTGTAGCTGATCTTTCTATGACTTTTCTCGATGAGAAGTTCGATATGCCGGTCATGACGCCGGCTTTTTCGCATCTTCCGAACTATAACGGCAGAGAGCACAACGGACTCGAAGAGTATTCGCAGGCTGCGAAGGAGTGTAATATCCTGAACTTCTGCGGTATGATGGAGAATGACCAGTTTAAGCGTCTGGTTGATACCGGTGCCAGGACTGTCAGGATAGTGAAACCCTATGCGGATCATGCGAAAGTCATAGACCAGATGCAGTATGCAGAGAGCGTGGGAGCTTTCGGCATAGGCATGGACATAGATCATATCTTCGGTGAAAACGGTGCGGACGTGGTCGTGGGTGAGGAAATGGCTGTACAGACCACGGATATGCTCAGATCATATGTGGAGATGACGAAGCTTCCGTTTGTGGTAAAAGGCGTTTTAAGTGTTGCGGATGCCGTGAAATGTGCGGATATAGGTGTTAAAGCCATCATAGTGAGCCACCATCACGGGAGACTGCCGTATGCCGTACCTCCGATGATGATCCTCCCGCAGATAAAAGATGCACTCAAAGGCCGCGGAGTCGAGATCATAGTCGATTGCGGAATCGCTACGGGAGCGGACGTGTTCAAGGCACTTGCTCTGGGAGCAGATGCCGCTGCAGTTGGCCGGTCAATGCTTCCGTCACTCGAAAAGGACGGTGCTGCAGGTGTGACCGGATATATCCGCAAGGTCGGCAGTGAACTTAGGTATATAATGAGTTTTACAGGGTTTGCACATGTAGAAGATATTGATGATTCGGTACTGCACCGAATGTGAGATACCGGAGGGGGATTAAATGAAAGTACTGATCTTAAACGGAAGCCCGAAGATCAACGGGAATACAATGGTAGCCATCAATGAAATGCTTAAGATTTTCGAGGCCGAAGGGGTTGAAGCGGAAGTAGTGCAGATAGGCAAGCAGGCCATCCGCGGCTGTATATCATGCGGTTCCTGTTTCAAGACAGGTAAGTGCGTATTTGATGATGCAGTAAACGAGATAGCCGCTAAGTTTGAGGAGGCGGACGGGCTGGTAGTCGCATCACCGGTGTATTATGCATCCGCTAATGCGACACTGATAGCATGTCTGGACAGACTGTTTTACAGCAGCCACTTCGACAAGACCATGAAGGTGGGAGCAAGTGTTGTGGTAGCAAGACGCGGAGGCTGCTCGGCAACTTATGATGAATTGAATAAGTATTTTACCATCGCCGGCATGCCCGTTGCTCCGAGCCAGTACTGGAACAGCATACACGGTAATGCTCCCGGTCAGGCAGTCAAGGACTTAGAGGGTCTGCAGACAATGAGAGTCCTCGCCCGCAATATGATCTTTCTCATGAAGAGCATTGCTCTGGGCAGGGAAAAATACGGTCTTCCGGAGAAAGAAGAGCATGTCTGGACACATTTTATCGATGACTGATGTCGGTATAACAGATGGCGCTGAAAGGATCGGGTAAGAATAATGGCACTTATTCAGGTTAATTATCTATCCAGAGCCCTGTACAGAACAGTTCCGCTTAATGTGATCCTGCCTACTGATAAGATAGACTATGAACGGACAGAATATCTGTATGACGGCAGGAAGTTCAAGACGCTGTATCTGCTGCACGGTCTGCTGGGCAACTATACGGACTGGGTGAGCGGAACCCGCATACAGCGGTGGGCAGAGGAGCACAATCTGGCCGTGATCATGCCGTCAGGAGATAATTCATATTATTTCTCAGGCAGGATGCCGATGAACGATTACGAGACATTCATCGGCGAGGAACTTCTTGAGATCACGAGAAATATGTTTCCGCTGTCGGATAAAAGAGAGGACACTTTTATCGCGGGGCTGTCCATGGGAGGCTACGGGGCACTCAGGAACGGGATAAAATACTCCGATAATTTCAGCCATGTAGCCGGTCTGTCATCCGCACTTCATCTGTTTGGATATGAACAGCGTCACGAATTCGAAAGCGGTCTGTTTGAAGATAAAGAAGCCGCCGGAAAGACTGACTTAAATCCCGTGGTGGCATTAGAGAATCTGCTGAGTGAAGGCCGTACTCTGCCACGGTTTTATTTATCGTGCGGGAGTCGGGATGATCTCATGAAGTGTAATAAGGATTTCAGGGATCTTCTGATGAAAAAGGGCGCCGAAGTGACCTGGGACGAAGAAGACAGAGGTCACGACTGGGATTTTTGGGACAGCCAGATCAAAAAAGTGATAGACTGGCTGCCGCTTGGGGAAGCTCAAGGCGGACTTGGAAGTGGTCATGTTAACGTGAATGAAAAGCAGGAACGGGAGAAGATTACAAAATGATCGAGATCTCATTGGATGAAAAATGGACGTTTAGACGCAGTTTTCTGGATTCCGTAAGCATGTTGAAGGATGACCCGGGCGAAGAGGTAAATCTGCCGCATGACGGAATGATAGGAACGCAGGTATGTAAGGACGCACCGGCGGGACCCGATTCCGGTTATTTCACCGGCGGCTTATCCAATTATACAAAGATGGTATTCATCCCTGATGAATGGAAGAATGATTGTGTCGGACTTAAGTTTGACGGTGTCATGATGAATGCCACTGTCGACATAAACGGCAGCCGGGTCGCATTGCAGCATAACGGATATATGCCTTTTTATGTGGATCTGACCAACTACGTGACATACGGTGCAGAGAACCGGATCACGATCAACGTCAATACCAGCATGCAGCCGAATTCCCGCTGGTATACGGGTTCCGGTCTGTATCGCGGTGTGAATCTTGTTCACGGTCCCCGTGTTCATGCCGTGCCTGACGGAGTGTTTGTCTATACAAAAGAGATCACTGACGAATATGCGTTTCTGAACGCGGAAGTTGAGGTCCGTAATGCCACTGTGGAGAACCATCTGGCAGAGGTTACTCTGGAGCTCATCCCCGAGGGCGATTCACAGCCCGTATCCGTGAATAAGCAGGTACTTCAGGTTGTATCTGCTGATATCGGGACTGCAAGGATCACTTTGCATGTGAAGAATCCGAAACTATGGGATGCTGAACATCCTGAGCTTTACAGGGTCAGAGTATCAGTCAGGGATCTGGGCGTGTACCGAACTCACCTGATAGCGGATGAAGACGGAACAGTTGATCAGACGGAGACGTTGTTCGGCATTCGCACTGTCACTGCGGATTCCATTCGCGGTCTGCTCATTAACGGAAAGTGTGTGAAATTAAAAGGTGGCTGTCTGCATCATGATAACGGTCTGTTGGGCTCCGTTACCACATATGAGACAGAGGCAAGAAAGGTCAGGAAGCTCAAGGACGTTGGGTTCAATGCGATCCGTACCGCGCATAACCCGCCATCCAGGTACCTTGTCGAAGCCTGTGACAGGCTTGGGATGTATATATTTGATGAGGCATTTGACGCCTGGTTCATAGGCAAGCGCGGCGGTGACTATCATCAGTTCTTTGAGGCCGATTGGGAAAAGGATCTCACGGCATTTGTGAAGAGAGACCGCATACACCCTTCGGTCATCATGTGGTCCACGGGAAATGAGATCCCCGAGAGGGGCGGTATCGGAAACGGATATCTGCGTGCCGATCAGCTGGCCGGCAAGATACATTCACTGGATAGCACCAGACCTGTCAGCAATGGGATATGCTCTCTCTGGGCCGGACTGGACGACGAACTGGCAGAGGGACAGAACCAGGCACAGAATTCCGGAGACGGTCTGGGCACAAACCTTTGGGAGACGGCTACGGAGCCGTTTACAAACGGACTGGACATTGTAGGATATAACTATATGGAGGAACTCTACGAGCGTGATCATAAGATGTTCCCCGAAAGGGTTATCCTGGGATCCGAGAATTTCCCTCAGGAGATAGGCTACAGATGGCCTTTTGTCGAAAGCCATCCGTATGTGATAGGGGACTTTACCTGGACAGCCTGGGATTATATAGGAGAAGCCGGTATCGGGAAGGCAGCATATATCGACGAGAATGATCCGAATGCCCCCAAAACCCCGTGGGATCTCATGCCGATGACAGCATCACCGTATCCCTGGCGTACGGCAAATGACGCGGACTACGATATAACCGGAGGTCTTCTTCCTCAGGGTGCGTATCGCAGCGTAGTCTGGGGCAGTGACAGTACATATCTGTACTCCATGGATCCGGCAACATACGGCAAAAAGGAACTCCTCAGCATGTGGGGTTTCCCTGCGGCTCAGAAGAACTGGAATTATGAAGGATACGAAGGAAAGCCGGTTGAACTGGTAATATACTCGGACGCCGATGAAGTGGAAGTCATCATAAACGGTGAAAGCATCGGAAAGAAGCCTGTCGGTCAGGACAAACCTTTCCCTAAAAGCGTGAAGTTTGAGACTGTATATCACCCCGGACGTGTAGAAGCCGTAAGTTACAGCGGAGGTAAGGAAGTAAGCCGCGATGCGTTGGTCACGGCGGGTGCCTCTGCTCAGATCAGAGTCACGGCGGAGAAGCAGGAAATGCATGCTGACGGACATGACCTGATATATGCGGATATAGAGATCCTGGATTCACAGGGGATCATCAACCCGGTTGAGAATGTGAAGCTTACTGCCAAGCTCTCCGGCCCGGCGTATCTGGCCGGATTCGGATCGGGCAATCCTGTTACCGAAGAAAAGTACGGTGATGATACTACCGTTACCTATCGGGGCAGAGCCACGGCGATCATCCGATCCCTGTATGAAGGCGGAGATATCCGGTTGATCGTAAGTGCAGACGGTTTGGAACCCGTTGAAGTGAAGCTGCAGGCCATATAACAGGACGGAGGACTCAGATGAGAAAGTACACTATCGTAGGTACGGGAGGAACCGGCGATACAGAAAGATCGCGGCAGCTCTAAGCAAGTGAAAATATACGAACTGAAGTATTCAAATACAAATACTTACCTTATTGCCGGAGACACAGGTATACTTCTGTTTGATACCGGGTGGGCAGGTAATTTTCCGGCCTTCTGCGGATGCATGGGTGAACTGGGGATTCCGGTACAGGATATCAGCTATATAGTGATATCTCACTTTCATCCGGATCATATGGGGATAGCACAGGAGATAGCGGATCTTGGTGCACGCATAGTCGTTACGGACGTTCAACAGGCATATATCCATGCAGCTGACGGTGTTTTTGAGAAAGAGGACGGTCACGGATTTAAGCCGGTCAGGGATGAAGATGTTATCCTGCTCGGAGTCTCGGAAAGCAGAGCTTTTCTCGAGAAGCTTGGTTTAAACGGAGAGATCATCCACACTCCGGGGCATAGTGATGACAGTATCTCCCTGTGGCTGGACAGCGGAGAGCTGTTTGTGGGAGACCTGAATCCGCTGTATGAGCTTGAACTTCATAAGGGGACGCAGACAGAGGAATCCTGGAACAGGCTGCTTGCGTTAGGTCCTGCTACCGTCTATTACGGCCATGCAAAAAAAGCGGATCTGAATACTGATACTGTATCCACGGATGATGCCGGCACTGAGGCTGTATCAGAAGCTGATACCGGCGCTGAGGCTGTAGCCCGGAATGTGGCCGGTGACCGGTATGACCTGGTATCAAAGATCATGCGGCTGATCGATAAGGGAGTGAGTCAGGATCGTATACAGAAGAAGACCGGGGCAGACAGGAACTTCATAGAGGACGTTACCAGAATGTATCTGACTCACCGTAATGTGGGAGTACAGGGCATTTTGGACAGAATAGAGATCAAGGGAAGATAAAGGAGGATCACCATGGCAGCAAAGAATCGCGGACAGTTGATCAAGGAGGCTCGCACCGCAGCCGGTTATTCGCAGGAACAGCTTGCTAAAAAAGTAAAGGGATTAACGGCTTCGGACATCAGCAAAGTGGAGAGGAACCAGCTGGACATCACCAATGAGCAGATCAAGGCGATAGCCAAGGCAACGGGAGTAACACAGAAGTCTCTGTTGGAGGCACCTGTTCCGAAGAAAGCATCCTCCAAACCTTCGTCCTCGAAGCCTTCATCGGGAAAGAAACCCGCTTCATCATCTTCGGGTACGACCATAAAGGTGACGGCCGCAGAGAAGAAGCTCCTGCAATTATACCGTGCGGCAGATGAGGATTCTAAGAAAGCCGCTCTGGCGATCCTTAAGAAAGATAAAAAAGACGAAGTCGGCGGTATACTCGGATCGCTCATAAACAATCCGGATATCAAGGATGCGTTATCGGGATTGCAGTCACTTCTGTAGTATAAATACTTGATTCCGCAACATATTATGAATAAAATATAATTGTGTTTATGCTTACGCACATACGGAGGCTTCCCACCGCTCGTTGGATGGGGGGCTTCTGTACTTTACGGACCCAGTTGAAGGCCGTGCCGTGGACAATAAATGAATCGTGGAGGATCAGGGGATGCTGAGTAAAGCAGAAATCAAACTGACAAAAGATGAATATGCAGGGTTTTATTCCTGCGGACTGACCATGCAGGGAAGTTCTACCATGAACCGTTTCACACGGGTCGATGAGAGTGACGGAACGATATCCATGTCGACGGATGATGGTATAACCCTGACTTCTTTGACAACAAAAAGTCCTTATAGTGACGCATATGAAGTTCATACATCCATATCCAACGGATCTTCGGAACCGGTTACGATGGAGATGATGACTTCCTTTCTTTTCCCTGATATCAAAGCGGATAAGTATCATCGTATACTGTCCTTCTGGAGTGCGGAGGGCAGATTGCTGACCACGGATCTGACCGAGATCAATATGGAGCACTCATGGACCGGAATGGCTTACAGAGTAGAGAAATTCGGCAATGTCGGTTCAATGCCTGTTCGTAAATACTTCCCGTTTGTGGCATTGGAAGACAGCGCGAACCATACATTTTTTGCGGTACAGCTCTATTCACCGGCTTCATGGCAGATCGAACTGATAGTCAGGGCGGATGACCGGGTGACACTTGCCGGTGGTATCGCCGACAGGGACTTCGGCCAGTGGACAAAGAGCCTGAAGCCCGGAGAAAGATTTGAAGCTCCGATGGCAGTGGCTGCTGTCGGAGACTCACTGGAGGATGTCTGCGATAAACTGGTGAAAGCACAGCATCCCGATATCAGTCCCACAGATGATCATATGGGTATCACATTCAATGAATACTGTACGACCTGGGGTAATCCCACGATCGACAACATGAAGAAGCTTGCGGATAAGATCGCGGATAAGGGAATACAGTATCTGGTCATGGATTCCGGATGGTACTCAGGCTGCGGAGACTGGTGGGAGTACAGAGGTGACTGGAGCGTGAATAA
Organism: Lachnospiraceae bacterium; assembly: GCA_017450485.1. Taxonomy (GTDB): domain Bacteria; phylum Bacillota; class Clostridia; order Lachnospirales; family Lachnospiraceae; genus XBB2008. The sequence goes on from JAFSTN010000024.1 coordinate 166,117, forward strand.
AAAACGCTTCCCGGGAGGGTTAAAAGAACTGACCGATTATGTCAGAGCCCGTGGAATGATCCCCGGGATATGGTTTGAATTTGAGCTTGTATCACCTAAGTCAGGTCACTTTGACGATACGGATCATATGGTTAAAAAGGACGGTGCTCCGCTCACTGTCGGGGGAGCACGGTTCTGGGATATGGAGGATGATCATGTACATGCATATCTTAAGGAGAACGTGATCGACAGGCTTAAGAACGATGGATTCGGCTATATCAAGATCGATTATAACGATACGATGGGTATGGGCTGCGATGGTCCTGAAGGTCCCGGAGAGAATCTCCGTAAAAAGGTGATGGGTACTCAGGAGTTTTACAGAGAGCTTCGCCGTGAGATACCCGAGTTGGTTATAGAAAACTGTTCAAGCGGTGGTCACAGACTGGAGCCTTCGTTTATGAGTCTCGCCAGTCAGGCCAGTTTCTCGGATGCCCATGAGATAAAGGCACTGCCGATCATCGCAGCCAATCTGCACAGAGTGGTCAGGCCCGAGCAGAGTCAGATATGGGCGGTTCTTCGCGCCGACGATCCCGATTCACGGATCTGCTACTCCATGTGTGCTACTTTTCTCGGGAGAATGGGATTATCCGGAGATGTCTATGACTTAAATGAACATCAGTGGGAGCTGATTAGCGATGCGATCGCCTTTTACAATGAGGCTGCACCGATCATCAAAGACGGTAAGACGACGTATCTTGATAATGGAATTTACAGATACAACGATCCGGAAGGTGAGCAGCTCGTGATACGGGAGCTGGGAGATAAGAAGCTGATTGTATTCCATCGTTATAGGGATTCGATGTCATTGAATGATTATCTTGCAGAGAATAATCCGGATCTGGATGTGTATAAGACGGTAAGAGCATACGGTACTGCCTACTGCGATTTCTCCGCAGAGGCGAGGATCATACAGCGGTAGTATTCTCTGTGGAATTGACGGACTTGTACCATCTGATGACTGCGATGCCGATTATTATGACATATCCGATGATGCTCAGGGGGACCGGTATCTCGTGCAGAAACAGGAAGCCCCACAGCGCCGCGAAGATGACCTGTACATAATCGAAGACAGAGAGCTTTTTCGCAGGGGCATATCTGTAAGCGGTAGTGATGGCGAACTGCCCCATTGCCGCAGACAGTCCGGCAAGTATCAGTATCATCCACTGTCTGCCTGTCATGGGGACATATCCCGCAATCATGAACGGCAACGTGAGAAGGCAGGAGAACAAAGAAAAGCATGTGACTATGATAGGTGTCTTAGCCCCTTTTCTGCCTGCACTTCTTACGAATACATATGCGGTACCTGCTCCGAAACCGCCATACAGGCCGATCAGCGCGGGTACCAGAGCCATATTGGTGCCGGTAGGCCGGATAATGAACAGCGCACCGATAAAAGCGATGATGGTAGCTCCGATGTCCGTTCTGGATGGTTTTTCCTTTAATACGGGGATGGATACCAGGATCGCAAAGAAAGGCGAGAGCTTGTTGAGCATGTTTGCATCTGCCAGATTCAGGCGGTCTATGGCATAGAAGTTCGCAATCAGTCCGGTAGTTCCGAAGAGACACCTGAAGAAGATGTCCGATCTGTATTCGCGGGGTATCGAGAACCGGTCGCCTTTGATGATCAGAGTAGCGACTGCAATGACCAGTGCAAAGGCATTCCGGAAGAATGCTTTCTGCATGGTCGGAAGATCGCCCGATATCCGTACAAAAAACGTCATGAGAGAGAAGCCCATGGCGGCGATGATTATGCAGATTATTCCTTTTGCCTGATCTTTCATAGTTTTCCTGTAGTTGGTATCCGGGTCAGTGTTCTGATATATTAAGTGTACAATGTCAGAATTGTGAGGAGAATAGTGATTATGAATGAAAATGAACGCGATGAAAAGCTTGGAAAGGCAAATTATATAGAAATATGGTGACAAGATGGCAGTAGAAGATGGTGTATGGATCATGCGCGGACTCGACTGGAACGATCCGTATCGTATCCGCACATGGCAGGAACTGGTCAACTGGATAAATGAAGTCGGTTTTTTACCTTTGTTTTCTAACGGAGTAGAGGGGTTTTCCGTTGAGGAACACGTGTCACCGGATTACTGGTGGACCGGCGTAAAACAGGAGGATCCCTGGGAGTGGCGTGAGATAATCGCAGCGAGCCGTCAGGTTGCTTACGGCAAGTTTTTTGACCAGAAGGCTGGATTCATAAGCCTGGAGTGGCTTCCGTATTTTGCCAATTACAGGCGGAATGGATATGACTTCGACTCACGTTGGGAGGATGGTTTGGCCAGCCGCAGGGAAAAGATCATTATGGATATGCTCACCGGACGCGATGATGACGGAGAGATGACTTTTCCCGATGATCAGATACTCTCCACGGAGCTTAAGAAAAAAGCAGGATTCGGTAAGGGACGCGGAACAACCGGCGAATCTCTTAAAAATTTCCCCGGGATCACGACCGGCCTGCAGATGCAGACATATCTGACCGTTGCGGATTTTCACAGACGCGTAAACAAGCGTGGAGAGGAATATGGTATGGCCGTATCTGTTCTGCTGCCGCCTGAGGCCCTGTGGGGCTACGAAACAGTCACAGCCGCTTATACGGAATCACCGGCAGAAAGCTACGACCGGATCATAGGACGTATACGCGAGCATTTCCCCGGCGCCGGTGATGCTGCGATCTGCAAGCTTATAGGAAAGCAGCCGGGATAATGGAATCAATACATATTTTTGAGTCAGGAGAAAGCTTAGTGAAGATCGGGCGAGTACTGGGAGGGATCGTAGCGTTGTCTATTATTGGGGCACTCTTTAGCGGATGCGGAATACTCGGAGGTACCGTTTCCGAAGAACTTGAGTCTCTTCAGGGACACTGGGTTGATGTCAACGGCGATACAACGCTGGATTTTAACGGAAACAAAATGACTGTAACATCGCCCTGGAATAAGGAAACCTACAAAGTGAAGATTTCGGGTGCGGATGTAAAGTATATTGAGAACGGCGGTTCGAAAAACGGTTATGAAACCGGATTTGGCGCGATGAGTTCCGTCTCGATCGGATCAGACGGCATTCTGACGGCACAGGAGATGGTGCTGGATGCTGAAGGGCACCAGTTCCGTTTTGTGAGGGAGGAAGATCTGGATAAGGAACTTGAGATTCAGGTTAAGGATCGCGATCTGCCCAAAACGATCGAATCGGATGAGATCGTCAGCTTCAACCTGGTTTTCAGCAATGAGGACACTGTATATGATATCCCGGCGGATGAGCCCTGGTATGGAGGATATTATTCTTTTGCGGTTGAGCAGACGGATGAAGGTGTCTATGAGATGTCGCTCCATGGATCGGGATCGAGTTACATTATCCTGGACTATGAAGGAACCGTTTCCGAGGAGTATGTAAAAGGTCTCGCTGAACTTGTAAAAGAGCAGAAACTTGCCGAATACAACGGATGGTGGCGGACAAACACCGAAGATTTTCACGGCTGGTCAGTGAATATCGAATACGCATCAGGAGAGAAGATCCTGATGGAAGCGTCCGGTCGTGCGGCTCTCGAATGTCCTTTCAGCATATATGCTTTTCTTAAATATGCCGACATTGAGGCCGGATACGTGGATGAAATGCGGTGATCGGTCCGATGAGCAAAACAAAAGCAACCGTACTGCTGATATTTGTGTTTATGGCAAGGGGAACGTCTTTTTTGTTTTCCAAGTCACTGCTGCAGAATCTGGCCCCCATGAGTATCCTTGCGGTCAGATTTATCATGGCCTTTATTGTCCTCGGCCTGATATTTCATAAGAAACTCCTGGCATCGGATATAAAATGCATACGACACGGAGTGATGCTCGGCGTACTGTATACCATTTGCATGGTGTTTGAGATGTATGGGCTGAGGTTTGTCGATACAGGAGTAAGCTCGCTGATAGAGAATATGGCAATAATCCTTGTGCCGCTGTTTGTTTCTGTTCTGACAAGAACATTACCGAAAGCCCGAACCATGGCGTGTGCTGCCCTGGCGGTTACAGGCGTGGGCTTACTCTCGGAAGATCAGCTGCAGAATGGGGGAAACGGCCAGGGGCTGGTCTTGATCATCCTGGCTGCGATTACATACGCTGTTTGCATAATGTATACGGAACGGGTAAGTCATGATTCCGATCCGGTGACCATCGGGATAATACAACTTGGCACCATGGGACTTATCAGCCTGGTTGCGACATTTTTTACGGGTGGTCCGGAAATACCTCAAACCGGAAAGCAGTGGGGAATGATGCTTATACTTGTTCTTCTGTGCAGCTGCTTCGGTTTCGCATTCCAGCCTTTGGGACAAAAGTATCTCCAGGCGGAAAGTGCGGCGGTCCTTACGGTAGTGAATCCCCTTACAGCGAGTATCCTGGGGATCCTGGTCGCCGGTGAAAAGTTTACGGTACTTAAATTTGCAGGTTATATGATCATATTGTCGGTTTTGGTATTTTATAATAGGAGACAGGTATCTGTAATATGAAAGCGTGCGTAAATACAGGCTTTGAGAAAACCAGATATGTAATATCCGGTATCTGCATATGTCTGATGCTGTCATTATGCTCCTGTACGATAAGATCGGATCGTCCGATAAGCGATAAGGTGATAAACGAGCGTAAGGAAGCATACGAGAATTATCTGAAGGAAACATATCCGGATGAAAGCTTTACTGTTGAGATCTGGCAGGAATACGGCATGGATATCGGTGGTGCCGGCCTGCCGGATTACGAGGGATATCTGATCAGACAGGTGATCACCGATTCCAGGGGAAACCGGTTTAAGATCCATGAATACTCCAAAGGAGAGTATTCCGATGACTATCAGAAGGTTCTGGACGGATGGATACGGTATGATGAAAAAGGTGAATTGATCCTTAACGCAGAGTGATAATATAGAATGGAAAAGCGGCGACAAAAATGGAGAGGTTAACATGAGAAAAAGAGGATATGAGGTTTTACTGTTAATAACATACATCGCCATGGCTGCGGTATTCGTATACCTGAACTTCTTTACGAAAACTCAGGCGGGGGATCTGACGAATATCATTGTGAATCTGGTGATGTTTGTCCTGGTCGCCATGATCCTTTTTTCCGCCTGTGTGAAAGGCCTGCTTCCCGCATCCCGGATGACGGCGGATCTGATCATGGTCACGATGAAGATCGAGAATGACGCGCGGAACTCTCACAGATTCCTCTGGGAAAAGTACAGAGAGGATAAGGAGGAACTTTTCACATCCAATATCCTCAGGAGGCAGTATCAGGACTACCGGTTCGAGCTGGAGCGCATAATCCACACCGACAAGACCTATTACAAGTGTGATATCGAAGATTATATCGGAATGGATCTGGTGGACAGTGTGATACACAGAGAACGCCTGAATCAGGTAGCCGGAGTCATGACGGGTCTTGGTATACTGGGCACCTTTATAGGTCTGTCGCTGGGCCTTCAGAGCTTTAATACCGGAACCACAGCTGAGATAACTAACAGCATAGAGCCGTTGATGGAAGGTATCAAGGTCGCCTTCCATACATCCATATACGGCATGGTCTTTTCCCTCATATTTAACTATGTGTATAAGAGAAGGCTGGATGATGCGGAAAATGCGGTAAGGGATTTCCTGAGCGCATACAGAAAATATGTTATGCCCGACACCGCAACAGACGGCTTTAACCGCCTGATGGAACTGCAAAGACAGCAGACCGATGCCATAGTCGGTATTTCCGACACTCTGGCGAATCAGCTTGCAAAGGGATTAAAGGACCTTTTAGAGCCGGAGTTTGATCGTTTCGACCGCACTATCGAGAGTTTTGCGACCATGGCTACGAGGAATCAGATGAAGCAGCTTGCCAGGGTGGTCGATGCTTTTCTTGAAGAGATGAACAGATCTCTCGGAGATACTTTTACCAAACTCTCCGAAAAGGTTGATTCTACCATGGTGATGCAGGAAGCAAATGAGAGGCAGATGCAGGAATTCTATGAGAAGAGTATCGGTACCGCCGGAAACATGAGCACTGTCACCGCACAGACGAAAGAAGTCGCGAACTCGATGAAACAGTATGCCGAGAACGTGGCAGCTCTCGAACGGGATATCCGCGATACCCTGGGAAAACTTCAGCAGCTCATTGAGGCCATCCCCGTTGAAGTCAATGATACTTTCAATATCATCAATGACAATCTGCAGATCGTGGAGACTCATTTTAAAAATACGATCGAGGATATCAACAATACCGTGGTACGTGTTCCCGAAGCCGTGGACTACTCATACCGCGGCATAGAGCAGGCGCTTGACAGTGTGACAGCAGCTCTGGAAGAACTGAAGAATACGATACGGAATGCGGAATCCGACGATAAATGGTGATGGGGAAAGAGATGAAACGCAGAAGACAGACCGATGGAGAAACTACATACTGGCTGTCCTACTCCGATATGATGGCCGGACTTTTGCTGGTCTTTGTACTCATTATAGCTTTTACCATGCTTCACGCTAAGATGCAGTATGACGAGAAGCAGACAGAGCTTATCGGCAAGGAACAGGAACTTCTGGTACAGGCGGATGAGCTGGAAAAAGAGAGGGACATAGTCGCACAGCAAAAGACAACTCTCGATGAACAGGCCGAAATGCTGAATGCACAGGAGGAGGCTCTTGCAGAGCAGGGAGAAAAGATCGCGATACAAGAAAAGACCCTGAAGGAGCAGCATGAGCTGCTTAACAAGCTCGAGGCCATCATGAGCGAACAGCAGCAGAAACTTGATGACATCATAGGTGTAAGAGCGGAGCTGGTCGAGGAATTGAGCAGGGAGTTTGACGACTCCGATCTGAAGGTTTCCGTGGATGAGACCACGGGTGCGATCACCTTCGATGCCAGTATACTGTTTGATTACAACAAATCGGTTTTAAAGCCGTCCGGGAAGGCGTTTCTTGCAGAGTTCCTGCCCAGATATGTTGATGTACTCTTAAGTCCCAGGTACAAGGACAATATTTCCGAGATACTCATAGAGGGACATACGGATACGGAAGGAAGCTATCTGACCAATCTGGGGCTTTCACAGAAGCGTGCACTGGCCGTAGCAGAGTATTGTCTGTCCGAAAAGAGCGGGATCCTTACGGAGAGCCAGCTGGAGGAAATGAGAATGCTCGTCTCTGCTTCAGGACGTTCCTACAGTGATCCCATATATGACAAAGACGGCGAGATAGACATGGCTGCCTCCCGCCGTGTGGAATTCCTTTTTCGTCTGAAGGATGAAGAAATGGTCCGCGAAATGATAGAGATCCTGAGCGAATGACACCCGGGGACGGAGTCACAGTGTCATTTGGCATCTCTGAATACTCCGCGGAATGCTCTTTGTGATATGGGCTTTCTGATGATCAGTCTGCAGATCAGATACTGAAGCACCGTACCTACTGCGATAAGTACATAACCAAGTATTATCGAGGTACTCAGAGTCAGTCCGCCGAACATATCCAGGTTGGTGATGAAAGTAAGTCCTGCAGTGATAAAACCGATCACCAGACAGAAAATGATAATGGATGCCAGGAAATACTTATATACCACTGCAGTATAGATAAACAGCTGGAAGATCAGTATATCTATCACAAACAGAGAGGTTGCTATCTCGTTTGCCTTCTCCGGATATCTGCCGGCCATGATGGATCTGAAGATGATCAGTACCGTGAAGAGCACGAATGACAGAGTGAAATTAAGTTTCACGGGTATGTCCAGTTGAATCCTGCGTCCGATCCCGGATGACTGTATCATATCCGACATCGACAGCGACATGATGAACTGGAACATGTACATGCTGCACAGAACCACATAGAACCCGCCCAGATACTGGGTTCCCTTACTTACTATCTCGGTTACCACACCTATGCCCAGAAAGATCAGCATGAAGGTGATGTTGGTCGAAAATTTAAAACTGTATTTGCAGAGTGCAAAAAAATCTTTCAATTCTTTCATTGTTTTTCTCCAGTCAGTTTAATTTATGTCTGATCTATCTGAGATCGAAATACGATGCTCTGATCTTTTTCTCAGCGAATTTCTGTGTGAATATGACTCCTCCCGCCAGCAATAATACCGTTACGGCCATAAGGGGATAAGCGGCGGACGGTGCCAGCATGCCTACTGCATCCAGTATGATCCCGATGAGCAGCTCAGGCATTGCGACCAGCAGCAGAAAACCGTACATGGACACGAATCGAGTGGAAGTCACCGACCAGACGGATACATTTGCCAGTACCAGGGCGTATAACAGCAGTGTTTTGGGATTTCCCATGCTTCCCGGTACAAAAATCGCAGGCAGAAAAGTGTATGCAAAAGTTCTCACGATCCTGATAAACGAATCCGTCAGCATGCTTTTTTTGACGAAATCCATCCCGTTTACCGATGTTTTCAGATATTCCATGCCGAAATTGTTCTTCCTGTAGATCGGACCGTAGCCAAAATATTCGGTTGATATCTCTACGATCATCAACCATGCCTGAACGGACAGGAAGAAGTGCTCTTCTACATTACCGAAGATGAATCTGACGGCCGTACCGATCAGGATGAATGCAAGAGGTATGATGATCGTAGTTATGTTAAAATACCGGCTGCCCAGCATTTTCTTGTGACTCCTTAGCATATCAGATCACCATCCTTGTATTTTTCTTCATGACAGCAACGCTTATCTGATAAAGCGTAGGAGTCTCTTTGGTCAGGTTCATGCCTGCGAGCCTGTCCAGATCCTGCGCGAGGCAGATCCCTTCAAAACCGTAGGGGTTGACATTTATTGAATACAGGATGCTTTTGGCTGCTTCCGTGTCGCCTGCATCGCCTTTTACCAGAACGTATTTTTCCTTGAGCTCATCCACAAAACCCTTTTCCACGATGTTTCCGTGTTCCATGATGATCGCATAATCGGTGATGCTCTCCATATCTGCCACATTGTGAGTGGAGAAAAATACGGTACGTGAACCCTCGCCGCTGCTGATATACTCGCTGATCTTTGAGTTTAAGACATCTCTCATGAGCGGATCCAAGGGTGAAGCGGGCTCGTCCAGGATGAGGAGATCGGTGTCTCTGGCCAGGACCGTCGCGAGCATCAGCTTCATTTTGGTTCCGTCGGAAAGATCCGAATTCTTTTTTCTGGGATCGAAGTCGCCGTCACCGAACAGTGCAAGTTCATTGCAAATCTGCCTGAATCTGTCTTTGTCGAAATTGCCGAATATCAGCTCACTGATGCCCTCTATGTCGCCTATTGACCATGTGGGCAGAAAGTATTTACCGGTTCCGGTATAGCCTATCCTGTTCTTTACTTCGGGATCGCGTTCCTTTTCTTCATTGGAGTATTTCTCAAAAAACGTGAAATCTCCCTTAAAATCAAGTCTGATCCCGGCCATCATATTGAGAAGAGTAGTCTTGCCTGCACCGTTCTCGCCGATCAGAGCTGTTGCAAACCCCTGCGGGATCTCAAACTCCGGTATGTCCAGTCTGAAATTTTTGTACTCCTTAACCAGATTTGTTCCTTTGACTGCTGTTGTGTAATTCATAATGTGCTCCTCTCGATCTCGTATAAAGCTTTCAGTGTTTCTATCAGTTCCGATTCACTCATCTGTGCTATCTTGGCTGCATTGATGGCATCTGTGAGTGCATCCTCGACTTTTCTCAAGTGCTGCTCTCTGAGCATCTCGCTGTTTTGTGCATTTACGTAGTAGCCTTTTCCCTGAGCCGCCGTGACCAGGCCCTCCGCTTCAAGCACTTCATATGCCTTCATGGTGGTGATGACGCTTATCCTGAGGTCCCTGGCCAGCCCTCTGATGGATGGCAGGTACTCTCCCTGCTTATACTTCCCGGTGAGGATATCCGTTTTAAAACTGTCCGCTATCTGCTGATAGATAGGTTTGTCGGAATTTTGTGATAACTGCATTTCTTGTTTCCTTTGTGTGGGTGATGCGGTAACTGCAGTTGGCGCGGTGACACCCGGTCAACTGTTTATGTGTTATATATACAGCAATGACAGTTTGCAGTCAATACTTTTTTTCGAAAAGGCACTATATTATACCGACGGCAATCATGATACCATAGTATTGAAGGCGTACCAGTGCGATGTTACCGGGCTGCGATATCTGCGCTGAACCGACCGGGTTATGACAAATGAACGCTAAGGGAGGATGACAAAGTGATCAATAAAAGCGAATATCCTATCCTGGAATATGATGATGCCAAAACAGCAAAGCTGAATCCTCAGTCATTTGATCCCGGAAGATTTGATACCGATAAGATGGTCATCACCTTTTTTCCGGAAGTAATAAAGAGACTTCTCGAGGAAGACAAGCTCACCCCGGACAGGATCGTCCCCGGCGAGAACCCCGTTGAGATATATGCTTTCAAGGATGATCCGGATGTCCTTATCACATTGGGGCAGGTGGGGTGTCCCGCATGTGCCGGTAATCTCGATCTTTTTCATGAGATGGGAGTATGCAAGGTGATGTTCTGCGGCGGCGGAGGCGTCCTGGACCGCAATATCGAGGTAGGTCAGCTTTTGCTGGTGGAAGGTGCAATTAGGGATGAAGGTTTTTCGTACCATTATCTTCCGCCGTCAAGAATCGTATGCACAGACGAAGTCACAACCGGCCGTATCGCGGATTATCTTGATGAGGAAAAAGTGCCTTACCTGCGCGGCTTGACATGGACCACCGATGCGATTTTTCGTGAAACGGATGACAAGATAGAATTGCGGAAGGCCGAGGGAGGCAAGATCGTTGAAATGGAGCAGGCCGGGTGCATCGCGGTTGCCCGTTTCAGAGGCTTTGAATACGGCGCTCTCATTTACGGAGGCGATGACCTGTCCGGTGAGGAGTGGTCCGAGCGTGGATGGCGGAGCAGAGAGGGCATCAGATACGATCTGGTAAATCTCTGCAAAAAACTGGTTTATAAGATATAGAGGCCGGCATGAAGATTGATCACATCGCAATGTATGTAAATGACCCGGATGCTGCAAGGGACTTTTTCGTCAGGTATTTTGACGGAAAATCAAACGACGGCTATTACAATGAAAAGACAGGGTCAGTGGTTGATATATGCCTGCGAGTGTGCTAATATATCAAAACAAAAAGAAAGGCGCGCAACAGCGTGTGGGTGAAAGAATGATTATTAGATGATACACTGGTGAACATAGACTTATTTTACGGCCTTAAAAAGGTCTGTTTATGTATGCCGGATGGATCATCGTGATCATTTGAACGAACCTCGCGGAATGTGTGTATTTCGGCATACGGTTTTCATTTGTGTGTATGATCTGCTTCGGTATGGAGCAGATTTTTTTATGCCGTTACAGACTGGAGGGATGGATATGGCACAGATACAGGTGACAGATCTGACATTTACATATGACGGAAGTGCGGACGACATATTTGACAAGGTTACATTCCGCATTGATACGGACTGGAAGCTCGGACTGATCGGCAGAAACGGAAAGGGCAAGACTACGCTCCTGAACCTTCTGTTGGGTAAATACGAGTATAAGGGAAGCATATCTTCAAGCGTGATCTTTGATTATTTTCCATACGGGGTGACAGACGCAGACCTCACCCGGACGGCAGCCGAACTGATGGAAAAATGGAAGCCGGAAGCAGAACTCTGGCAGGTACTCATTCAGATGGATGAGCTCGGGATGGATCCGGAGTGCCTGTACAGGCCTTTTGGGACACTAAGCTTCGGGGAGCGGACCAGAGTGATGCTGGCTGTTCTTTTTGCAGCGGAAAATGAGTTCCTGCTGATCGATGAGCCGACGAACCACCTGGATGGCCGGGCCCGTGAGATCGTGAAGGAGTACCTGTCTGCAAAGAAGGGCTTCATACTGGTTTCACATGACAGGGATCTGCTGGACGGAGTGTGCGATCATGTTTTGGTCTTAAACAGAGAGAGCATAGAAGTTCAGGCCGGCAACTTTTCCTCATGGTGGGAGAACAAGGAAAAACAGGATGCATTCCGGCAGGCGGAAAACGAGAAGCACCTGCGCGAGATAGGCAAACTTAAAGTATCGGCCGACAGGAGCAGCAGGTGGGCAGACAAAAACGAGAACACAAAGATCGGGTTTGATCCCCGCAAAGAGCCTGACAGAAGTATCTCAACCAGATCTTATATAGGGGCCAAGACCAAGAAGATGCAAAAACGGGTGAAGGTATATGAGGCCCGGATCGACCGGGAGATAGCGGAAAAGGAGGGGCTCTTAAATGACATCGAGAAAGTGGTGGATCTTAAGCTGAAGCCGCTCGGGTTTCATAAGGAGATCCTGATAGATGCTTCCGAACTGTCTCTTAAATATGAGAGTGCTGTAGCACCACTGACAGAAGGCTTCAAATTTCAGCTGAAAAGAGGAGATCGCATAGTACTGGCCGGTGAAAACGGATGCGGGAAGTCAAGTTTACTGCACGCTATACTTCATAAGATCGGATATCCGGGGTTTGAAGATCCTTCAGGTCTGACAGTATCGGGACGTCTGGATATTCCGGCGGGAATTACGGTTTCATATATCAGTCAGGATACATCCTTTCTGGCGGGTTCCCTGCGCAGTTATGCGGAGTGCAGAGACCTTGACGAGAGTCTGTTTCTGGCTGTACTCAGACAGCTTGATCTGGAACGGGAGCAGTTCGTAAAGAATATGGAGGACTATTCCGAAGGGCAGAAAAAGAAAGTGCTCATAGCTGCGAGCCTGATCACCCCCGCACATCTGTATATCTGGGACGAGCCGCTCAACTTTATCGATGTTTTTTCCAGGATGCAGATCGAGAAGCTGATCCTGGAGTATGAACCTACGATGCTTCTGGTTGAACATGATGTCAGATTTCAGGAAAAAGTTGCTACAGGTATTATCAGGATGTAAGTCCGCAGCGGGATCATAAATGATATACTATTCTTTGGCGTGATCAATATACTTTAACGCAGTCACAAGGGAGGACAAAAATATGCCGGGTCCCGGTGGAAGAGGCGGTCTGGGCCCGAGAGGGTTTCTCACCGAAGAAGAAAAAGCAAATCTGCCGAAGGTGGATAAAACACTGTTAAAACGGATCCTTTCATACATGAAACCGTATTGGATCCAGTTCCTGTTCGTGTTTATAGCGATCCTGATCAGCGCGGTCATAGGTCTTTTGCCGTCCATCATCACAGGTAAGATAGTGGATCAGGCTCTGATCAATAAGGACATGGCACTTCTGATCCGTCTGCTCTTCATGGCGTTCGCCACGCTCGCCGCATCCCAGATCGTCGGCGTTCTGGAGTCGTATATCAATGCCTGGATCTCCCAGCGTATCATTTTTGATATGAAGAACCAGATGTATCATCATCTGCAGTATATGCCGCATTCCTTTTTTACCACTGAGAAACAGGGCGATATCATCACGCGCATGAACACCGATATCAGCGGTGTCAGCAGTGTTATATCGGGTACTCTTTCACACGTCGTTTCGAATGCGGCGACAGTCATTACGACTCTGGTCGCTCTGTTTACGATGAGCTGGCAGCTGGCGATCGTCGGAGTCATCATCATTCCGCTCCTGATACTGCCGACCAAGAGAGTGGGCAGGAATCAATGGCAGATCCGGTCGGATTCGCAGGCCAAGAATGATGAGATGAACCAGCTTATCAATGAGTCCCTCAGTGTGAGCGGATCGGTGCTGGTCAAGCTTTTCACCAGAGAAGAAAGAGAATACGAGAGATTCGTCAAGGTAAATTCGGAGCTCACGAGCCTGAATCTGAAGGAACAGCGGAGCGGCAGCTGGTTCCGCGTGGTTATGGGAATGTTCACGCAGGTGGGGCCGCTTCTCATTTATTTTGCAGGCGGATACTTCATCATATCCCGGATGGACGAAAACCTGACCGTAGGTACGATCACAGCTATGGTAGCGCTCATCAATAGGTTGTACAGACCGGTTCAGGATCTGCTTAATCTCCAGGTTGATTTCACCAGAAGTCTGGCACTTTTTTCCAGAATATTCGAATACTTCGATATGAAGAGCTCAATAGTGAGTCCGGAAAACGGCGCGATGCCGGATGTTACCTGCAGAGAGATAGTATACGACCATGTCGCGTTTTCATATGATCCGGAAGTTCCCATACTTACGGATGTGAGTTTCACGGTCCCGGGCGGTCAGATGTATGCCATAGTCGGTCCCTCCGGCTCGGGTAAATCGACGATCGTCAACCTCATACCGAGGCTGTATGACGTATGCGCAGGCTCTGTCAGGATAGGCGATACGGATGTCAGAGATTTTGATCTGTCGTATCTGAGGTCAACGATCGGTGTCGTGACGCAGGAGACGTATCTTTTCAACGGAACCATCAGGGAAAATCTCCTCTATGCAAAAGAGGATGCTACCGAAGAGGAACTCATCAGCGCATGCAAGAATGCTAACATCCACGACTTCATTGTTAACCAGCCTGACGGATATGACACCGTCGTGGGGAACAGGGGACTGAAGCTCTCCGGCGGTGAGAAACAGCGTCTGTCCATAGCCAGAGTTATACTTAAAGATCCAAGGATACTGATCCTCGATGAAGCTACGAGTGCGCTGGATTCCATATCCGAGAATGCCATTCAGGAAGCGCTTGAACTGCTGATGCAGGGCCGGACAAGTATAGTCATCGCGCACAGGCTGTCTACAATCCTCAAAGCGGATGCGATCCTGGTAGTCAAGGACGGCGTTATCGCAGAGCGCGGAACCCACGAATCACTGCTTGACTTAAACGGAATATATAAAGAACTGTATGAAACACAGTTCAGACAGGTGCTTGACATGGAAGGGACAGCAGATAAACTCGAGGGTACAGACTATTGGGGCAAAGTCGAAGAAGAAAACATGGGATTCTGACACTCGGGGACGGAGTCACAGGGTCATATAGGATGAATACGATGAAATTAATTGACAGAGTAAAAAACACATTCAGATATACGCAGACGCTAAGCAAGACTCACCCGTTTACTTTTGCGGTTCTGGTAGCGGCTACGTTCTGCGGCTTTATGATGGCGCTTTGCGACGGATTCCTAAGTGGCATAAGCTGGATAAGATCAAACGAAAATACTGTTAACGAGGTATGGATACATCTGATCGTATGGCTGATCATGGTGCTTTTTGCCACATTTCTGCTGGAAAACCTGGTTGAAAAAGAAAACATCGGGATCAAACTTGCCGTTACCGTTCCTGTAGCTATAGTTACGTTTATTTATGCCGGCGCGCTGACAGAATCCTGTATTTTCAGAGTATTGTGCAGGAACATTAAATCCGCTGTGGGTGAATCTCATCTGATCATGTATGCGGCGGGATACTTTATCATTCTTTTCCTTATATCCGTGTTCCTGTGTTTCAGGAAGCTGGAAGAAAAGTATTCGTTCGGAGAGTATATCATGGGACTGATATCCGGTGGCTTCCTTATCAGCGTTGTCTACAGTGTGGTCAACATAGGACTTATCGTTCTCACGTTTGTATTCACTGAGCTTCTGTTCGGAGATTTTGAAGATATATTTCCTCCGCTGGCCGTACTGGTGACCGGTCTCTATCTGGGCGGTGCGGCTATCGTTACCGTGACCGAAAGTCTTGAAGATATCCCTAAGTTCACCAATGTACTTTTCAGATATGTTCTGTACGGAATGTCACTGGCGGCCTATGTGATCGTGTATCTCTATATCATTAAGATACTGGTACTACAGGATTTTCCGTCAAACAGCGTGTTTGGTATACTGACTGCGCTGTTCTGTTTTTCCATACCTCTGGCGTATCTGAATATCGATAAGACAATCGGGGTTTTTGAGATAATATCCCGGATACTGCCATATGTGTTCGCACCGCTGATAATACTGCAGATCTATACGGTTGTTGTCAGGATCAGACAGTACGGACTGACGGAATCCCGATATCTGGGCATGGTCTTTATCGCGTTTGAGATCGCATATATAGTCTGGTATGCACTTCGGAGGGACACCATTAAATACATTCCGCTCGTAATGGCAGCACTGGTATGCCTCCTTACATTTATCCCCGGAAGCAATATGCTGTCGCTTCCGAAGATCACACAGACTCTTACACTGAACAGGTACCTGAAATACGACACCGGGGATCTGACGTCCACTGCCAGGAGACGCATGTATTCGGCATACGATTATCTGCGGGGGATGGATAACGGAAACGCTTACCTGAAAAAGCATTATTCAGACAGTCAGCTCGAATTTATAAAAGAGAACACCTCGTCCGGCACCGGAAATGATGATTATTATGATTCGGTGGATTATCGCAGATTTTCATGCGAGATAATGGAACTGTCTGTCGACGGATATGAAAGCATCACCGCGTTCGAGAACAGACGGTATGTTGATGAATCCGCTCCTATGAACAGTATTCCGATATACAGGAGATCGATCGGTTATTATGGCAATGAAGAACGTTCCTTTGATATATTTGATGCAGAAGAACTGATACGGATCATGACAGCGGATGATTATGAAAACACATATGACTCCGATGCTGCCGAACCGCTTGTTTTTGATCAGGGAGGCAAACACTTTATCATCACGGAAGCAACCGTCTCGTATGATACGATCACAGGAGAGATCATAGGTGTTGATGTCACCGGACTGCTGTTGAGAAAATGAACCATTGACTCCGTCCCCGGGGGTCAAAAAGGATAAGATATGGATATATGTAAGATAATCGCGGAAGAGATAAAGTGTGATAAATGGCAGGTTGAGGCGGCCGTCAAGCTGATAGATGAGGGGAACACTATCCCTTTCATCTCCAGATACCGCAAGGAAGTGACCGGAAGCCTCGATGATTCAAAACTCAGGGATTTAAATGAGCGGTTGGAATACCTGCGCAATCTGGAAGCCAGAAAAGAAGAAGTCATATCGCTCATCGAAGAGCAGGGCAAGCTGACCGGTGAACTTAAAACGCAGATCTTGGCGGCAGAGAAGCTTGTCACTGTCGAAGATCTGTACAGACCGTATAAGCAGAAGCGCAAAACCCGCGCGGACATAGCCAAGAAACGCGGGCTCGAGCCACTTGCCGACTTTATACTCGCACAGACCACCGATAAGCCCGTGGAGGATGAAGCTTCCAAATATGTTACCGGACCGGTAAACCCCGCATCGGATTCACCTGCTGATATAAAAGAAGCCTCGGAGAGGGAGGTACTTGATATACAGTCTGCGATAGCCGGTGCCGAAGACATCATAGCCGAGCGTATTTCGGATGAAGCTGCGGTCAGGGAACATATTCGTGCTGTTACCGCGAAGGAAGGCGTGATCGTAACCAAGGCAAAAGATCCGGAAGCAGAAAGCGTATACACCATGTATTACGATTTCTCCGAGCCGGTCAGGAAGATAGCCGGACACCGTATACTGGCCATAAACAGAGGTGAGAGTGAGGGCGTTCTTTCGGTATCGATCGAGGTCGAAGACACCCCGGTCATCTCTTATCTGGATAAAAAGTATGCTGCCCGGAACAATAAGTACACAACACCTGTCATTCATGCGGCATGTGCGGATGCCTATGCCAGACTGATCGGCCCCTCTATAGAGCGCGAGATCAGAGCCGGGCTTAAGGAAAAGGCCGAAGACAGTGCGATAAAAGTATTTGAACAGAATCTGAACCAGCTCCTCATGCAGCCGCCGATCACCGGATGTACCGTGCTGGGATGGGATCCGGCGTTCAGAACGGGGTGCAAGACAGCAGTTGTGGATGATACGGGCAAAGTCCTGGATACGGTGGTCGTATATCCCACAGCACCTCACAATAAGATTGATGAGACTAAGAAGATCATTAAAGGCCTCATCAGTAAGTACGGTATCACACTCATATCCATAGGAAACGGAACCGCATCCAGAGAATCCGAGCAGATCGTGGCCGATATGCTGAAGGAGATCCCCGGTCAGAACGTACAGTATGTGATCACAAACGAAGCAGGTGCCAGCGTATACTCGGCCAGTAAGCTGGCCGGTGAAGAATTTCCCACTTTCGATGTGGGACAGAGAAGCGCAGTATCCATCGCGAGACGCGTGCAGGATCCGCTTGCGGAACTGGTGAAGATCGATCCTAAATCCATCGGAGTCGGCCAGTACCAGCATGATATGAACCAGAAGAAACTTGGGAAAGCTCTGGATGGCGTGGTTGAGGATGCTGTAAATAAAGTGGGTGTTGACTTAAACACGGCTTCGGCATCCCTGCTTTCTCATATTTCCGGCATATCGGATACGATAGCCAAAAACATCGTGACTTACCGCGAAGAACACGGAAAGTTCAAGGATCGCAGGGAACTCATGAAGGTCGCCAAACTGGGCCCCAAGGCATATGAGCAATGTGCCGGCTTCTGCAGGATAAACGGCGGAAAAGAAATCCTGGATTCGACAAGCGTTCATCCCGAATCATATGCGGTAGCCCGTGAACTGCTCAACCGTATGGGATGCTCGATCAGAGATGATAAGGCGATTACGGCTTTTGAGAAAAACACGGACATTAAAAAGCTTGCAAGCGAACTCGGCTGCGGGGAGATAACCCTTAAGGATATCCTTGAAGAACTCAGGAAACCCGCCAGAGATCCCAGAGCAGATATGCCCAAGCCTATTCTCAAATCGGACATAATGGACTTAAAGGACCTTACACCCGGAATGAAACTGAAAGGAACTGTCCGGAACGTTATTGATTTCGGTGCTTTTGTGGATATAGGCGTTCACCAGGACGGGCTCGTACACATATCTCAGATGGCAGACAGATATATCAAACATCCTCTGGAGGTGGTATCGGTCGGAGATATTGTAGAGGTGACGGTCCTGGATGTTGATGAGAAAAAAGGCAGGATATCACTGTCCATGAAGGGCAATAACTGAAGGCTGAAGGAGAACGGATTACTCATCATTACTGGTTCCGGGGAAGCTTATCGACATGGACCGCGCAGATGTTCATACCGGCGGAAGCGTAGCCAATACGGGACTGGCACTTAAGAAGCTGGGATGTGACCGTGGAGGGCGAACTTGGTCATGTGGGAGATAATGAAGGTCCCGGCAAGGTCCTTAAGCCTGAGGATTTCAGGCGGGCTGTCAGGGAAGCCATCAGTAATGGGGTCTCTGCTCTGAGCGGTATCATGTCTTATGAGATCGATGCCATGAAGGCGGTGGTTAAGGAAAAGATATCCTTGTTCAGAGGCGGATATTGAAGGGGGTATGTAAATGAACATAAGAACAGAAGATTTTTATATCGACAGTGACGGGATCCGCCTTCACGCGAAGCTGGACTTCCCGGAAGGTGTGGAAAAGGGACCGCTGTGCATACTGATACACGGATTCACCGGGCATATGGAAGAGGAACATATCATAGCCGCACAGGAAGCCATAAACGAGGCCGGTGTGATAGTCCTGCGTGCGGAGATGTACGGCCATGGCGGGAGCGACGGAGAGTTCAAGAAGCATACGTTGTACAAATGGGTTACCAACGCTCTGTCGGTAGTAGAGTATGCCAGGAATCTGGACTATGTGACAGACCTGTATCTGTGCGGACATTCACAGGGAGGATTGCTCACGATGCTCATCGGAGGTATGTGTCCCGATGATTTCAGGGCGATCATCCCCCTTTCTCCGGCATGGATGATCCCGGATGATGCCAGAAAAGGAACTGTGCTGGGAACCTCATTTGATCCGTTGCATATCCCCGAAGTGATAGCGTCAACCGATGACTGGGAGCTCGGCGGTGATTATATACGTGTGGCACAGACCATACACGTGGAGGATGAGATAGCCAGATATAACGGGCCCGTCCTCATCATACACGGTGATGACGATGAAGCCGTACCTTATGAGATAGCTCCTAAAGCGGCAGAGTTATATAAGAATGCGGAACTGATAACCATAGCCGGAGACGACCATTGTTATACGAGGCATCTGGATCAGGTAACGAGGGCGTTGACCGCATTCTTTACGAAAAAATAATTACCGGAGGCGATTAAAAAATGGAACTGTATGACGGAAGACCGCAGGATATGACCGGCAGACTGCCGAGGGAAGTACGCACATATGATTATCTGGATGATCTGGGGATCAAATATCAAAGGACGGATCATGAGGCGGCCGACAATATGGAGGCCTGTAATGAGATCGATGCGATACTCGGAGTCGTGATCTGCAAGAATCTTTTCCTGTGTAATCGTCAGAAGACCTGTTTTTATCTGCTGATGATGCCGGGTGACAAGAAGTTCAAGACCAAGGAACTGTCTGCTCAGATAGGATCTTCAAGGCTGTCGTTTGCAGATCCTGAGGATATGCTTAAGTATCTGGACATAGAGCCCGGAGCGGTCAGCATCATGGGCCTGATGAATGATAAGGATCATCAGGTAAATCTGCTGATAGATGAGGATGTGCTTGAGGGAGATTATCTGGGATGCCATCCCTGTGTATGTACATCCAGCTTGAAGATGAAGACATCCGATGTAGTGGAAAAGTTTCTGCCGTCGACCGGGCATACATTTCAGACTGTGCATCTGGTTGGAGAAGATTGAGAACATCAGGTATAATTATGAGTGAAGTTCAGCGCGAATGGGCGATGACAAAAGCCCGTCTCGTATCGGCCATAAAGCATCTGGGATTTCCCGAAGCACTGGGTGAACAGATCGCGATACATCTCGGCAGTCCAAAGGCAATGGAAAGAATGCTGGCATATTTAAACTATGTTAAACCACGAAGTGAAGAACTGATAGTGGATGAGATGCTGGCTATCCGCAGCGACATAGATGCGTGGCATGCAAAGAAAGAAGCCGAAGAAGCCAATGCCGGATACAATGAGATATTGTACTATGGACTTGGTAACGATGAAGAGGATGAAGGAGGATACTTATGAGCCTGATAATGCTGGTAGATGATGATGCGGATATGATCAGACTGACCGAACGGTGGATAGTTAAGGTCGGTCATGAAACCATATGCACCACGTCCGGTCCGGAAGCACTGGATATGCTTAAAGCCGCAAAGCCCGATCTTATCCTACTTGATTATGCGATGCCCGGAATGGACGGACCTGCGGTATTCCGCGCGCTTGCGTCCGATGATGCCACAAAAGATATCCCGGTCATATTCAGGACCGGAATAGAAGACAGTGAGTCGGAGACGATTCTTAAAGAACTGTCTCCTGCGGGTGTGATATCCAAGGCGGAAGGGAGGACCGGATTACTCCGTATCATCAATGACGTGATGAAGCGACATCCTGAAAAGTGATTCCGCAAAAAACCTGTCTATCGAATCGAGAAGAGAATCTTTAGATAGGGTTTTTAAGAGATATCCGTCAGGCTTATAGTGAAGAATGCTGTAGACATGATCCCTGTCATTTTTTCCTGTGAGGAATATGATGGGGATCATCCGTGTTTCGGGATCGTTCCGGAGTTTTCCCATCAGTTCGTATCCATCCATTTCCGGCATTTCGTAATCCAGAAGTATCAGGTCAGGTTTAACCATCGACAGCCCGCTCATCATCTCATTTGCACCGCTGAATCCGGACACACTGTAATGAGGTGCAAGCCATCTCTCGATCACCGATCTGTAATCCGGATCGTCGTCAACAACGAAGATCGTTTTTACACGATGGTAATCACTGAGGAGCTCGGAATAGTACTCCATATCATCCAGGAATCCGGCAGGTTCCACCGGCCTCGGGTATGTATGGGTGACTCTTCCGGCACCTTTTGATTCCATAGCCAGCTCTATATCATTTACATCGCCGGTCAGGCACAGAAGCTTGGAATCGTCCTGACAGAGCTCCCCCAGCAGATTCATCGTAATGCTGATGTGTGAATCATCATATGTTTCGGGATAGTATACGATAATATCGGTATCAAATCTGTGTTTGATGATCGCGTCGGGACTGTCCGGGACCGAAACAACGTTAAATCCGCCGTCACTCAGGTTTTTCTCGATTCCTTTTGCGACTATTCCCTGGCTTGATTTGATGAAGAGTACGGACCGGCTGTGATCTGCGGCAACCGTCTCTTTCGGAGTCTCTTTGGCCTGATCAGCCGCATCAGTCATGATCTGCTGGATATCTTCATCCTCCATCAGCGGCTCAAGAAGCTTATTGAATCGTCTGTACTCTGCGAGCAGCTCGGGAGTCTTTTCATTGATCCGGTTGTAGTCCTTTTTATCGGCACATTTTTCCATCTCGGCTGCCATTTCGCTCAGATTTTTGGCACCGATCAGCAATGACATACTCTTCAAAGAGTGAATTGCCAGCCTGTACATATTCCAATCGTTCTGTTCCTCATAATATGCGATATCGTCAGCCTTGTCGTTTATGGAAGAACGGAAAACATAGAGCGCATCAACATAGTCCTCGGCACTGCCGCATCCTCTGATACCCGCATTCAAGTCGATATGAGGTACTATCTTCAGCCATAGAGGAAGCTTATCAAGTTCGTCCTTTACCGCGTTGTCGTCAAGATATACCGTTGAACCGCTGCCGGGATCCGAACCGGTATCCGCATCCGGACCGCCGTCTTCGCCGGACCCGGACGTATCATTCAGCTGTGGAAGATATGTAAGGATGAGCTCCGAGAGCTGTTCGGGAGTTACGGGTTTGATCAGTACATCCGCAAATCCCGCAGCTTTATAGAGATTGATATTATCGCGGCCTTCTTCCACGGTGTGGCAGATGACCGGTATACTCCTGCCCTGCTCCTTAAATATCTCTTTCATCCGGATGAGAGTGTCCACTCCATCCAGATCAGGCATACGGTGATCCAGCAGGATCAGGTCATAGTCGTTGCTGCGGACCATATCCAGACCGGCATATCCTCCATCGGCCTGATCCGACATTACACCTCTCGATGCAAGAAGCGACGAAAGTATCATCCTGTTGACCGGCAGGTCATCTATGATGAGCACCCGGGATGAGTTTTTTTCCATACTTGATCATTCCTTCTGTTTACATGGACTTTTCAACCAGTTCAGTATACCATTTCAACTCCCGAGGTGTCCACTTTATAGAGGAGTCTTTGCTTAGAGAACAATTGTTTTATTCACGCGTATTAAGTATAATTCATAGTGATATCCTTATGCGAAGGGAGATGACTTATATGAATTGGGTCGCTGTTGTTGACGACGAGGCTTTTAACAGAAAAACAGTATCCCGTATTCTGAGAAAACGCGATTATATAGTAACCGAACTGAGTTCCGGACAGGAACTGCTGGATTTCCTGCTCGTAAAGGGCAATGTACCCGATCTGATCCTTTTGGACATCTACATGCAGCCGATGGATGGGTTCGAGACCATGAAGCGCCTACAGGCGGAACCCGGTATGGAGCGCAGGATCCCGATCGTTTTTCTGACGGGGGATACCGTTGATGAGACAGAGATGAAGGGGCTTCAGATGGGGGCTGAAGATTTCATCCGTAAACCCATCTACCCGGATGTGCTGCTGCATCGTGTGGAGCGTATCATCGAACTGGACCGTACACACAGATCCATGGCACAGGAGATCGAAGCTCGTTCCGCCGAGTGTGAGAGCCTGTCAAGACATGTTGTTCAGACGCTGGCAGCGGCTATAGATGCAAAGGATACATATACCAACGGACACTCCGACAGAGTGGCGACATATTCCAGGGAGATCGCCAAGAGATACGGATACAGTGAGAAGGAGCAGGACGACATCTATATGATGGGACTGCTCCATGATGTGGGTAAGATAGGTGTGCCGGATGAGATAATCAATAAGACAGGCAGATTGACCGATGAGGAATATGCTGCGATCAAGGTTCACCCCGAGATCGGAGACAGGATCCTGAAGAAGGTGGAAGAAATGCCGAAGCTCTCAATAGGAGCAAGATGGCACCATGAGAGATATGACGGAAAAGGATATCCCGACGGACTTAAAGGCGACGAGATACTTGAGGAGGCCAGGATCATTTCGGTAGCCGACGCTTATGATGCCATGACCAGCCACAGGAGTTACAGGGACATATTGCCGCAGGAGGTGGTCCGGGCAGAGATAGAGAAGGGCAAGGGTACTCAGTTCGACCCTGTATTTGCCGATATAATGCTCCGGATGATAGATGAAGATAAGGACTATGTGATGCATGAAGACTGATAAAGAACACAGGATCAATCCGATATCGATCGCTGTACTGGGCGGCCTGGTCATCGCAGTCATACTGACGATCGGTACCATCGGCCTCGGCAGAGTTGCAAACAATGATACCAAGTCGGCAGTCAGGAACGTCAGTCTTCTGTACCTAAGCGAACTGGCCGGCCGCAGAGAGCAGGTGGTTTCATCCATACTTGAGGACTACATCAGGGACATGGATGTCGTGGTAGGTATGTTGAATGAGAGCGATCTGAGCAGTGTGGAGAATCTCCGCAATTACCAGCTAAGGATAAAGCAGCTCTATGAGCTGGATAAATTCGCATTTATTGACACGAACGGGGTAATATATACATCCAGGGGAACGAGGTCTGATATCGACCAGTATTCCATAGATTATATGAATCTGACCGAGCCCGAGATATCTGTCAAGAATCTTCACAGCAATGATAAAAAAGTCGTTATAGCGCTCCCGGTGGATAATCTCGATTTCGAAGGCAATACACTGGTCGTATCCTTTATGGAGATCGATATGGATAATCTGCTCAGGAACGTATCCATTCAATCCAATAACAATACGACCTTCTGTAATATATACACATCGGATGGCGTTGCACTGACAAATATGGTCCTGGGGGGTCTTGCGAGCGAGGACAACCTTCTCGAGGCCATGAAGAATGCGGAATATGAAAAGGGATATTCTTTGGAGAAGCTTGTCCGGGATTTTGATGAGGGCAGAAGCGGAGAAGTATCCTTTACTTATAACGGGATCGGTGAAACTCTCTATTATGTTCCCGTTCGCGGTACGAAATGGATGCTGACATATCTGATCCGGGAGAGCATAATCAGCGAACAGATCAGCTCGATATCCCGATCGATCATTGCCCGCAGTACCATTCAGTCCGTTCTGACAGCGCTGGTTTTGATCGGCATGTT
The DNA here is from genome assembly GCA_017450485.1 of Lachnospiraceae bacterium. Lineage (GTDB taxonomy): Bacteria > Bacillota > Clostridia > Lachnospirales > Lachnospiraceae > XBB2008. The sequence goes on from JAFSTN010000024.1 coordinate 191,181, forward strand.
CACCCTGTTGTTCATACAGCAGAGAAAGGCAGCCCAAAAAGCACTGGAACACGAGGTGTCTGAGACGGAGAACCGTGTCAGACAGCAGGAGCTGGAGGAACAGCTTGCCATGCAGGAAGAGCTGGCCTCGAAAAGCGAGGAACTCGAAGATGCCCTTCAGGCTGCGGAAGAAGCAAACCGCGCCAAATCCGGATTCATATCCAACATGTCACACGAGATCAGAACCCCCATTTCGGCTATCCTGGGAATGAATGAAATGATCCGCAGGGAGAGTGTTGATGAGAATATTCTGTCATATGCGGATAATATCAGTAACGCCGGCGAGAGTCTGCTGGGCATCATCAGTGACATTCTGGATTTCTCCAAGATAGAGGCCGGCAAAATGGAGCTCCGTATAGAGAATTACTTCCCGACGGATATGATAGATGATCTGTATAATCTGGTGCGTTTCCGGGCGGAGGCCAAGGGATTGACACTGTCGTTTGACATCGACCGTTCGATCCCGAAGGGGCTGATCGGAGATGAGCTGAGGGTTAAGCAGATCATCACCAATCTGCTGACCAATGCCGTGAAGTATACGGAAAAAGGAGAAGTGTCTCTGGAAGTCAAGCGTGTGGAAACTGACGATGAAGGCAGCAGAGCCAGACTCCGGATAACGGTTGCGGATACCGGAATAGGTATACTCGCGGAAGAAATGGATAAGCTGTTTGTTCCTTTTGACAGACTGGATGTATCCCGGACCAGAAACATAGAGGGGGCCGGACTGGGTCTCTCGATAACCAGACAGCTCCTGCATATGATGGATTCCGAACTTCAGGTCGAAAGTCTTTATGGGCAGGGCTCACGCTTTTATTTCAGTATCTGGCAGGGAATATGCGATCCTGAGAAGATAGGGGATTACAAGCCGTTGGGAAACACGGTCAGAAGAAACACGGGTGACGACGAACGGTTCTTTACCGCCCCCGGCAGACATATACTCGTAGTGGATGATATGCCGATGAACCTTCAGGTGATGAAGGGTCTGCTCAAACGCAGCCGGATGATCATAGATACCGCTTCGAGTGGTGATGAGTGCATCCGTAAATGCGGTGAGAACGATTATGATCTGGTATTTCTGGATTACCGTATGCCGCTGATGGATGGCATAGAGACCCTTCACGCACTTCAGGCAAAGTATCCGGAAAAAATGGCGCACACCCCCGTCATAGCTCTGACGGCCAGCGCTACTATGGGTGATCAGGAAAGACTTCTTAAAGAAGGCTTCACGGCATATCTGTCCAAACCTGTCGTTATCTCCGATATGGAGGAGACGATGAGCAGATTCCTGGGTGATATTCCGGAGGAAAGCATGCCTGCAGCGTCAGACATTTCCGAGGAGGTTCAGCCGGTTTCGCAGGACATCACTCCGGATGATACGGATGAGATACCGCAGGCTGTTCGTGACATGGAGGAACTGGATCCCGGGAAGGGCCTGGAATTCTGCGGTGATGTGGAGGATTATGTTTTTGCACTGCAGACCTATGCGGAATCCGTGGAGGAAAAAGCAGCTGCGCTTGAAGCAGCCCTGAAAGATGACCGTACGGATGACTATGTTCTGATCGTTCATTCATTAAAAAGCATGTCCAAGTCCATCGGAGCTCTGCATCTCTATGAGATGGCGAGGGATCTGGAGGCGGCCGGAAGAGAAGGCAGGACCGATACGATAAAAACGGGCACGGAAGCTTTTGTCAGTGAATACAGAGCATTAGGCGAGAAGCTCAGTAAAGAACTCCTATGAAGGAAATCACCTGCGAAGAATTAAATAAGCTTCCCGTTGTGCCGGGAGATAAACAGAAAAAAGCAGAGGAAAGCATCCAAAAGAAATACCACAGGCAGCTGTTTACTCCTTTTGCAAAAGCATGTAAGACATACAAGCTGATAGAAGAGGGCGACCGCATAGCCGTATGTATCTCGGGCGGCAAGGATTCGATGCTCATGGCCAAGCTTTTTCAGGAGATACAGAAGCACAGGCAGTGTAATTTCGAGCTTGAGTATCTGGTCATGGACCCCGGATATAATCCGGATAACAGAGCACTCATAGAGAGTAATGCAAAGAGTCTGGGAATACCGGTCACTGTATTTGAGAGCGATATCTTTGATGCGGTAGATAACATAGAGAAGAATCCCTGCTATATATGTGCGAGGATGCGCAGAGGATATCTGTACAGCAAGGCAAAAGAACTGGGGTGTAACAAGATCGCCCTGGGACATCATTATGATGATGTGATCGAGACGATCCTGATGGGCATGCTGCAGGGAGCGCAGATACAGACCATGATGCCCAAGCTTCACAGCACGAATTTTGAGGGCATGGAGCTCATCCGCCCGATGTATCTGGTCAGGGAGAGCGATATCTGTGCCTGGAGAGACTATAATGATCTGCACTTTCTTCAATGTGCCTGTCATTTCACCGATACCTGCTCGACATGTCACGAGGACGGGACCACATCCTCCAAGCGTCTGGAGACCAAGAAGCTGATAGCCGCGCTTAAAAAGGACAATCCGTATATCGAATCAAATATATTCAAGAGTGTTGAAAACGTGAATCTGGACACTGTGATCGCGTATAAAAAAGACGGTGTACGACATCATTTTCTTGATGAGTACACAACCGGGGTATAGATAAACCTAAAGGAGTTGAGATCAATAATCCGGTATTCGGAGTGGGATTTGGATGCTGTATATTATCAGACACGGAATAACCGATTGGAATATAAAGCATAAGCTTCAGGGACAGACGGACGTACCGCTCAATGATGAAGGACGTGCGATGGCCGAGGAGGCTCGATCGGAATACCGGGATATACGTTTCGATATCTGTTTCTGTTCACCGCTCATCCGGGCGAAGCAGACGGCTGAGATACTGCTCAGGGATCGGGACATTCCCGTATATTATGATGACCGTCTGAAGGAAATGTGCTTCGGCATATATGAGGGGGTTGAAAACAGCTTCGGGATATCGGACTGTCCCGTCAATGTTTTCTTTAAGACTCCCGAGAAGTACACAGATCCGCCGGCGGGAGCAGAGAGCATCGCCGAACTGATGGCGAGGACCGCTGAGTTTCTCCGCGAAAGGGCCGAGCCGGAGCTTGAGTGCGGGCGCGATGTCCTGATAGTCGGGCATGGAGCGATGAATTCAGCCATAGTCTGCAATGTCAAACAGCGTCCGCTCTCCCGCTTCTGGGAGGAGGGCATAGATAACTGCCGGCTCATGAGACTGATATGAGATAGTTGCGGATATGTGCAGTTTGTGTGTTTTTTTTTGCCCGGCAAATGTTATACTGTAATTTGTCATACAAATCTTTATAACAAGGAGAGATGGATACAATGAAGACGCAAAAACGTAAATCGCTGAAAAAATCACTTCTCACCAAAGTTATTATCTATGTTGCTGTCATGATAGTGATAATCACACAGATCAGCATCAAACTGGCATCGGATAATATCCAGTCGCTGACAAACAATATACTTGCCAGGGAATCTGCCACATATGCAAGTGAGATACATAGCTGGTGGAGCAGTATAGAAGAGAGAGTCGGACAGACCGCCGATATCATGAGGAATACTCCCGAGCTGTCCTATGATGATGCTCTTGCCATGCTGCTGAAGCTCACTGAGCTGGATCCCGATTCACAGGACATTTATCTCGCATACGGGGATACAGGCAAATTCCTTGACGGTTCCGGATGGATACCCGATGATACGTTTGTATTTACCGACAGACCCTGGTATCAGGGAGCTGTCGCCCAGAACGGAGCTATATATTCATCGGAGCCTTATGTTGATGCATCCACAGGCAAGACCTGTCTGGCGTGTGCCATCATGATCAGGGACGGAGTCGTTCGTTCGAGTGATATCAAATTCGACAAGGTAGCCGAGAAGATTGTTGCATTCAGGTCCATTTCGTCAGACGCAAAATACTACATTGTCAATAAAGATACCAAAGACATCCTTATCAGCAATGTGGTGGAGACTGTGGGACAGAATCTGGCTGACACCACCGATCCCGTTGCGGCAGGCCTTGCAACTGTATTTGATACCCTTAATATGGACATAACCGCGGGCGGAGAGAAGGTGGTTACAGTCAAGACCGCTTCTGGTGCCAGGATGATCACTGCCACCGATATCGAGGGCACCTCATGGGCGATCGTAAGTGCGGTTCCGTCGTCGCTGCTTAGTAACAGTATCCTGAAAGTTATGTATGTTACATTTGCAAGTGCGATCCTGTTGCTGATAGTACTTTCGGTTCTGCTGTACCTCATCCTGAACAAAGCACTCAATCCGGTTGCTACCATTACGGAAAGAATCACGGATATCACCAAGGGAGACTTCACGGTACAGATCACACCCGAGGGCAATAATGAGATCACCACGCTTGCAGAGAGCCTGAATGAATTCATAGATAAGATGAGGACCACGCTTAACAGTCTGGCAAGCATATCAGGAGCCATGAACAGCCGTGCCGGAGAGTGTTTCGACATCTCACATATACTGTCGGATGCAAATAACACTCAGGGCGAATCCATTGAGATCCTCAACTCTACCCTCAGCGACATGAATACGTCCATCGAGGATATAGCACAGGCCGCTACGGAGCTGGCTGCCACATCCAGTGAGCTCGCAGAGAAGGCGGACAGCGTCAAGAGTCTTTGCGACCAGACTATGGACGCATCCTCAAAGGGACGCGAGGAGATGGAGAGCATGACGAGAAATGTCGGCACACTCAATACGACATTGAACGAACTCACTTCGCTGATCATGGATACATCCAAATCCGTTGAGGAGATCACCGGTATCACAGATACGATCAATGCTATATCAAGCCAGACCAATCTGCTGTCACTCAACGCATCCATAGAGGCTGCCAGAGCTGGTGAAATGGGTAAGGGCTTCGCAGTTGTCGCAACAGAGGTAGGTACTCTGGCAAATCAGTCATCACAGGCTACCGAGACGATCCGCAGGCTGGTAGAGGGCATCACCAAGAACATATCTGACATCAGCCACAAGGCCGAGATATGTGTCAGCGATATGGAAGCATGTATGAGCGCCGTATCCGGAGCAAACGAATCCTTCGAGACCATCTACGAGGAAGTAGCAAAGGCTACCGACGGTATAGGCGAGATCGCTTCCGGCATAGAGAAGATCAACGATGTGGCATCCAATAACGCAGCCACTACTCAGGAGCAGGCATCCAGCATTACACAGGTACTCGACCTGAGTAATACGATCGTAACCGAGAGCGGCAAGCTTCGAACGGAGACCGAGAACATAACCAGCATCTCCGAGAACCTGAACCAGTATTCGGACGAGATCAATTCGGATCTGTCGCAGTATACGGTGTAAAGCGAAATGTCTGACAGCATCTCGGATTATAAGTACAAATACGAAACCCATCTTCATACTTCAGAGGCAAGTGCCTGCGGGCGCTGTCCCGGCGAAGAGATGGCGAAAGCCTGTAAGGAAGCCGGATATGACGGGATATTTGTCACGGATCATGCCTGGGGCGGAAACACTGCCATAGACAGGTCACTTCCCTGGAGTGAGTGGGTAACCCGGTTTGCGCAGGGCTACGAGCACGCAAAAGCCTGGGGCGATAAGAACGGGCTCAAGGTATGGTTCGGATATGAAGCCGGATTCGATGCTACGGAGTTTCTGATATACGGTATCACTCCTCAGTGGATGATCGATCATCCGGAGCTTCATGATGCTACCATTCCCGAGCAGCTGGATATCATACATTCGGGCGGCGGGATGGTCATACAGGCGCATCCTTACCGGGAAGAGTTCTATATCAAAGAGGTTCGGCTTTTCCCTCAATATGCCGACGGGCTTGAGGGTGTAAATGCCACACATACCAATCCCTTGAGCAAGGCACACCGGAGTGATGTGTGGGATCCTCAGGCGATAGAACTGGCACATGCAAACAACAAGCCCATCACAGCCGGATCCGATGTACACAGCACGGTCATCTTTGGTGGAGGCGTGCTTTCAGACCATCCGCTTATGAATCCGCAGGATTATATTTCTCTGGTACTCGGCAGGGATATGTATCTGCTTACTGACGGTGTTATGATTCGGGACCGGTATGGCAACATCATTCAATAGACTGTGTTCCGGGGAGGATTTTTTCATGGAATCAAATCAATACAACTATAACGATCAATATGTACAGAATAATACGGACTATGAGCAGCCTTACGGCCGGTTTGGTCAGGTGGGCGAGCTCCTTCAGCAGGAAGTGATCGCGAAATCATTCCTGTATATGGTAGCTGCACTTGCGGTCACCGCGATAGCCGCTTTTACCGCTCCCGATCTGATGGCGGGCTGGCTTGCCAGAGGCAGATATAACATCCTGATCCTGTTTGGCGCGGAGCTTGCCATAGTGATAGCTTCGAATGTTGCTATGAGCAGGAACAATGTTGCTCTCAGCGCGATTCTTTTTACACTGTATTCGTATCTGACAGGCGCAACACTCGGTATCATCTTCTGGGCTTATGACCTGACCAGCGTGGGGGCCGTATTCCTGATGACTGCCGGAATGTTCGGAGTCATGGCGGTATACGGTCTGGTCACGAAGAAGGATCTGTCCTCGATCGGAAGCATCTGCATGATGGCCATAATCGGCATCATCATCGCATCACTGGTCAATGTATTATTGCTTCACAGCACCGTGTTTGATCTCGTGATATCACTTGTGGGTGTTGCCATTTTCGTGGGCCTGACGGCTTATGATGTTCAGAAGATCAAGCAGAGAGTATATTACGCAAATGATGAAAACGTAAGTGTTCTGGCTTTGTCCGGGGCGTTTGGTCTGTATCTGGACTTCATCAATATATTCCTCAGACTGCTCCGCATTTTCGGCAAGCGCAGATAAGACTGTCGTATGCGGAACAGGAAATGGGATCTGATTTGCTCATACGGCAGCATCATCGCAGTCAGTCTGGCTTTTTGGATTTTACCTATGATCCCTTATCTGATCGTATGTATCATGTCGGGACGCGGGGATACCCTCAGGGTTATCCTTGACTATCCCGGCATGTTTCTGTATTGGACACTTCCACTGGTTATACTGCAGACTGTATCGCTGGTGATCACGGATCTGTCACTGGTCATACATGAGGGTTTCCGGCTGAAAAGATTTCTGGGCGCGGCATTCGGGATCACCTGCATTTTGATGAATATACTGTGCAGAGCGACTCTTTTTACTTCGCTGCTCGCCTGTTATGCGGAGTGCACGATTTTTGCCATATCGGTTATGTGCTCTGTTGCCGCCAGACATAAGCCCGGACTGGATAATGAGTTTGTCATCATTCTCGGATGTGCTATCGGTAAGGACGGACACCTGCTCCCCCTGCTCAGAGACAGGGTTAACCGGGCGATCAGGTTCGCATGGGAGCAGGAGATAGCTACGGGCAAACCGGTACGGTTCATTCCCAGCGGCGGACAGGGTGAGGACGAGATCATGAGTGAGGGGTCGGCCATGACCATGTACCTGATCTCGCACAGTGCCGAGGATTATGAGGTATTATCCGAAAGGAAATCTCGAAATACTTATGAGAATTTCGTTTACTCCAAGGAGATCATAGATAAACAGGCCCCGGGAGCTGCGGTCACTTTTATCACGACGAATTTCCATGTCTTGAGGAGTGGCATGCTGGCCCGCAAGGCCGGGCTGAATGCGGAGGGACTCGCAAGCCGTGCGAAGTGGTACTTCTGGCCGAACGGGTTTGTTCGCGAGATCATCGCGATTGTGGTATTGTATAAAAAGGCGCAGATCGCAGCTGTGGCTGTGTGCGCGTTGCTTACTATGGTTGCTTTTTCTGTGTGAGGTAGTGAAATGACCGGTAAGAATGTGAAGGCCCTCAAGAAACTCAAGAAAAGCTATGCATGGTCCGGGATGCTGGTCACGCTGTTCCTGTCGATCGTGATGGTCGTGACACTGGCGATTCTGACCAGTGCCGCGCTTCAATACGTTCTGGAATCGTGGATATCAGCCGAGTATGACCGTATATCTTATATGGCTCATATGTATGATAGCGGCATGACCGAAGAGCTCAAAAGGCTGGACAGAGAGGACCGCGCTTACGTGGTGATCGATGATGACCGGATGGTATATGCATACGGAAAGAATACCTGCTCCGGGATCGGACATCCGATCAAGGTCATCAGTGACGGAGGTTTTCTGGATATTGTGGTATATCACGATACGGAGTCTCAGCTGTTCAGCATAGATGAGGATACCCTTACACTGGATATGGGCTCGTTTATGCCGAATATCTTAAACCCGGATATGGTCATCGGGATCAATGCTCCCGATACGTTCAAGCTTCCTCTCTGGATAGGTGTGAAAACCGTGGACGGCAGTATTTTTGCCGGCCGATCCACTTTGGATATCGATAAGAATGATCTGATGTTTCTCGGTGTCGTAGCCGGAGTACTGGCCGGTGTGTTTATGCTGGTATTCATATTCATGTTGATCAGGCTGATCCTCGGTATCCGGAACCGCAGGAGACTGACGAAGCTCGTCTTTGGAGATGAGGCCACGGGCGGCAATAACTGGATATACTTCCGGATGAAGGGCGAGCAGATACTGCGCAGGAGAAGCAATGCGCGAAATCACTATGCCGTACTTGACATTGTCTTTTTCAAGTACAGGAATTATTGCGTATGCCATTCAGTGGCCGAGGGCGAGAAGCAGCTGGCCACCGTCCGCCAGGTCATTGAGATGTGGCTGGGACGCGGTGAACTAAGCGCCCATTATGCTTCGGCGCATTTCGTTGCGCTTGTAAAAGCCGACAGCAATGAGAAATTGCAGAACAGATTAAATGATCTGCTGGGTCAGCTTAGTTGCGTAGATCCGGCACACAATATCAGTTTTCATATAGGCGTAGCGTATCTGGACGCATGCTCTGAGCATCATAATAATGCATCTCACGATTGTCCCATCGACCTTGAGCGCGATTATAACAACGCCTGCGCTGCACGTGCTACTCTTGATGAGACGGATGGATCTGCCATCGCATATTTCACTGATGAGATGGTAGAGGAGCAGATATGGGAGGACAGGGTAAGAGAAAGACAGATGACCGCCCTTCTCAATGAAGAATTCGTAGTTTACTATCAGCCCAAGTATAACCCTGCCGATGATAAGCTTACCGGTGCGGAAGCTCTGATCAGATGGCAGTCTCCGGAGTTTGGTTTCGTGCCCCCGGGGCGTATCATTCCCATTTTTGAGAAAAACGGATTTATCACGGAGATAGACCACTATATGATCCGTCATGTGGCCAGGGATCAGAAGAGATGGTATGACACAGGATATAAATGCGTACCCGTATCGGTAAATGTATCCAGGGCGCATTTTGTCGAGGAAGACCTGGCCGAACAGATCCGTGATATAGTGGACTCCGAAGGCGCACCGCATGAACTGATCGAGCTGGAACTGACCGAGAGCGCATTCTTTGATGACAAGAAGGCTCTCGTATCCACCATCAACAAGCTCAAGTCATACGGATTTGCCGTATCAATGGATGACTTCGGATCGGGTTATTCATCGCTTAACTCGCTCAAGGATCTGCCGCTGGATGTGCTTAAGCTGGATGCCGATTTCTTCCGCGGCGATTCCGATGTAGACCGCAGTGAGATAGTCATATCCGAGACGATACGTCTGGCGCAGGCACTTCATATGCGTACGGTCGCCGAGGGAGTGGAGGTCAAGGAGCAGGTTGACTTCCTGGCACAGCAGGGCTGTGATATGATTCAGGGTTACTACTATGCGAAACCCATGCCCGGCAATGAATTTGAACAGAGAATGAATGCTGGATAACGCATCATTTTAATTTAGGAGGTTTCATATGTTTACAGAGTCATTTTGGTCATTGCTTCCGGCTATCATTGCGATAGCATTGGCCCTCATCACCAAGGAAGTGTACTCGTCACTCTTCATCGGTATCATCTGCGGAGGCCTGCTGTATTCCGGCTTCAGCTTCACGGGTACCATGGAGCATGTATTTGTGGATGGAATGATCGGCCAGCTGTCCGACGGATGGAACGTGGGTATCCTGATCTTCCTGGTAGTCCTCGGCAGTATGGTCATGCTTATGAACCGCGCCGGCGGATCGGCTGCTTTCGGCCGCTGGGCCGTAGAGCATGTGAAGACCAAGATCGGTGCTCAGGTGGCCACTATACTTCTGGGTGTTATGATCTTCATCGATGACTACTTCAACTGCCTGACAGTAGGATCGGTTATGATGCCGTTGACGGACAAACATAAGATATCGCGTGAGAAACTGGCATACCTGATAGATGCCACTGCGGCTCCCGTATGTATCATAGCTCCGATATCCTCATGGGCGGCGGCAGTTACCGGTTTCGTAGACGGTGCAAACGGGCTGACACTTTTTGTCAGGGCTATACCTTACAATTTCTACGCTTTTCTGACTATAGCCATGATGCTGACACTGACATACGGCAAGTTTGATTTCGGTCCCATGAGACATGCCGAGCTGAACGATTACAAGGGCAACGGTGAGGACAGGAAGGTCGCTGCCGGTATGACCGGCGCCGAAGATCAGCCCAATCCGCCCGTATCTTCAAAGGGCAGGGTCATCCACCTGGTACTGCCTATAGTGACACTCATCGTGTGCTGTGTCATAGGTATGATCTATACCGGCGGTTTCTTTGAAGGCGAGAGCTTCATTGATGCCTTCTCCAATTCGGATGCTTCGGTGGGTCTGGTATACGGTTCGGTGGTTGCACTCGTTATCACGATCGTTTTCTTCCTGGCTACAAAGGTCCTTAGCTTCAGTGAATGCATGAATGCTGTTCCCGAAGGATTCAAGAGCATGGTTCCGGCCATCCTGATCCTGACCTTCGCATGGACACTGAAGGCTATGACGGATTCACTCGGAGCGGCGGAATATGTTGCGGGTCTGGTTGAAAACATCGCAGATAACAGGGCGATCATGAGTTTCCTGCCGGCATTTGTATTCCTTGTTGGTGCGTTCCTCGCTTTTGCTACCGGTACTTCGTGGGGAACCTTCGGCATCCTGATCCCCATCGTGGTCAATGTATTCGGCGCGGACTTAAGCAATGAGCTGATGATCATAGCCATATCCGCATGTATGGCTGGAGCTGTCTGCGGTGATCACTGCTCACCCATATCCGACACGACCATCATGGCCAGTGCGGGAGCACAGTGTAATCACATTCGCCACGTATCGACGCAGCTGCCTTATGCACTTACGGCAGCGGGCATATCGTTTGTAGCATACATTTTCTCCGGATTCATTCGTAACTGGCTGATATGCCTGCCGCTAGGCATCATCCTGATGGTTGCGTCTCTTCTGGTTATCAGGAAGGTGACGGTGAAGGCGTGATGTTCTACCTTGATAAGACGGTATCGTTCAGTGAGACTGCGCCTGATCGCATGATCAGGATCACCGAGATGATAGATTACTTTCAGGATGTATGCACGAGGCAGTCCGAGGAAGCCGGAGTGGGTCTGATGGCACTTCGCAGGCTCGGATACGGTTGGGTGGTCTCATCGTGGCAGATAGTGGTCAACCGTTATCCGCTGCTGGACGAGAAAGTCCGGGTAGGTACGGCGCCGTATCAGTTCAAGGGTGTTATGGGACTTCGTAACTTCCGTATGGAGACTCCCGATGGAGAATTGCTGGCTTATGCAAACTCTACGTGGTCCTTTATAGATACAGAGAAGATGACTCTGGCCAGGATCATTCCGGAGGTGGCTAATGCATATGAGCTCGATGAGCGGATGGATATGGATTATGCACCCCGTAAGATACACATACCCGAATCTCTGGCTGTAAGTGACCCCATAGAAGTCAAGTATCATAATCTGGATTCCAACGGTCATGTCAACAACGGACAGTACGTATCAATGGCAGAGGATCTGCTCCCTGAGGGACGCAGGGCTGCACAGATACGTGTAGAGTACAGAGCCAGTGCGCATCTCGGTGATATCATCATGCCGTATCTCTCCGTGGAACCGTCGGAAAACCTGTATACGGTTGTCCTTTCCGATACGGATATGAATCCATATGTGATCGTTGAATTCAGCGGCACCGGGCGAGGGTGATATATGGACAGGAAGCTGATTCCGGGAACTTCACATACGCTTAAGACAGTCAGGATTCTCGAACACGGAGCCTATCTTGCTTACGAGCAGGATGCCGGTGCAGGGGAGAGGGTCCTGTTGCCTGCCGCACAGATTCCGGATGGAGCGGCTGTCGGCGATGAAATAAAGGTTTTCCTGTATAAGGACTCTCAGGACAGACTCATAGCAACTACGCGCACACCGCTGCTGAAGCTCGGAGAAATTGCCAGACTTGAGGTGGCTGAGGTCAGCAGGATCGGTGCTTTCCTGTCATGGGGACTTGAGAAGGATCTGCTTCTGCCATATGCCGAGCAGACTTATACGCTGCATGCCGGCGACCGGGTACTGGTAGCGTTGTATCTGGATAAGAGCGAGAGACTCTGTGCTACGATGAATGTGTATAAGTACCTGAAGACCGGAAGCCCTTACATCGTGGGGGATACGGTTCGTGGAATAGCGTATCAGGACAGTGAGCGCTTCGGTATCTTTGTGGCGGTCGATGATAAGTATCAGGGGCTTATACCACGCAGAGAGTGTTACGGCAATATTACACTCGGGGCAGATATATCTGCCCGAATCATACAGGTCCGGGAGGACGGTAAGCTGGATCTGAGCGTACGACGCAAAGCATATGAACAGATGGATGATGATGCCGATGCGATCTACAGGCTCATAGAGTCATACGACGGAGTTCTGCCGTTTACGGACAAAGCCACTCCCGAGGTCATCAAGCTTCATACAGGCATGAGTAAAAACGAATTCAAGCGTGCGGTCGGACGCCTGATGAAGGAAGGGAAGGTCGTTAAAACCGAAACTGCCATCAGGATAAGCGGTTGATCCGATATACAATAGAATAATTAGTAAAACCTATATATTCGTATGCCCCCTTTTTGTTGAAAGTGCATTGTAATTTTGTTATAATGTGAACATATTGGGGGCATATTTATTATGCAAAATGTCACAATGCTGGGGATCAAACTTCAGGATCGCAGCGTTGAGGAATCTCTCGGGTGTACGTCGAGGTTTCTGCGCAGCAGTGCACTGGATGTGATCACATATATAGATTATGAGATTATCAGGCGCGCCGTTACGGATGTCGGCATCAGGAACCTGCTCAGATCCTCTGCGGTTACGGAGTGGTCGGATTCATATCTTCTGGAAACTGTAGGTACATGCGACCGGGAGAGAGCAACTCAGATAGATGAGCGTATTTTTTTGCGTGATGTGCTGAACACCATGACTGACGGCGGCAGGACGATCGCCCTGGTCGGAGAGAGCGACGAGGCCATAGACAGGCTGGAAGCGCAGTTGTCGGATATAGCACCTGGCCTGAATATCGCTCACCGTCAGATCATCCTTTTCGGAGAAGGATCCGCCCCGGAGGATGAGATCAACAGCATCAACAGGATCGCTCCCGCCATGATCATCAGTCATACGGACTATCATGATCTGTCAGAGTGGCTGGGAACAGCATCGAGTATGATAAATGTCGGAATATGGCTGGCTTTGCCGGACACTATGCCGATATCGGGTATCCGGGCTAAAGGGGTTATGACCGGGATATGTGACTTCGTCAGGAGCAGGGTCCTGAGGATCAGGCTGGACAGGTATAAGGAGGTATAGCATGATCTCAAACCAGATTCTTCAAAATACTATAGACGGCTTGAAGAATATCGCCAGAGTGGATCTCTGTGTAATGGACTCGGAAGGCAATACCGCTGCGAGCACACTGGAATCTCTGGATAACTGCAGGGCGGCGGCGGCCGAATTCGCCGCGAGCGCCGCGGACTCACAGGAGATTCAGGGTTACCAGTACTTCAAGATACATGATGAGCAGCAGTTGGAGTATATACTCATCGCAGCCGGTTCCGGAGAGGATGTTTATCTGGCCGGCCGCATGGCGGCATTTCAGATACAGGGGCTGCTGGTAGCATATAAGGAGCGTTTCGATAAGGACAACTTCATCAAGAACCTTCTGCTCGACAATCTGCTGCTGGTAGACATATACAGCCGGTCGAAGAAGCTGCACATCCAGACGGATGCGAAGCGAGTAGCCATCATAGTCGAGACTATGGCTGACAAGGACAGCAATACGCTGGAGCTTCTCAGACTCTACATGGGCAGCAACCACCTGGACTTCGTAACCGCCGTAGATGAGAATAACGTGATCATTGTCAAGGATATGTCCGATGGCGATGTCGATAAGGAACTGGATAAAGTAACCAAGGGTATCGTTGCATATCTGAAGAAGGAAGGACAGAAAAACGTCCGCGTCGCATACGGTACCGTTATAGGTGAGATCAAGGAAGTAAGCCGCTCCTACAAGGAAGCCAAGATGGCCATGGATGTCGGCAAGATATTCTTTGACGACAGGGACATCATAGCGTATTCTGAATTGGGTATAGGCCGTCTGATCTATCAGCTTCCCATACCACTGTGCAAGATGTTCATCAAGGAGATATTCGACGGGCTCAGCCCGGATGAACTGGACGAGGAAACGATCACCACCATCAACAAGTTCTTTGAGAACAGTCTGAACGTGTCGGAGACTTCCAGACAGCTGTTCATCCATCGTAACACGCTCGTGTACAGACTGGATAAGCTGCAGAAGTCTACCAAGCTGGATATCAGGGTTTTCGAGGACGCCATTACATTCAAGATCGCGCTTATGGTGGTCAAGTATATGAATTATATGGAGAGGTTTGAATTCTGATGAAAAAGAAAAAAAGCACCAAACCATCACCCTATATTATCGAACTGAACAATGTTACCAAGATCTACAAGGACAGTTCAACGGGTGCAAACAGTGCGCAGCATGCATTGCACGGAGTTAACCTGAAGGTTAAGCCGGGAGAGTTCGTATTCATTGTCGGAGAGAGCGGATCGGGTAAGTCAACGATGATCAAGCTTCTCTTAAGAGAACTGACCCCTACCGAGGGTACCATCAATGTCATGGGATATGATCTGAATCATATCCGTCATCATAAGATACCCAAGTTCCGTCGTAATATAGGTATCGTATTCCAGAATTTCCGCTTATTGAATGACAGAAACGTATATGAGAACGTAGCTTTCGCTCAGCGTATCATTCAGAGATCCAACAAGGAGATACGCCGTAACGTACCTGCGGTTCTGGCGCGCGTGGGTCTGGCCGGCAAGTACAAGGCCAAGCCCAAACACCTGTCGGGCGGTGAGCAGCAGAGAGTCGCCATAGCACGAGCTCTGGTCAATAAGCCCTCGATACTGCTGTGTGATGAGCCTACCGGTAACCTGGATCCGAAGATCACATGGGATATCATGAAGCTGCTCGAGAATATTAACGAGCAGGGAACGACCGTGCTGGTGGTTACGCACAATGCGGATATAGTCAATTCAATGCAGAAGAGAGTTATCACTCTCGAGAAAGGTGTTATCGTGAGCGATGAGGAGAAGGGAGGATACATAGATGAAGATTAATTCATTTTTCTATACCCTCCAACAGGGCTTCAAAAACATTTTCCGTAACAAGCTGTTTACACTGGCTTCGCTTGCAACCATCGGAGCATGCCTTTTCCTCTTCGGTATCATGTATTCGATACTGGCGAATTTCGAAAATATCATCAAGAATGCGGAAAACGGTGTCAGTGTCACAGTGTTTTTTGATGAGGGACTGGATGAAGCTTCGATCCAGAGCATAGGTGATCTGATCAACAATCAGACCGAGATCGTCGATCACGTGGAGTTCATCAGTGCAGAGGAAGCATGGGACAGCTTCAAGGAGGAGTACCTCGGCGAGTACGCTGACGGCTTCACCGAGAACCCGCTTGCCGATTCGGCGCATTACGAGATATATCTGAAGGATGTGTCCAGGCAGCAGGAGCTGGTCGATATGCTGAACTCATTAAACGGTATCCGCCGTGTTAATCAATCCGAGATGACCGCGACTACCCTTACGGGTATCAACAAGCTGGTAGCATATATATCCGTAGGTATCATCGCGATATTGCTTGCGGTATCCATTTTCCTGATCAGTAATACGATCACCATAGGTATCTCTGTCAGAAGGGAAGAGATCGAGATCATGAAGTACATAGGAGCAACGGACTTCTTCGTCAGATCTCCATTCGTGGTTGAGGGTATGCTGATAGGTGTGATCGGTACGATCATTCCCCTGGCACTCATTTACTTCCTGTATGATGTGGTGATCGGCTTCATCATAGAGAGATTTTCGGTTCTTTCACAGCTGCTGACATTCCTGACCATACAGGAGATTTTCCACGTACTGGTTCCCGTCAGTCTGGCGATAGGTCTGGGCATCGGTTTCCTCGGAAGTATCATTACGGTCCGTAAGCATTTGAGAGTGTAGAGAATGTTTGACGGACGGAGGGCTCGATCTGGCATAAGCCTGATACTGATCACGGCCATGCTGGCAGGCATGGGCGGTGAAGTGCGTGCTGCCACGTATACCAATGAGAGCATCCAGGCCAAGCAGAGCGAACTGGCCGGAGCGAAAGAGCAGGTCAAGGACTTAAAAAGCGGCCTGACCGATATACAGCGTGTCAAGGATGAGCTGGAGAGCACCAAGAGTAACTTAAATGCGTATATAACTCAACTGGATGCCCAGCTCACCGATATCACGATGAAGATAGACGAGTATAATCGTCTGATCGACAGCAAGCAGGCAGAGATAGAACAGGCTCGAGCGGATCTGGAGGAGGCGGAACGCGTCCAGCGTGATCAGTATGAGTCAATGAAGAAGCGTATCAAGTTTATGTACGAGTCGGGAAACGATATGTACCTTGATATGCTTTTCGGTGCCGGTAACTTTTCGGATATGATCAGTAAGGCCGACTATATCGAGATGCTGTCGGCTTATGACAGGCGCAAGCTCAACGAGTATATAGAGACGACCGAGTATGTCACCGCATGCAAGGAACAGTATGAGGCCGAGAAAGAAGTTCTCGATGCCGCCAAAGAAGCGGTTGAGATCGAGCAGGCCAATGTCAACGAGCTGATGGATGCAAAAGAAAAAGAGGTTAACTCCGTATCGGCAGAGATCAGTGATAAAGAAGCCCAGATCAAAGAGTATGAGGCATACATCAATGAGATGAATGCCGAGATCAAGGCATTGGAGAAGGCCATTGCCGAAGAGATAGCCGCTCTTGAGGAGGCCAACCGCAGGCAGTATAACGGCGGAATGTTCGCCTGGCCCTGCCCTGCATATACCCGTATCTCGGACGATTACGGCAACCGCATACATCCGATCCTCGGAGTGGAGAAATTCCATAACGGTATCGATCTGGCAGCGCCGTACGGTTCTTCAATCCTTGCCGCCTATGATGGTGATGTAGTCGCAGCCGATTATTCATCCAGCATGGGTAATTATGTAATGATCAGCCACGGTAGCGGCATCTATACCATATATATGCATGCTTCCGCGCTCTATGTGTCCAAGGGACAGTCCGTCAGCAAGGGGCAGACGATAGCCGCTGTGGGATCGACGGGGCGGTCGACCGGCAACCATTTGCATTTCTCCGTCAGGCAAAACGGTAATTATGTGAGCCCGTGGGGGTATCTGAAATAATGGAACCTGAAACTATACAACCTGAAATAACAGAACCTGTTACCAATGATAATAATAAGACGAATCCCTCATTCCGCGGCGGCCTTGTCCTGGGATTATGTATCGGACTTGCCGTAGCCGTAGCAGTGGGGGTGATAGGATTTATCAGAGTGAGATCCTATACCGGCTTGATAGGTGAGACGCTGGATGGCCCGACCATGAGTAAGATCAAGGCCATAGAATCGGTTATTGACACTCATTTCTATGATTATGAAGAGCGTAACCTGACTGTCGATGATATGAGAGAAGGCCTGTATGACGGCCTGGTCGGTTCTCTTGATGACAGATATGCGCAGTATTTCTCCAAGGAAGAGCTGGAAGCCGAGATCGCAGATAATCAGGGCGTCTATTATGGTATAGGTGCATATGTATCTCTGGCCGAGAACGGTTATCCGATGCTCAGCGGTATCATGGATGACACACCCGCACAGCGGGCCGATCTGCGTGCAGGAGATATCGTTGTGGAAGTGGACGGTGTGTCCACATACGACATGTCGTTGGACGAGGTGGTCAGCTATATCAAGGGCGAAGAGGGGACGGTGGTCACTCTCAAGATTTACCGTGAAGGAGAAGACGACTATCTGGATATAGACGTGACCAGAGGTGCCATCGAATCCAAGACGGTTACTCATGAGATGATGGAGGACAAGGTCGGATACATCCGTATAGCACGCTTTGACTATGTTACGATTGAACAGTTCGACGAAGCATACTCCGATCTGCAGGCACAGGGAGCGAAAGGACTTGTCCTGGATCTGAGAGACAATCCGGGCGGTCTGGTGACGGCAGTCATGGGCGTAGCAGACCGGTTCCTGCCGGAAGGAGTCCTCTTCTCGGAGGAGACCAGCGACGGTAATCGTACCAACTATATGTGCGAAGGCCATGATCCGATAGACATTCCGCTTGTGGTACTGGTCAACGGATACTCTGCGAGTGCTGCGGAGATCCTGAGCGGAGCCGTCAGGGATTACGGAGTAGGTATACTGGTCGGAACCACTACATATGGCAAGGGGATCGTACAGGATACTTACCGGCTTACCGACGGTTCGGCCGTAGAGCTCACCGTGGGAGCGTATTATCTTCCCAACGGTGACAATATACAGGGCAAGGGTATAGAGCCGGATGTTGAGATTGAATTCGATGCTGAGAAATACTATGACAAGGGCATAGATGACCAGCTGAATAAAGGCATAGCTATCGTGAAGGATAAGATGCAATAATAAATACACATATGTAGGAGGATGAAAACATGGCAAAGAATTACTTTGATCTGACAGGAAACGTGGCGATCGTAACGGGCGCTTCAACAGGACTGGGAGTGCAGATGGCCAAGGCTCTGGCCAATCAGGGCGCAACAGTCGTATGTATGGCGCGCCGACAGAATCTGATAGATGAGGTCGCTGCCGAGCTTCATGAAACATATGGTGTGGAAGCCATAGGCATCAGGTGCGATATCACCGATACCGATAATGTAAATGCGGCTATAGATCAGGTGATGGAGAAGTACGGCCGTATCGATATACTGATCAACAATGCAGGTACCGGTGCGGTAGCTCCGGCTGAGGATATCACCGACGAGCAGTTCGACAACGAATTCAGTATCGATCTTTTCGGCAGCTTCAAGATGTGCAGAGCCGTAGCGAAGAAGGCTATGATACCCGCCGGCTACGGACGTATCATCAACATCGCGTCGATGTACGGTCTGGTTGGAAATAAAGTTGCTCCCGCATCTCCCTATCATGCAGCCAAGGGAGGCCTCGTGAATCTCACCAGAGCTCTTGCAGCAGAGTGGGGTGTGAAGGGTATCACCGTAAACTGTATATGCCCCGGCTACTTCTATTCACCACTGACCAGGGAAACTCTGGACAGCGAATTCTTCCAGGCTAATGCGAAGACCATGATACCCATGGAGAGATACGGTAACGAGGGCGAGCTTGACACAACGGCTATCTTCCTCTCGTCTCCGATGACTACCTACGTGACAGGAGCAGTCATTCCTGTTGACGGTGGTTATACGAGTATGTAACACGATCAATTGATCATTTAGTAAAACCTTAAAAAACGACCACCGGAGCTTTCAGACTCAGGTGGTTGTTTTATTATGGTCATAGAAAAAACCTTTCGCGTGTTATAAATGGACATACTTGGGAATATTAGCATTATCATACGTGCGATTACCTGTATGAACATGATAGGCTGTAGGTACGGTGCAGTCATGGGACTTTGATAATTTCATACTTTACATCGGGAATGAGATATGATAGCCTTTGTATACAATTTCATTCGGGCACAGTACAGAGTGTATGGCTCTTCATCGGATCATTCATCCGGTATTCCCATCATTTTTGATTGTATATTTTGACGTTGGCTGTTTATCTTATTGTTTTCGTGGAAGTACTCTTTTTTCTCCTGTGAACGGATGGAATAGGTGTAGTTTGTTGTATTGTTTCATTGTTTCATTCGTTTAGGAGGATTTGCTTATGACCAAAGAAGGAAGACCAAACAATCCGTTGTATTCTGCTTTCGCATATGATGATGCGTTCAGGACTATGGAGACCGAGTGTGATGACATTCTGATACCGTTCTATATCTTCAACTATAAGATGGAGCTTGACGATATAGATGCTGACGCTGACCGGATCGCAGCACTGGCAGATCTGTATAAGGGTATCATAAATCGCCTCGATGCTGAGCAGGAATCCGGCCGGTTGTCATCAAAATCGCATGGTGTTATCATAAGGCTGACACATAAGGTCATATATAAGATCATGGAAAAGTACAACAACGCTCGTGAGAAAGTAGGTGATGTTATGGGTGGTGAAGTATTGGATCTTCCGGAGATCAGAGCTTATAATGAGGGTAAAGCCGAAGGAATGGCGAAAGGAAAAGCCGAAGGAATGGCGAAAGGAAAAGCCGAAGGTCAGGCTGAACGGGATGCTCTCGAGGCTGAGAACGAACGTCTCAAACAAGAGATAGAACGCCTGAGAGCAGCTTCAGTGTGAATCGTATAGAAGTATTGATCAACTCCCGATGTAAAGTATGAGATTACATATATGCATCGGGAGTATTTTGGGTATTTTAGTTTAACTGTGGCTACGCACAAAAAGACACAGGACTCTGCGCAAACAAAGTTCTGTGTCTTTCCTTACAGTCATTTTCCTTGCCAGTTTTAGTGTCTGGAACCTTGATCTATGCAGGAATGAAGTTGTGGGGCACAGATCCGGATGCACCTGGCTTCGCTATTCTTTGCACCGTTTCACTTACTGCATTTCTATTAGAGCTTGGTGTATTTAAGTTGAAACATGCCTACGAAACAATACTGTATTTAAAACCAGGAAAACAGGTAAAGCAGATATATAAAGGATGGTCGTACCAATATTTTTGAACGCACAATAGCGATAGAGCGATTGACTCGTACTCCATAGAAATGGACTGAGTTTTTAAGGATTTAGAAGGCAATAGAAGTGTCTTTTTGGACCCTTTAATAATATAAGGCTCTCAAACCAAGAAAAAAGACGTTCGGTGAAATATCTATATGTACGACAATAGACACGCTATTGCAGTAGCAGAGGACCAAACCGAGAGTGTCAATTTCTAGAAATAGTGATTTGACCTAAATCCCCCAAAGAGACATCCAACCGGAAGGATTGCTACAATCAACCCGCTTATAACTATGATAGGGATTGCAAATACAAGCATACTGGCAAATTCGACAGTACTGATACAATTCATTGTTTTATAAACCCAGTTTTCATAGAAGTGTAACCCAAGATTAATTGCAGGGATAAGTATTATAGCTGCTATTACATAAAATCTCTCCACGTTTAGCAGTTTCATTAAACTGTATAATCCAATGCAAATCGCCAGGAACAGTATAAACCGAATGATCACGAAGTAGAAACATCCGCGATAGAATGTGGGATTGTGGTCGATGTCCGTTGCCCAGAATAATTTATAGGCCGTTATGCAGGGAATAATAAAGACAGAGGCTATTAGCATTCCCGCTATAAGGATTATGGAGCCGGATTTAGCCAAACTCTTTATTAGCTCCATATTTGAAACGGTGTCGTAAGTGGTAGTATCTTCATACGCCCCTGCCGGAACAGGAGTGGGAGCCATATTCTCTAATTCTCTTTGTGTCATATCCTTACCTCGTATTATATAGTCATACCCATTCTTTACCTTATCTACAGGTTAGGGTATGCTGTTGAAGATGCTGTGGATTGGTTATTTCCACCTACCGCATAGACGGTTTAAGTGAGGCTCCAACCACAGCCTCTTTGTCACAATGTTAATCAGTTAGATACCGCATGACGGTTTATGTAGAACGAGGTTACATCGGCAGAGAGCCCTGTGGATCCTATACAGCGTCAAATACTTTTAAGGAGGATCATGCGTATGATCTATGTTGGTATCGATGTTGCAAAGGA